>NZ_JBANCF010000009.1:0-141386 GCF_038742595.1 Aequorivita flava | reverse complement strand
AGTAAATGCACAGACTAGATGGAATGGAACTATGTTTGCATGGACATCCGTGAGAAGAGACCTCGTAGATTATTTTGATAACAGATTTTTAACCGATGACACACTTTAATGAACACTCCCCTTCCCTAGTCATGAAACATTGGGCATTCAAACCGCCAACAGGTAACCCATAATCGACAACCGCCAACCGACAACAGACAACCGACAACCGACAACCGACAACCGACAACCGACAACCGACAACCGACAACCGACAACAGACAACCGCCAACAGACAACAGACAACAGACAACCGACAACAGACAACCGACAACAGACAACAGACAACAGACAACCGACAACCGACAACAGACAACCGACAACCGACAACCGACAACCGCCAACCGACAACAGACAACCGCCAACCGCCAACCGAAATTTCCCCTAAAAACCCCACAAAAACCCAAATCTATTTTTATCTTTGTTTCTTCAAAATTTAAAGTGCCAATTTCTCCCTAGGTACAGTTATGATATTGACTAATAATCATTAATACAAATTTGTCTAAACCATTTATGGAAGTTTTAAAAACGACCCCCGAGTCCGCGTCAGGCCATGCTAATGCCGAAAATTCAATAAAAATCGGCATTATTGGCCTGGGGTATGTTGGACTCCCTTTAGCACGGCTCTTTGCTACCAAATACCCAGTAGTGGGATTCGATATCAATAAAAAAAGAGTAGAGGAGCTGCAAAACGGCCACGATAGAACGCTGGAGGTTGCCGATGAAATATTGCAAAAGGTGTTATTAAAAGCAAATACCTTGTCAGACCTTGCGTTTATTTCTTCAGGGAATGCAGGTAACAATGGTACACCCACATTAAAAAATGGTCTCTTTTGTAGTACCGATTTAATGGATATTCAAGGCTGCAATTACTTTATTGTAACGGTGCCAACTCCTGTCGATAAAAACAACCGTCCCATCCTAAAACCCTTATACGCTGCCAGTGAAACTGTGGGACGTGTGCTTAAAAAAGGAGATACTGTAGTATATGAATCTACAGTATATCCCGGCGTAACCGAAGAAGAATGTGTGCCGGTATTGGAAAAGGTAAGCGGACTTAAACTAAACGAAGATTTTTATGTGGGGTATTCTCCAGAACGTATAAATCCGGGGGATAAGGAGCATACAGTAGATAAAATCCTTAAAATTACGGCAGGTTCAACACCGGAGTCTGCTGAAAAAATAAATGCTATTTATGCTTCTGTAATCACGGGAGGTACCTATATGGCGCCCAGTATAAAAGTGGCGGAAGCTGCTAAGGTTATTGAAAATTCGCAACGCGATATAAATATTGCCTTTGTAAATGAGCTGGCTAAAATTTTTAATCTTTTAGAAATTGATACCCACGAAGTATTAAAAGCTGCCGGAACCAAATGGAATTTCTTGCCCTTTAAACCGGGCTTGGTTGGCGGACACTGTATTGGGGTTGACCCGTATTACTTAGCACAAAAAGCACAAGAAAAAGGCTATCATCCCGAAATTATTTTGGCGGGAAGAAGGCTTAACGATTCTATGGGCGAATATGTAGCAAGTCAGGTAGTTAAGTGTATGATTAAAAAAGGCATTGCTATATGCGATGCCGAAATCCTTATGCTTGGTATTACTTTTAAAGAAAACTGCCCCGACGTACGCAATACCCGTATTGTAGATGTTATAGCTGCCCTCGAAGATTATGGGGTTAAAGTAACTACCTACGATCCGTGGGCTAAACCCGAAGAGGTTATGCACGAGTATAAGATTGAAACCAAAAATACTCTTGACAATAAAAAGTTTGATGGTATAGTGTTAGGGGTTTCGCATAATGAATTTTTAAAACTAGACCTCGATCCTTTTAAAAAGGAAAATGCAATTGTTTACGACGTAAAAGGAGTCCTAAAAAACCCAACAGCGAAATTGTGATTCGGGATTTGGGATTCGGGATTCGGCGAGTTAAATTTAAAACCCGTACTATCGAATTAACCAATTAACCAATTAACAAATCCCCAATTAACAAATTAACCAATTAACCAATCAACCAATTAACCAATTAACCAATTAACCAAAACATTATGGCATCAAATTTCGAGGATTTAAACTGTTGGAAGGAATGTTATAACTTAAAGGTTTTTTTAAAAGAAAATGTATTAACAAACCTGCCCAAAACTGAAAGGTTCGAATTGTATTCGCAAATTTTGCGTGCAGCTCGTTCTTCAACAGCAAATATTGCTGAAGGTTGGGGGAGGTATCATTATAAAGAGAATATTAATTTTCTTAGGTTTTCAAGGGGATCAGTAGCCGAAATTCTTAACCATAGTATTGAAGCAAAAGATTGCAACTATATTAATCAAGAAATTTTGACTGCAATACGTCAACAAACTGAAAAATGCATTCAGTTAATTAATGGCTATATTCGATATTTAAAGAATAAGAACGATGAAAAGTAAAAATATAAATTCAATTCCCGATTCCCGATTCCCGAATCCCGAATCCCGAATTAACAAATCCCAAATTAACGAATCCCGAATTAACCAATTAACCAATTAACCCATTAACCCATTAACCAATTAACCAATTAACCAATTAACCAATTAACCAATTAACGATTCCCGAATTAATAAACAATGAATTTAGATCAATTTAAAATATTAAAAGATAAGAATATTCTCGTTACAGGCGGAGCTGGCTTCATTGGCTCCAATCTCTGCGAAGCTTTATTAGAAATAGGCGCAACCGTAACCTGCTTAGACAATTTCGCCACAGGCCATAGGCGTAATATTGAACCTTTCCTATCAAATAAAAAATTTAACTTAATTGAAGGCGATATTCGCGATTTAGCAACTTGCCACACCGCTTGTAAAGGGCAAGATTATATTCTGCATGAGGCAGCTTTAGGCTCAGTGCCGCGCTCTATTAATGATCCAATTACTTCCAACGATGTAAACGTTAGCGGTTTTTTGAATATGTTAGTTGCTGCGAGAGATGCAGGTGTAAAACGATTTATATACGCTGCCAGCAGTTCTACGTATGGCGATAGTGAAGCTTTGCCTAAAGTGGAGGATGTCATCGGTAAACCTTTATCGCCTTATGCTATTACAAAATATGTAAATGAATTGTATGCTAGCATTTTTCATACTACCTACAGTTTAGATACTATCGGACTTAGATACTTCAATGTTTTTGGCAGACGCCAAGATCCAAATGGTGCTTATGCAGCGGTAATCCCATTATTCGTTAAACAGTTTATGGATCACCAAAGCCCGCTTATTAATGGTGACGGCAGTTATTCACGGGATTTTACATATATTGACAATGTAGTGCAAATGAACTTATTGGCGCTTACCACTGAAAACGAAGCAGCGCTCAATCAAGTTTATAATACGGCGGTTGGCGATAGAACTGATTTGGTGCAGCTTACTGATTTACTAAAAAAACATTTAAGTGCCTTTGACCCAGAAATTGTTGAGGTAGAAATTACTCATGGTCCCAACCGTAAAGGAGATATTCCACATTCCTTGGCTTCTGTGGAGAAGGCTGAAAAGCTATTGCATTATAAACCTACTCACGCTATTGATAAAGGAATTGAAGAGGCGGTAGAGTGGTATTGGAGTAATTTGAAATAACTATAATTATATTTTTTAAAGTTGTTATAAAACTAGAAATTCAATATACTAAGAATCAAATTGTTTATGAAAAATAATCTCAGTATTGCAATTATGGCAGCGCTCGAAGCGGGAATCGAAATATTAAAAATCTATGACACCAATTTCGATGTTGAAATTAAAGGTGATAATTCTCCCTTAACACAAGCCGATAAAAATGCAAATGATGTTATCAATCGTTATTTAAAACCCACTTCAATTCCAATAATCAGCGAGGAAAATAAACAATTGGACTTTGAACTACGAAAAGATTGGAAACAGTGTTGGATCGTTGATCCTGTAGATGGCACCAAGGAGTTTATAAAAAGAAATGGTGAATTCACCGTAAACATTGCCCTTGTTGAAGACGGTGTACCTGTATTAGGTGTCATATACGTGCCTGTAACTAAAACACTTTATTTTACTACGGAAGACACTAAAAGTTCTAAAAAACTAGTTCTCGACTCTGAGAATATAGCAATTGACGAAATCTTTAAAAAAGCCACAACTATCAAACCTGATCTTGATTTAGATATAACAAAGATTGTTGGCAGCAGATCGCACCTAAACGAAGACACCAAAAATTTTATAGACAATATTAAAAAGGATAATAAGGTAGAAATTGTAAGTAAGGGCAGTTCCCTAAAATTTTGTTTGGTGGCTGAAGGCTTAGCCCATATTTACCCAAGATTCGCCCCTACTATGGAATGGGATACCGCCGCAGGTGATGCAATCTGCAGAGCAGTAGGCCTAGAGGTTATCGATCAAGCTACTGCAAAGCCATTGGCCTATAATAAAAGGAATCTTTTAAACAACTATTTCTTAGTACGCAGCTAATGATAGGAAGGTCTCAAAAAAGGCACATAGCCAAAGCCATTACCTGGAGAATTGTAGGTACCATAGATACCATTTTAATATCATGGTTTATTACTGGTAACCCCTTAACAGGCTTGAAAATAGGAATGGCTGAGGTGTTTACTAAAATGTTTTTATACTATTTGCATGAACGCGTTTGGTTTAAAATAAACTTATCGAAGGCTGGAATAATAAGAGAGAGTAGAATCAGGCATATAGCAAAGACTTTTACCTGGAGGGGTGTTGGCACTTTAGATACAATGTTATTAGCTTGGCTAATAACAGGAAATCCGCTTTCTGGCCTTAAAATCGGCATGTCCGAACTAATAACTAAAATGATCTTGTACTACTTACATGAACGAGTTTGGTATAGATTGAATTACGGATTAAAAGATTAATTTCATTTTTATGGAGAAAAACATATTTATACATCAGTTTAATGTGGATCGCGATAAAAGGAGCAGCCTTAAAAACCACGCCCCACTTTTAATTTGGTTTACTGGTCTATCCGGCTCTGGAAAATCAACAGTTGCCAATGCTGTTGAACAAGCATTTTATAATAAAGGTATTCATACCTATTTATTAGATGGAGACAACGTGCGTAAAGGAATCTGTTCCAACTTATCCTTCTCAGCAGAGGATCGTTCTGAAAATATTCGTAGAATAGGTGAAGTTGCTAATTTAATGATGGATGCTGGTTTAGTAGTTTTAGCTTCCTTTGTTTCCCCATATAGAGAAGATCGCGAAAATGTAAAGAAAATTGTCGGCTACGCAAATTATATAGAAGTCTTCGTAAATACACCAATTGAGGAATGTGAACGCCGAGACGTAAAAGGGCTGTATAATAAAGCTAGAAAAGGTGAAATTAAAAATTTTACTGGTGTTAATGCCCCTTATGAGCTACCTTTGGCTCCTGATGTGGAAGTTGACACTACCCATTTAGATTTGGATACCATAGTTGATATGATTATAAAACAAGTAATTGGAAAAATAGAAAGAAAATGAGTAAGTACTATTTAAATTATTTAGATGAATTGGAGTCAGAGGCTATATTTATTCTTCGTGAAGTATATGCCCAATTTCAAAACCCTGTAATTTTATTTTCAGGTGGAAAAGATTCTATTCTTGTAGCACATTTAGCCAAGAAAGCATTTTATCCTTCCAAAATTCCTTTTCCACTACTTCATGTAGATACTGGGCACAACTTCCCTGAAACTATCCAGTTTCGTGACGATTTGATAGAGGAATTTGGAGTGCAGCTTATTGTTGGATCAGTTCAAGATTCAATTGACAATGGAAGGGTTGCGGAAGAGAGAGGTAAAAATGCGACTAGAAATGCGCTTCAAATTACTACCCTCCTAGATGCAATAGAAAGCAATAAAATAGATTGTGCTATTGGTGGTGGTAGAAGAGATGAAGAAAAAGCGCGTGCTAAAGAGCGCTTCTTTTCACATCGTGATGAATTTGGACAATGGAATCCAAAAAATCAACGACCTGAATTATGGAACCTTTTGAATGGAAAATATTTTGAAGGTGAGCATTTTCGTGCGTTTCCAATAAGCAATTGGACCGAAATGGACGTATGGAATTATATCAAGCGTGAAGAAATTATAATACCATCCCTTTACTTCGCACACCAACGCGAAGTAGTTTGGCGAAGCAATTCTTGGATTCCCGTTTCAGAATATTTAAAATTGGAACCCAACGAAGAAATTCAAACTAAAAAAATACGCTTTAGAACATTGGGAGATATTACTATCACCGGAGGTATAGAATCTGAAGCCGATACGCTTGAAAAAATTGCAGAAGAAGTTGCTGCCATGCGAATGACAGAACGTGGTAATCGTACAGATGATAAGCGTTCAGAAACTGCGATGGAAGATAGGAAGAAGCAAGGCTATTTCTAAATCTCTAAGATTTTATTAATAGTAATAAATAAAAGAATTAAACTTAGGATAAATGATAGTAGATAACAATCAATTATTACGATTTACAACTGCAGGGAGCGTAGATGACGGTAAAAGTACGCTCATAGGAAGATTGTTGTATGATTCAAAATCTATATTTGAAGATCAGTTAGCGGCTGTTGAGAGTACAAGCTTAAAAAAGGGTCATGATAATATTGACTTAGCAATGTTTACTGACGGCTTAAAAGAAGAGCGAGAGCAAGGTATTACAATAGATGTTGCTTATAGATATTTTACAACACCCAAAAGAAAGTTTATTATAGCCGATACGCCTGGTCATATTCAATATACTCGAAATATGATAACTGGGGCTTCTACAGCTAATGCTGCAATCATCTTGGTAGATGCACGCCACGGAGTAATCGAACAGACTAAAAGACATTCTTTTATCGCTTCCCTGCTTCAAATACCACATTTAATTGTATGTATTAACAAAATGGATCTTGTAGATTATGATGAAGCAATTTATAATGACATTGTAAATCAATATGAGCAAGTGTCATCTAAGCTTGTTACAAAAGATATTACTTATATTCCAATTAGTGCTTTACACGGAGATAATGTAGTAAACCGCTCTGAAAATATGGAGTGGTATAAAGGTGCAGCCTTGTTATATACCTTAGAAACATTGCACATTGCAAACGATCTAAATAAAATTGATGCTCGTTTTCCAGTTCAAACCGTACTTCGCCCACAAAGAGAAGGCTTTATAGATTATAGAGGTTATGCTGGAAGAATAGCAAGTGGAGTATTTAGAAAAGGCGATGAAGTTATAGCACTTCCCTCAGGCTTCACTTCAAAAATAAAGAGCATTGATGGCTTTGAACAGGAATTTGATGAAGCCTATGTTCCTATGTCTATATCCATAACTTTAGAGGATGATATAGACGTAAGTAGAGGCGATATGATTGTTAGAACCAATAATAGGCCAGAAACTTCCCAGGAGTTTGACGTAATGCTGTGTTGGATGAGCAACAAACCCTCACAACCAAGAGCAAAATACACCGTTTGCCATACTGAAAATTCGCAAAAGGCAATGATTAAAAGTGTTTTGTATAAGGTAGATATTAATACCTATGATCGTATTAAGGATGAAGATATTTTCGAGATGAACGAAATAGGTAGGGTTACCATTAGAACTACCAAACCTTTAATGATTGATCCTTATGGCACTAATCGCACTACGGGTAGTATTATTTTAATAGATGATAATACTAATGAAACCGTTGCTGCTGGGATGATAGTTTAATCTGATTATGAAGAATAATAAAAACATATTAATAACAGGTGGAGCCGGATTTATTGGCTCCCACGTTATTCGTTTGATGGTTACTAAATATTCAAATTACCATATCTATAATTTGGATGCACTAACTTATGCAGGCAATTTAGAAAACCTTAGAGATGTTGAAAATGCTTCAAATTACACCTTCTTACACGGCGATATTACTGATGAAGCATTTATCAATGGTATATTTTCAGAATATCAATTCGATGGCGTTATTCATTTAGCGGCTGAATCACACGTTGATCGATCTATTACGGATCCCTTAGCATTTGCTAAAACCAATATTTTAGGAACTATGATTTTGCTAAATGCTTTTAAAGATTTATGGCAAAATAATTGGGAGGGCAAACGATTTTACCACGTTAGTACGGACGAAGTTTATGGTTCTCTTGGTGAAACAGGGCTTTTTACGGAATCCACTTCTTACGATCCCAATTCTCCGTATTCAGCTTCTAAGGCAAGTTCAGATCATTTCGTTAGAGCTTATGGCGAAACTTATGGCTTGCCATATGTAATTTCTAATTGCTCAAATAATTATGGGCCAAACCAGTTTCCTGAAAAATTAATTCCTTTATTTATAAATAATATCATCACTAAAAAAGCATTGCCAGTTTACGGCGATGGTAATTATACTAGAGATTGGTTGTATGTTATTGACCATGCCATCGCTATTGATTTAGTTTTTCATAAAGGAGCTAATCACGAAACTTATAACATAGGCGGTTTTAATGAGTGGAAAAATATTGACTTAATAAAATTATTATGTCAACAAATGGATGAGAAGCTAGTAAGAGCAGTAGGAGAAAGTGAAAAACTAATAACCTATGTAAAAGATCGTCCAGGTCATGATTTACGTTATGCTATAGATTCCTCTAAAATAAACAAAGAATTAGGTTGGTCTCCGTCAGTTACCTTCGAAGAAGGCTTATCTAAAACTATCGATTGGTTCTTAGAAAATAAAGAATGGATGGATAGCATCACTAGTGGAGCTTACCAAGATTATTATAGACAGCTATATAAATGAAAAATTTATGAAAGGAATTATTTTAGCAGGTGGATCAGGAACACGTTTACATCCATTAACTATAGCCGTTAGCAAACAATTGTTGCCTATTTATGATAAGCCGATGATTTACTATCCGTTATCGGTTCTTATGCTTGCAGGCATTAGAGAAATTTTAATTATTTCTACGCCCCATGACCTTCCAAATTTTGAGAAATTGTTAGGTGATGGTAGTCAATTCGGAATTCAACTAATTTATAAAAAACAACCAAGTCCTGACGGATTAGCACAAGCATTTATAATAGGTGAGGAATTTATAGGTAGTGATGATGTTTGTCTAGTTTTAGGCGATAATATCTTTTATGGAGCAGGTTTGCAAAAACTTTTAAGTGATGCTGTACAAACAGTGAAAGAAGAAAAAAAGGCAATTGTATTTGGGAATTATGTGAATGATCCTGAACGTTATGGCGTCGCAGAGTTTGATGAAAATAAGAATGTAATTAGTATTGAAGAAAAACCTGATGAACCAAAATCTAATTATGCAGTCGTTGGACTATATTTTTATCCGAATTCGGTTGTAAACATAGCTAAAAATGTAAAACCATCACATCGTGGTGAATTAGAGATTACTACTGTTAATCAAAGTTATTTAGCACAAGGAGATTTAAAAATGCAAATCTTAAGCCGTGGCTTTGCTTGGTTAGACACTGGGACTCATGAAGCCTTAACCGAAGCTACTGAGTTTGTAAAAGCCGTGGAGAAAAGAACAGGGTTAAAGATAGCATGTCTTGAAGAGGTTGCCTATCGTATGGGTTATATATCAAAAAAAGAGCTTTACTTAAGTTCAATAGAGAAATCGAAAAGCTCATATCATTTCTATGTTTCATCAATTAGAGATTAATAATATGTCAATAACGTTATTTTTACTAAATAAAAAGGGGTATGAAAGTCTAATTCATATTTTACAAAATAAAAACTATATTAGTTTAATTGACAAAGTTATAACTGCTGAAGATAAAGGTAATAAGGAGGATTGTTGTAATGAAATTTTCGAGTTATGTAAGGATCATAATATTGATGTATACAAAAAAGATGAAGATTATATTATAAATAGCGAATTTTCTTTAGCTATAGGTTGGAGATGGCTAATCATTAATGCGAAAAACCTAATAGTTCTTCATGATTCTTTACTTCCGAAGTATAGAGGGTTCTCTCCACTTCCTAATATGTTAATAAATGGCGAAGAAGAAATCGGTGCCACTGCTATTTTCGCAAATAACAAAATGGATCAAGGAGAAATTATAATTTCCGAAAAGACCACAATAGTATACCCCATTAAAATAAGTGAAGCTATTGATATAATGAGTTCAATCTATGTTTCATTAGTTTTAAAAATATTTTCTAAGTTATTCAGAAAAGAAAGGATTTCACATTTTAAACAAAATGAAAGCCTAGCTACCTATAGTGTTTGGAGAGATTTTGAGGATTATTTTATAGACTGGTCAAAAGATGCTAAGTATATAGAACGATTTGTAGATGCAGTTGGTTATCCTTATGATGGAGCTAAAACATATGTGGATGGAAAGAAATTAATAACAATAGATAAGGTAGAAGCTATAGAAAGATATAAGCTTGAAACACCTAAATATGGAAAGATATTAACCTTTGAAAATGAATTTCCTATAGTTATATGTGGAGAAAATACATTAAGAATTATAGATGCAAAAGATGAACATGGGGATATCTATAAGTTTAATAAGTTAAGAGTAAGATTAACATGAAAATACCATTCAACAAACCTTATTTAACAGGTAAGGAAACACATTATTTATACGATGCCGTTAGTACTGGTAAGCTTTCCGGTAATGGTAAGTATACACAGAAATGTCAAAAATTTTTTGAGGAAGAATATGGTTTTGGGAAAAGCCTTTTAACTACTTCTTGTACAGATGCTCTTGAAATGGCAGCTATTCTTATAAACATAAAGGAAGGAGATGAAGTAATCATGCCTTCTTATACATTTGTTTCCACATCTAACGCTTTTGTACTTCGTGGAGCCATGATAGTTTTTGCAGACAGTAGGAAAGACCGCCCAGGAATTGATGAAGATAGTATAGAGGCACTTATTACTAAGAGAACAAAAGCGATTGTTCCTGTACATTATGCGGGTGTAGCTTGCGATATGGATAAAATTATGGAATTGGCAAATAAATACAACTTGTATGTTGTAGAAGATGCTGCACAAGCTATCGATAGTTATTATACCGGCCGTGATGGTGTTAAAAAGGCTTTAGGTTCAATTGGGCATTTAGCAGCATTCTCTTTTCACGAGACGAAAAATATTATTTCTGGAGAAGGTGGAATGTTAGCAATTAATGATATGCAATTTGCCAAAAGGGCAGAAATAATATGGGAAAAAGGAACTAATAGATCCGCTTTTTTTAGGGGAGAGGTTGATAAATATGGTTGGGTAGATATAGGTTCTTCATTTTTGCCGTCTGAATTAATATCTAGCTTTTTATGGGCGCAGTTAGAAAATCTTGAAAACATACAAGCTAGAAGAAAGCAACTTTGGGCACAGTATTATTACGGTTTAAAAGAATGGGCACTCAAAAACGATATTATGATACCTTTTGTACCTTCTTTTGCTACTATTAATGGGCATATGTTCTATTTAGTGTGTAAAAGTCCAAAACAGAGAAAAGAACTGATTGCAAAACTAAAAGAAAATGATATTCATGCTGTTTTTCATTATTTAAGTTTACACAAGAGTCCATTTTATATAGATAGACATGATGGACGCTACCTACCATTTGTAGATTACTACTCTGATTGTTTGGTACGATTACCTCTTTTTTATGAATTAAAAGACGAGGAAGTAATCTCTGTTGTTGATTACTTAATAAATTAAAAATTATTAACTATAAATTATAATCTTGAATAATATTAAAAGGTTCTTAAGAGATTTTACGGGTTTTGGAATAGATGATAAGCGACTAAATTTAGCTAAAAAAAATATATTAGGATCATTTATAATTAAAGGTTTGAATATAGGTATTAGTCTACTTCTAATTCCCTTAATAATTAATTATTTAGAGCCTACTAGATATGGTATTTGGATAACATTAAGTTCGATTGTTGGATGGTTCGGTTTCTTTGATATAGGCTTAGGAAATGGTCTGCGAAATCGACTGGCTCAGGCATTTGCTAAAGATGATCAAGATTTAGCTCGTATTTATATAAGTACTACATATGCTATTTTGACAATAATCATTATTGGAGTTTTAGTATTATTCTATATAATAAATCCATTTTTAAATTGGAATAATATATTAAATGCAGCAGAAGATATAATAGCACCTAATGAATTAAGCTTACTTGCATCCTTTGTATTTACGTTCTTTAGTGTACAATTTGTTTTGAAGCTGATAAATACAATTTTGATGGCGGATCAAATGCCTGCAAAAGCTTCTTTATTTGATTTTATGGGGAAAGTAATATCTCTTATTTTTATTTTTATTTTAATTAAAACCACCGAAGGCTCTTTGTTATCTTTAGGGATTGCAATCAGTTTTTCCCCATTAATAGTGCTAATTTTATCAAGTATATGGTTTTTTAACAGGAAGTATAAGCATATAAAACCAGGTTTGAATTTTGTAAAATTTGATAAGGCCAAAGATTTATTTAATTTAGGCACTAAATTCTTCATTATACAAATTGCTGTAATTTTTTTATATCAAACTAATAATATCATCATTACGCAACTGTTTGGCCCTGAGCAGGTTACCTCCTATAACGTTTCGTTTCAGTACTTTAGTGTCCTATTGATGGTTTCCTCTATATTAATATCCCCTTTTTGGAGTGCATTCACAGAGGCTTGGGTAAAGAATGATATTGAATGGATAAAAAACGTTATGAAAAAACTATATATAATATGGTTTTTTTTACTTATAACGGGTATTTTAATGTTAATATTTAGTAAACACATTTACAATATTTGGATCGGAGATAAGGTGTTAATACCATATTTAATGTCAGCATTGGTTGGAATATGGATCCTAATGATCACTTGGAATAGTATATTTAGCCAATTTCTAAATGGTATAGGTAAACTAAAGATTCAATTGTATCTGGGTATTAGTAGTGCAATAATAAATATACCGCTAGCGATTTTTTTGGGCATGAAAATAGGCATTTTTGGTGTTTTGCTTGCTAATATTATAGTGGGTTTAGCAGGGACTATAATATATCCAATTCAATATAAAAAGATAATAAATAATCACGCAAAGGGAATTTGGAATGATTAAAAAAGGGAATATAGTTATATTGACAGCCTCACATCCATATAAAGCAGCTGGACTTGTGGCTTTTGACTTAATGCATAGTTTAGAAATGGCGAATTATAACGTGCAAATTATAACCAATGCAAGACTCGAGAAAAATTATGAACAAACGTTCTCCTTAAGAGGAGTATCCCGTATGATTTTTACTCATAGAATATTGAAGAGTTTAAGAATTAGATTTAATAGACTATTCAAAATCACAAGATTTAAAACGGACCCAAATTACCATATGAATGGCCTGAATCCAATGAAAGGGATTATGCTATCAAAAAAAATCGCAAAGAATTTACCGTCAAAGGTAGATGCTTTTATTTATCTTTTCCCTCAAAATTTCTTAGATACTACTGGACTAAATTATTTAAATAAAATAACTAAGGCACCTATTTTTTGGTACATGATGGATATGGCACCTATGACCGGTGGATGCCATTATGCATGGAATTGTTTGGGTTATACAGCTAAATGCGGTATGTGTCCTGGAATTTATTCAAATGATAAGTCAGATATTACCAATCAATTATGGCAAGAAAAAAAGAAATATATAGAATCAGCGAATATTATTCCAATTGCAGCATCACAGGGGCAATATAATCAGTTAAAAAGCAGTAGTTTATTTACAGATAAGAATAAGTACAAGGTCCTTATACCAATTGATTCAAATATATTTAAGCCGAATAATAAACATGATGCTAGAAATAAAATAGGATTACCTCTAGATAAAAAAATTATCTTTTTTGGGGCGGCCTCAATCAATGAGAGTAGAAAAGGTTTAAAAGAATTGATTGAATCATTGAAGTTGCTTAAATCTGAAATGATTTTAGAAGATTCCACAGTATTCGTAGCTGTTGCTGGGAACAGAAATCAGCAGCTAGAAAATGAAATCCCTTTTGCTCATAAATTTCTAGGTTATCTTAACTATAAGCAACTTGCAACCGCCTATCAAGCGGCAGATCTTTTTGCTTGTCCTTCTATTGAGGACTCTGGACCAATGATGATTAATCAATCAATAATGTGTGGAACACCGGTAGTTTCATTTAATATAGGTGTTTCTCTAGATTTGGTTATAAATTATAAAACTGGCTTTAAGGTTGCAAATGGAGATACATTAGAATTTGCCAAAGCGTTGAATCTAATTTTAACTTTACCAACAAATGAATTAGAAAATATGAGTTTTTATTGTAGAAATTTGGGTTTGGAAAAAACTTCTATGGAAAGTATTTGTAAGCTCTGGAAACGAATTTTGGAATATGAAATATCTAATCAGTAATGAAAATGGAATATTATTATTTTGTTTTTTAAATTTTCTGAAATTCTGAAGTGAGAGTTGCTCCTATCTAAGGTTCCGTTGCCTAAAGTTATATAATTACGAATAATATAGAGAAAGAATAAGGAGGAAGTTATTTTAAGGTAATTGATAAAAAAACACGTATTTTCAAAAAAAAGAATTGTCCTTTAGACCAAGGGTACATTCAATCTTTTGGAACGGTGGATAGTAATTTTTTGGTTGGTTTGATTATTAATTTGAAATTAAAAATAGCTAGTGCCTACTGGATTCTTATTTGTAATAACACAGAGAATTTTAAATGGCCTTTTTTTAGTATCTGGACTGTTAAAGTTGTGAAATCTTGGTTAAAAGTTTAGCCTTGATACAAAACACTATACTGGATTATTGGAATAGAGAATAGAGGAATAAATAAATAATCGATTCTACACACGTTAAAAAACAAACAGGAAAATAGGAGCACGCCTAAAATAACTTTAATTATTGTAAGTATGTTAATTTTTATTTTGAGCGATTTTTTAAGTAAAAACATAATGGGAGAAAATGCGGATTTATATTAGCAGTTAAATTATTTTTTAAAAATTCACCAGAAGTTAAATAGAAATGGGAAAAACTAAACTTTTGTTTTGTGGGAATGCGTTGCCTATGGAGATCGTAAAAACCATGAATCTGTCAGTCGCTGGAAAAAAATACGAAATTGAATTACTGAATGCAATGAACATGAAATTGGGTAGTTCATTGGAAATCGTTTCATTAGCTTTTATTAATAATTTTGAGCAAACAAAAGAGAAAAATTTATATTTGTTTAAGGACAAAAAATTTCACTATATACCCAGCACTCATTATCCAGTTATACGAGATTTTTTGAAAAATATTAATTTCTTTATTTATCTTCTTAAATGGTGTAGAGATAATTCAACTTATCAACAAAATATAATCCTGCTTAACTCTAGTCTAGGTAAATGTTTATGCCTAATGCTAATAAAAATAATTTATAAAACACAAATCTTTAGTTTAACTATTGACACACCTTTCCCAAATATCAAATCCAATAATCTCATTTATAAAGCATATCTATATATCATCTTCAAAGTTGGTCATAAATTATTGAAATATTTTGATGGAATTATTGTCTTGAATTGTAATGTAATCTCAGCTTTGAATCTTAAAATTCCTTTCATAATCTCGAGAGTAGGTTATAAAAAAGAGCAGAGTGATAAAACATTAATTTATAAGAAACAATTTAATAAAATAAAAGTAAAAAAAATATTTTTTGCTGGAACTTTAATAAAATATAATGGAATAGTTGAAATTATTGAGGGCTTTTTACTATTAAATAACATGAATTATGAATTACACCTATACGGCTATGGGGATTTAGAAAGTTATGTAAAAGAGATAGCTAAGAAAAATGAAAAAATTTTTTTTCATGGAATGGTTGATAATGACCTATTATTTGATTATATGCAAGGTGCAGATTTGCTTATCAACGCAAGGAAAACTGACAACTTAGCAAATGATTTTGGTTTCCCCTCAAAACTTATTGAGTATATGCTCTCTGGAAACCCTGTTTTAACAACTCATTTTAAATCTTTACCTTATGAATATTTAGATTTTTTACATATTATAGAAACTGAAGATGCTTTAGGAATTAAACTTGGGATTGAGAAGGTTTTTAATACCGATCCTAACATACTGAATAGTATGTCAACAAAAGGAGTTGATTTCATTAAAGAAAATAATAATTGGAATTGTATTACTTCAGAAATTTTAGAATTTATTAAAACAGTATGAAATTAATATTTTGGCAAAATATAGTTAGTCCCCACCAATCTTTTTTGATACGAGAACTTGCCGAACGCCATGAAGTTATTCTAGCCGTTTTAAAGGAAGTATCCATCGAACGAGTTAAACAAGGATGGAGTAGACCTGATACGGGAAGAGCGGAAGTAATCGTTTTAGAAAATCAGCAAATAGCTAATAAAATAAAAGAAAATAATACTGACGCAATAAATATTTTTTCTGGAATCGCAAATTATAAGATAATTGATAAAGTTTTTAGAGAAACAAACAACGACGATTTTAATGTCGTTATCGTGGAAGCAGGTTCTATTATAGGATGGCAAAGGCATTTTAGAAAATTGATTTATAGAATCAAAGCCTTTATATACAGAGATAAAATTGATGTAATTTTAGCTATGGGTAATTTGGGAGCAGAGTGGTATAGTTCTGTGGGATTTTCCAAAGAAAAAATTCATAGATTCCAGTATTTTACTGAGCTGCCTAAAATAGAAGAACTAAATATTTCAAAACTCGAATGTGTTTCCCCAGTTTTTTTATTTATTGGACAGTTAATAGATAGAAAAAATATAATACAATTAGTAAAAGCAATGAATGGATTGAAGAGTTATGAATGGAGACTTAATATTATTGGTGATGGGCCACAAAGGACGAGATTAAAAGATCTTATAACTGCATTAGGATTAGAAAATCGGATTACTTTATATGGAAACATGGATAATACTGATGCAATGAATTTTTTAGTTAACTCAGATTATCTAGTATTACCTAGTAAATTTGATGGATGGGGAGCGGTAATAAATGAAGCGCTTTCTAGAGGGGTTAAAGTCATAACAAATGAAAATTGTGGAGCAAGTTGTATTGTTAAAGAGATTCAGTGGGGAATTGTATATAGAACGAATAACTTAAATGATTTACAAAAGGCATTGTTAAATGAAGTAATAAACTTTAAAAGACCTTCAATGAATGAGAAGATTTGTAAATCAAAAGAATTCGAGGTGAATTATACCCTGAATAGAGTTAATGAATTTGAAAAACTCTTGTTAGATAATGTTTGAATCAGTAACAAACTATTTTAAATGGTTATTAGTTATACTTACATTGTTATATGTTCCTTATGGAATACTCTTGACATTGATAGTTTTCCTTTTTCTTTATTTTAGAGGAAATTTATCTAATTTAGATTTACTCTTATTGTATTTTCTCATATTTTTTGTTCAAAACGTAAATGGAGGGGATGGAACGAGTGATCTCGGCTCCCTAAGATATTCTTTGATATTTGTCAGTTTTTTAAAGAGTAATAATGGTTTTTCATTCCGTAGTCTTTTTTCAAAAGCTATTTACTTTCCACTGTTGTTTCTATTTCTATTATTACATTCTCTCTTTTTTTCATACGATCCATTTAATAGCTTAGTCGAATTATCTTCATTTACGTTGATGATTTTTTTCACATATAAAAGCTCTTATTTTGGGAGTATTCCTGAAAGAAATGTAATAGTGAATAATATTGAAGCGATGTTTATTGCCATTATAATATGTTCAGCCTTCTCTATTTTTCAACCAGCTATTTCTTATCTAAAAAACGGAGTGGGCTTTCAAGGCATATCTTTGCATCCTAATGCTTTTGGCATTGTCTTAGCGCCTTTTACTGGTTTCCTATTAATAAAATTGTTTAATAAATTTTCCAAAAAGGATTTTGTATTTTTTATTTTTAGTTTTGTCTTCACCTACTTATCACTCTCTAGAACCTCGTTATTATCTATTTTTTTAGGTTTAGCAGTAATAGTAATGATTAATTCGAAGTTAAGAAGATTAATTACGAAGAAGATATTAGTACTCTTTTCATTGGGCAGTATTTTGCTTTTATTCTATTATAGTAAAATCAATAGTTTTATTTTTCGTTTTTTAAACAAATCAAATGCTGAAACTATTCAAGATAGCTTTATTGCCTCGAGAGGAAGCTTGGTCGAGAATCAAATTGATAATATAATTATTCATCCTTTTTTTGGAATTGGTTTTAAAATGCCTTCTGATTTGATTCCATTAAATAATCCACTAACTATAGGTAAAGCCTATGAAAAAGGAAATCTATTTCTGGCATCTATTGAAGAACTGGGGGTTATCGGCGCAATTATCTTATTGTTAACCATAATTTCGCTTTTGAAAATAGAAAAGCAAAAAAACAGCCCCTTTCTTATTATAACATTGATTGCATTATTTACTAATTTTGGAGAAGCAACATTGTTTTCTGTGGGGGGTATTGGAGTTTTAATATGGACTTTTGTTTTCTTGTGTATGCACAACGGTATCCTTGAAGACAAACTTATTAGGGTAAATAAAAAAGTAAACTAATTTAAACTTTAAACTGAAACATAATGAAGGTGTTTTTTCCCCTTGGCGCTTTTTACCCTTCCCAAATTGGAGGGCCCTGTAATACACTCTACTGGCATTGTTCAGCTTTAAAAAATAATAATGTCCAAACCACGGTAGTAACAACAACTTTCGGTATCCAGGATAAAATTAGTCCAGGTGAATGGCTAGAATTAGAATGTGGAAAGGTATTTTACGGAACTGATGGAATTTCTTCTTTAAAGACAAGAAAGAGATTGTCAAAAGAAATTATGAAAGGTGACGTTTTACATTTAAATAGTTTGTTTAGTCCCTTTTCAATATATAGTTTTTTTTATAGGTCATTCTTTCAACCTGAAAAAAAAATAATTTGGTCTGTGAGAGGCGAATTAAATGAAAACGCCTTGAAGTTTAGTAGTTGGAAGAAGAAACCACTTTTATTTTTATATAAATTATTGAATAAAAATATAACATACCACAGTACCTCGCGTCAAGAAACTAAAGGAATTCGAAAAATGTTTCCTAAAAATAAGATCGTTGAGATTCCAAACCTAATAGCCCCCTCAACAAGGCTTGCGATACCAAATACTAAGAATCTACTATATGTTGGAAGAATCCACCCTATAAAGAGCTTACATAAGCTTATTAAGGGATTAGCGATAAGTGAGGTTTTTATGAAGAATGATTCAAAATTTCTAATTGTTGGGAAACAAGAGGAAAGACATAACAGTTATAAAAACGAACTAGTGTCTTTGGTTAATAAACTAAATTTGCAGAATAAAGTTGTTTTTAAAGGTCATCTGGAAGGTGATCAGAAGGAGAAGGTATATGCGGAATCATATGCATTAATTTTGGCGAGTGAGACTGAAAATTTTGGGAATGTGGTTGTGGAAGCTTTAAATCAGGGAACTCCAGTAATTGCCTCCCAGGGAACTCCTTGGCAAATT
Source organism: Aequorivita flava (assembly GCF_038742595.1). NCBI lineage: Bacteria > Pseudomonadati > Bacteroidota > Flavobacteriia > Flavobacteriales > Flavobacteriaceae > Aequorivita > Aequorivita flava. The sequence continues at coordinate 121,896 of NZ_JBANCF010000009.1, read as the reverse complement.
CTTGAAGAATATAACGCAGGTTTTCACGTCTCAAATGATCCAGAAACGCTAGCAAAAGCTCTTGATTCTTTATTGCTAATAGAGCCAGATAAGTACCAACAAATGCGTATAAATAGTTGTAAACTAGTAGATGAAAATTTTAAAGTTGATTCACAAATCTATAAATGGATCGACGTCTATAAATCCTTATTAAATGAAAATTAAAAATAAAACCCTCCTTATTACTGGAGGCACAGGCTCATTCGGAAACGCAGTATTAAACCGTTTCTTAAACACTGATCATTTTAAAGAAATCCGCATCTTTAGTCGCGATGAAAAGAAACAAGACGATATGCGTACTGCCTTAAAAAATAATAAGCTTAAATTCTACATTGGGGATGTACGCAATTACGATAGTGTTGAACGTGCAATGCGTGGGGTGGACTATGTATTCCATGCTGCTGCTTTAAAGCAAGTACCTTCCTGTGAGTTTTTCCCGATAGAAGCCACTCGCACAAATGTGTTCGGAACACAAAATGTTATAGATGCGGCAGATGTTAATAAAGTACAAAAGGTAATTTGCCTTAGTACAGATAAAGCTGCCTATCCTATTAATGCAATGGGAATATCAAAAGCACTTATGGAGAAAGTTGCGGTAGCCGCTTCCCGTAACCTGAACAAGACAACTGTTTGTCTTACGCGTTATGGGAATGTAATGGCTTCAAGAGGCTCAGTAATACCCTTATTCTTGCAACAAATAAAAGATGGGAATCCAATTACTATTACAGATCCTAATATGACACGATTTTTAATGTCATTAGAAGAAGCGGTTGAATTGGTGCTATTTGCTTTTGAGAAAGGAAATGCAGGTGATTTATTTGTCAATAAAGCTCCTGCGGGTACAATTGGAGATTTAGCACAAGCCTTAAAAGAACTTTGTAAAACTGACAATGAAATAAAGATAATCGGTACTAGACATGGCGAAAAGCTCTATGAAACGCTTTGTACCAGAGAGGAAATGATAAAAGCAGAAGATATGGGAGGTTTTTATAGAATCCCGGCGGATAATAGAGATCTTAATTATGCGCAATATTTTTCTGAGGGTGAAGCTGCAATTTCAGAGATTGAAGATTATAACTCTCATAATACCGAGCAACAGGATGTTGAGGGCATGAAGAAGTTGTTGAAAGGGCTGCCTATTGTGCAGGAGATGATGAAATCGTAAATGAAGGACTCGTTATGATTTCTCGTCGATTTTTTTGAAATTTGTTTTCAAATTTAGCGAAATAGAATCAGCAAAAATCTGCGTCAATCTGCGAGAAATAAAAAAACATCAATGGAAGTACCATACATAATTAAAGGTGGACAACACACCGATGAGCGTGGACAGCTTTGTTATAATAATGATTTTGATCTTTCGGAGGTAAAACGCATTTACACCATTGAAAACTGGAGTACTGAAACGATTAGAGGTTGGCAAGGGCATAAAATTGAAAGACGTTGGTTTTCGGTGGTTAGTGGTTCGTTTAAAATTGAATTGATTGCTATAGATAAGTGGGAAAACCCAGCTAAGGATTGTAAATTGTTTTCTTTTGAATTGTTAGCTGATAAACTGGATGTACTCTGTGTATCTAAAGGGTATGTAAGTAAGATTCAAGCCTTGGAACGGAATTCTAAATTATTGGTGATGGCAGATTATTTGATTGGGGAGGTGAAGGATGAATACAGATTTGAGATTGATTATTTTAATGAATAGGCTTGTATGGAATGGGTTCTCGCAGATTAGCGCAGATTGGTTCGCAGATTTGCGCGGATAAAAAATATTGAATCTGCTAAAATCTGCGGTTTTTAAATCTGCGTCGATCTGCGAGAAACAATAATAGATAATTAAGAATAAAATATGTTACGAATAGGAATAACCGGGCAACACGGGTTTGTTGGCACACATTTATACAACAACTTAGGGTTGCATGCTGAGGAATTTGAAAGAATTGAATTTCAAAAAGAGTACTTTAAGAATGAAAAGGAATTAGATACTTTTGTTTCAAAATGTGATGTGATAGTGCACCTTGCTGCCATGAATCGCCACAACGATCCAGAAGTTATTTATAAAACGAATGTAGAGCTTGTAGAAAATCTAATAGCGTCCTTAAAGCGTACAGAATGCAAAGCACATATAATTATGTCTTCCTCATCTCAAGAAGAACGAGATAATCTATACGGTAAATCTAAAAAAGAAGGTCGAGAGCAATTTGTTCAATGGGCAAAAGAAGCTCAAACCACTTTTACAGGTATGATAATTCCCAATGTCTTTGGGCCCTTTGGGCATCCATACTACAACTCGGTAGTTGCAACGTTCTCGCATCAAATTGCAAATGGAGAAAGTCCAGAAATTCAGGTTGATGGAGATTTAAAGCTTATCTATGTGGGTGAGTTGGTAGCAGAAATATTAAAAATAATTCGAGAGAAGAAGAATGAAGCTGTACATACAGTTGCCCATACTTCTGAGGCCAAAGTATCTGAATTATTGAGTTTGCTACAAAACTACAAATCGCAATATCAAGACAGAGGAGAAATTCCTACAATAAACAACACTTTTGAATTAAACCTATTCAACACCTATCGTTGTTATATGGATGTTGCCAACTACTTTCCAATAAAGTTTAAACAGCATACAGACCCCAGAGGTTCTTTCGTGGAAATTATTCGTTTAGGAGTAGGGGGGCAGGTGTCATTTTCTACTACGGTGCCAGGAATAACAAGAGGAAACCATTACCACACCCGTAAAATAGAACGCTTTGCGGTAATTAAGGGTAAGGCCTTAATTCAGTTGCGAAAAATAGGAACCGACGAGGTGTTAGATTTTTATTTAGACGGAGAAGAACCAGCCTACGTAGACATGCCAATTTGGTATACCCATAACATAAAAAACATTGGTGACGATATATTATACACCAATTTTTGGATAAATGAGTTTTATGATGAAAATGATGCCGATACTTATTTTGAAGAAGTGTAGTGGAACACTGATTTTGCTGATTTAGCGGATAAGCACAGATTTTATTATAAATTTGCGTCTATAATAGTTAATCATAGAAATATTGATATAATATGCTGTTACATGAAGATATATCTGATAAGATAATCAAGGCATTCTATAAAGTCTATAATTCATTAGGTTATGGGTTTTTGGAAAGAGTGTATGAAAATGCAATGATGATAGAGCTCCGCAAAATGGGTCTAAATGTTCAGAAACAAATGCCTATTAACGTGTTTTATGAAAAGCAACAAGTTGGTAAGTATTTTGCAGATTTAGTGGTAGAAGAAAGAATAATTATTGAACTTAAAGCTGCTGAAAATCTCTGTGAAGAGCATGAGTTTCAACTAATAAACTATTTAAAAGCGACAGAGATAGAAATTGGACTGTTATTGAATTTTGGAAAGAAACCTCAGTTCAAAAGAAAAATATATACTAATTAATTAAAATCCGTGAGAATCCGTTAAATCCGTGTATTCCGCGTTCCAAAAAAAAGTATTTATAAATTAAAAAAATCCGTGAGAATCCGTTAAGTCAGTGTATTCCGCGTTCCATCCAGAATGAAGAAATTAAAAGTAATGACAGTAGTCGGCACCCGCCCTGAGATTATAAGATTATCAAGAGTGATAGCAGCCTTAGATGCTTCCGAAGCAATCGAACACGTTCTAGTACACACAGGACAAAACTATGATTATGAACTTAATGACGTATTTTTTGAAGACCTAGGCCTCCGCAAACCAGACCACTTTCTAAATGCCGCAGGCTCAAACGCTACTACTACCGCTGGACAGATATTAATAAATATTGATCCTGTTTTAGAAAAAGTAAATCCAGATGCATTTTTGGTATTAGGTGATACTAATTCTTGTTTATGCGCTATCGCTGCGAAAAAACGCCGTATTCCTATTTTCCATATGGAGGCAGGAAATAGATGTTTTGATCAAAGAGTTCCAGAAGAAACCAATAGAAAGATAGTTGATCACGTGAGCGATATAAACTTAACCTATAGCGATATCGCAAGGGAATATTTATTACGAGAAGGTTTGCCGGCAGATAGAATAATAAAAACTGGTTCCCCCATGTTTGAAGTTTTAAATCATTATTTACCTGAAATTGAAGCTTCAGAAGTGCTATCCAAATTAAATTTGGAAAAGCATAAATATTTTGTAGTATCTGCACATAGGGAAGAAAATATTAGTTCAGAAAAAAACTTTAAAGGCTTGATTGATAGTTTGAACACTATTGCAGAACAATATAATTATCCAGTTATTGTTTCTACCCATCCACGTACTAGAAATATGATAGAGAAAAAAAAGATAGAGACGCATAAAAACATTCAGTTTTTAAAGCCCTTAGGCTTTCACGACTATAATGCATTACAAAAGAATTCCTATGCTGTATTGTCAGATTCAGGTACAATCAGCGAAGAGTCTTCAATACTCAACTTTAGAGCCTTAAATATCCGCGATGCACATGAACGTCCTGAAGCTATGGAGGAGGCGTCTGTGATGATGGTAGGCTTAAATACCGAACGCATTCTTCAAGGTTTGGTCCAAGTGCAAACACAAAAATTAGATCCTGAAAGAAATTTTAGGAGAGTTACAGATTATAGTATGCCTAATGTTTCTGAAAAAGTTGTAAGGATTATAATGTCTTATACAGATTATATTAAACGAACAGTTTGGCAGGAAAATAAATAAGAAAGCCAATATGAACGTACTATTTCTTACAATGGTGAATATTACCACTTTAAAAAAGAGGGGCATTTATGAGGACCTTTTAAATCATTTTATTGAAAAGGATCATAATGTCTATATAGTTGCACCGGTTGAAAGGCGTCATAAAAAGAAAACTTCTTTTTTTAAGGAAGGCAAAGCAAACATATTAAATGTTCAAACTCTAAACCTTACCAAAACCAATATAGTTGAAAAAGGTTTGGGGCAAGTTTTTGTTGAAAGACAATTTCTTTCTGCTATCAAAAAAAACATTAAGAATATAACTTTCGATTTGGTGCTGTATTCTACACCTCCAATCACTTTTTCTAAAGTTATCGACTTTATAAAAAAGCGTGATAATGCCTATGCTTATTTATTATTAAAAGATATTTTCCCTCAAAATGCCGTTGATATGGGGATGATGAAAAAAGGAGGGGCACTGCACAAGTATTTTGAAAAGAAAGAAAAAATACTTTATAATGTATCTGATACTATTGGATGTATGTCGGAGGCTAATAAACAATTTATTCTTGAACATAATCCAGATATTCTAAGTGAAAAGGTAGAAGTAAACCCGAATACGATTAAACCAGTATTTATAAACTTTAATCAAAAAGAAAAAGAGCAGATTAAAAACAAATACAACATACCTTTAGATAAAAAAATATTTGTATATGGAGGAAACATAGGCATTCCTCAAGGGGTTGAGTTTTTAATTGAAACGATATTTAATCTTAAAGAACCTCTCGCGCATATTTTAGTCGTAGGCAATGGTACAAAATTTAAAAAATTACAAAATTGGTTTGATTTACATAAGCCCTCAAATGCTACTCTACTTCCTGGATTACCTAGAAACGAATATGATGTCATACTTGCTGCGTGCGATGTAGGAATGATATTTTTGCATAAGGATTTTACCATTCCAAATTTCCCCTCGCGATTATTAGCTTATTTGGAAATGAAAAAACCTGTATTGGCAGCTACTGACGTTAATACGGATATAGGAGAAGTAATTGAAACAGCCGAATGTGGTTACTGGGTAAAGGCTGGAGATAATTTGAATATGCAAAATAAAATCACCCAACTATGTAAAGATGACCTTGAGGCAATGGGCATGAATGGATTTAATCTATTGAAAAATAATTATCTGATTAAAAGAACATATCAACTTATAAAAGACAAAGTAAATGTATAAATACTTTTTCAAATACATTTTTGATATGTTGTTGGTTATAATAGGGTTAGTAGTTGTATCTCCAGGTTTAATTATTGTCAGCATTCTCATAAGACTAAAATTAGGAAGCCCTATTTTATTTGCACAAGAACGACCCGGTATAAATGGAAAGCCATTCTCGATGTACAAATTTCGATCAATGACCAATGAAAAAGATAAAGAAGGAAATTTGTTGCCTAACGAAGCGAGGCTCACCTCTTTTGGGCGTAAGTTACGTTCTTCAAGCCTGGACGAATTACCCAGTCTGTTAAACGTTTTAAGAGGAGAAATGAGCATTGTAGGGCCAAGACCTTTACGAATGCGGTATCTTGAATTATTTTCTCCTAAAGAATATAGAAGACATGAAGTAAGGCCAGGTATAACTGGTTATGCTCAGGTCAATGGCAGAAGTAATTTAAATTGGGACAAAAAGCTAGAGATGGATGTTTATTACGTAGATAATTTGACCATATGGATGGATATAAAAATAATCTTTAAAACCATTTTTAATGTAATTGGGAAGAAAGACACAAATCCCAACGGCGCCGATTTTGAGATTCCTTTTGATGAATACATAAAAACTAGGTAAATGAGTAGACGAGATCAAGAGCTTTCAGAAAAATATCAAAAGGATAAACGCTTCGAAAAGGTAATTACATCTTTGAACAATCTATTGAGTGTATCTCAAAATGAACTTATTGAAGAATTGGAAGAAACTTATCCTACCCTTCATATCTTAGGAGCACCTAGAAGTGGAACGACCTTAGTATCACAATTGATATCAACTTATTTACCAGTAGGTCATATAAACAATTTGATAGCGGCATTTTGGAAAGCACCAATTTATGGTATTGAACTATCAAAGAAATTAATAGGATCGAAATACACAAGTAATTTTCAATCAGATTTTGGTAGAACCACAGGAATTGATGAACCTCATGAGTTTGGTTATTTTTGGAACTACCATCTCAATTATGATGGTTTGGAGCAGAAAATCCAAAATCACGAAAAGAATATAAATTGGAAGCAATTGTCTTCATTATTAAAAAACATGACGTATAGTTATGAAAGGCCTATTGTTTTTAAATCATTTTTGGCTGGATTTCATGCTGAACAATTATATAGGCAATTAAATAAAACATGTTTTATTTATATAAAAAGAAATTTGGTAGATAATGTTCTTTCAATTTTAAAACTTAGAGAAAAGTTAAATGGTGATAAAACAATTTGGGGCTCTATTAAACCAAGACAATATGAACAGTTAAAGAGTCTATCTGTTTACGAACAAATAGTAGGACAAATTTTGTGTTTGGAACATGAATATTTAATGCAGTTGGAAAAGGTTCCAGAAAACAATAAAATTATAATCTCTTATAAGAGTATTTGTGAGAATCCAGATGATTTTCTGCAAACAATCCAAACAAGATTTTTGAATACTCAAAGTGAACGCATTCCTACACTACCTAATTTAAGTGTAAAATCCAAAAAAGTCAGCAGTGAAGTTAAAAAGGAAATATTACAAGCGAGAAATACGATATTAAAACTATTTCCAGATTTGAAAATAATAAAATAAAATAAAATAAAATGAATTTTGAAGTAATAGAATTAAACGACCCTAATTGGAATAAATTGGTTAAGTCGTGTAAAGCTTATGATTTTCATCATACATCCTGTTTTCATATGATAGAATTACAAGAAAAGCAGAAAGCAATTTTATTTACTATCTCAGGACACGAAGCGCTTATTTGTCTACCCCTAATTATTCGTCCAATTGAAGGGAGTTCGCTATATGATGCGACCTCTGTATATGGATATTCTGGCCCTATCATAACAATGGATGTCGATGATCTTTCCGAGGAGTATATAACATATTTTCAGAAGAAATTTAAACAATTCTGTAATGAGCAAAATATCATTTCAGTATTTTCAAGACTACATCCCTTGATTAATCAATCTGAATTATTTAATGAATTTGGTGAATTGGTTGATTTAAATAAAACTGTTTCCATAGATTTAACCATTCCCGTTGATGAACAGCGTCGTGCTTTTAGAAAATCGTTAAAATCTGAACTGAATCAGTTAAGACGGTTTGGCTATACTGTTGAGGAGACTATCGATAAGCATGAAATAGATAGCTTTATAAATATTTATCACTCCACAATGGATAAATTGGGGGCATCTGATAATTATTACTTCGGCAAAGAATATTTTCATTCATTTTTGAGTAACCATGATTTTAAAACTAAACTCCTAGTAGCGAAGTTTGATGGAGAAATCGTTGCAGGTGCCATTTTTACTATTGTAGGCAATATCTTGCAATATCACTTGGCAGGTACAAACCAAGAATTTGCTCATAAAGCACCAATGAAGCTAATTTTAGATGAGGCGAGATTATTAGGGACTTCATTAGGCTTAAAACACTTACATTTAGGAGGAGGTGTAGGGGGAGAGGATACGGATTCACTCTTTAGATTTAAGGCAGCTTTTTCTAAGAATTTCTATCAATTCTCTGTTTGGAAAATGATAGTAGATAAGGAGAAATATAATGAATTGGTAGAGAAGAAGGGTTTAACAAATTCAGATAGCAACTTTTTTCCCTTATATCGTCTCACTTCTTAATAATCCATTCATAATTTATTGACAAATAAGTCATTTAATACCCTATGGTTAAAATCATTTTTTTAATATCTGAATTAAAATAAAGCCCTAGGCGAATTCCCTGCGTTATAAATCGTTAATTTACGCTTCAATTGAAGTATCGCATCCATGCATTTATTAGCTAAACACTAGGCTTTTCCAGTTTATTTTAAGATCAATTAGATTGAAAATTCTAAACAATGAAATAATTATCTCGCAAATTTCTCCATATCAGAATTCAATGAATTTCAAATAAGGAGGTAATAAGAAATCCAATAAAAAGAATCTTCGACATAATATTTTCACTGATACTGCTCATTCACTTGTGTTGGTTTCTGGCATTATTAATTTTAATTGCAGCTTTCGACAAGGGCAAGGCACTCTTTCTACAAATTCGTATTGGTCAATATGGAAGGCCTTTCACCCTTTTTAAAATCCGTTCTATACATTCCTCCAACGGTACTATTTCTAACTATGGTCGTTTCCTGCGGCGCTCCAGGCTAGACGAATTGCCACAACTACTTAATATATTCCTCGGCCAAATGAGTTTCGTAGGTCCGCGTCCCGATGTGCCAGGTTATTACGATGCTCTGCAAGGCGAGTCGCGCAAAATATTAGAATTAAAGCCAGGTCTGTTTAGCAGGGCTGCTTTAAAGTATATTAATGAAGAATCGCTCTTGGCAAAACAAAAAGACCCTATGAAATACAACGATGAAATCATCTTTCCCGATAAGGTAAAAATGAATCTGGAATATTATTATAACAGATCGTTTTTTGGAGATATACAGATTATGGCTGTATGTATAAAATACACATTTCTTCGGTTTTTTTGAGCTATAAATATATGTTGGATATTTCAGAGCAAGCAGACCTCCTTTAACCTCTTTACTATCCGAAATTAGTTTTATTTGGTGCGTAAAGGATATCTAGGTTTGATTTGTGCCAGAGAAATCGGTTCAAAACGTGCCAGTTTGTTTACGACCGAAAACCCTATTACGCTCCGATTTGTGCCACTTTTTCGAGCAAGGCAAAGAAAAACAATTAGTGCTAATCTAACACTCCCCTTACAATTCTAAACACCCTTTTTCAGAGATGGCAGCAGGATATATTCCTTTCAAGCAAAGCGGAGAAAAACAATTCGTGTATTCGTGGTTTCCAATTAACGAATCAAGACTTAACCAATTCAGCAGCCCACCAATAAATAATAAAAATAAAAAATAACCAAAAAAAAGAGCCCCCAGAATCCCCAGAAGCTCTTTCTCAATAAAATTTATGGGTGCTACCGCTTATCCAGCTGTTTACCAACCCATTTCAGCAATACACTCACCACAAAACTGCTAATAGTCCCAATAGATGCTAAAATGTTAGTTAAACTTCAAAGCCAAACACTATAAAATTATTATCGCTTGTATAAATCAAGCCGAATTAATTATTGAGATGAAATAATCCTATTAGTGGCAAGTTGTATATTAGATGAATAAAAACTAAAAAATTCTCCTTAAAGGTTCAAAGTTAACTTATAAGGATTATTTACTGAAGTTATTCCAAAAAGTTCTAACAGCTTAACTTTATTATTACGATCAGAAGGATGCGATTCCAAATATTCTTGAAGTTTGGGTTGTTTGAGTGAAGGGATCCGACTTTCAAAAAATGGCCATAATTCTGATGAGATATAAACTTTGTCTTTTAAAGGAAACTCAAATAGAGGCTCAAACTCACTTTGGTCCTTAAACCATGTAGAATAAATGAAAGACCATACAGTACCATCATAGTCCAAATATCCAATAATATTTTCATTATATTTTAATTGGAATTTCGGATTCTGATTTATTTGTTCATATGTACAAGGTAAATCTTTAGCCTTGGACTGTGACTTGATATATTTTTTAAACTGCTTTAACATAGTTTCTACTTAATAATGTCTTGAAGCTTTTGAAATCTTAATTTAAGAATTTTCTCAATAATTTCACTTCTTTCCTTTGTGAAAAGTTTCATAAAATCCTTCCTAAGAATATGTAGTGTCTTCTCTAAACTTGTACTATTAGTCCATCGGACTATATGTTGCTCTTTTATAAAGTTATTCTCCCTTAGATATGTTATAAGTTGAAAATGATTACACTTTTCATTCTCTGGTATACTTATCTTGGGTACTGATTTATTAACGTATTTATTAAGTCTATTATTTTGTGTCGATTCTGCATCCCTGTGCAAAGATAGTATAAAATTTTCATCCCTGTTCCAGTATAATCCTCGTGCCGTATCGTAAATAGGAGAAAAGTATGGGGCATGAGTATTCCGAATGTGCGTCACAACTCCCCAATTATAATAATGTCTATCATTATTTCCAGTCAAGCAATCAAACAATAACATATCAACAAAGCAATCCAATATAGTTTCATTAGGAAAAACATCTTGAAGAGCTAAAATTACATCTTGAATATTGATTTCCCCCTTGAGCAATTTTTGATTGTCTAAATCATCTAACCATTTTGTATCTTTTTCAGACAAGTACCTAGACAGAATGTTTGCTCCATGAATAAGAGATTGTTCTTCACTATGAAAATGCTCACTCAAAAACCTCACATAGCCCTCTGCAAAAACTAACTTTGAATTTGCAATTTCTATGCCGAAAGATTTACCGATACTTGTCATAAAATGCTCTGTTATGCTCTCATTTGGATACCATTTATGACCTATTTTGGCAATGTATTTTGGCCAAGACTTCGAATTCTTTACTCTTCCTCTTCCGTACTCATAAAATCTTATTACATCTTTCGGCGCATCGCCGCCAACAGATTCAGTTAAAACCTTATAATATTTCTTTCGCATGGGCTTGATTACCCCGTGTGTAGGATTAGTGCCGCTTTTGTGTATCACAGATTCTCTGGTAAGTGGAGTGGACATTAAAAACAATGATTAGAAAACTTACAGTATTTTAATTGCAATATAGCTTTTTTTATAACCTAATTAAACCCCGTTCAATTTCAGAAAATCGTAACAAAATAATTTAACAGGAGTGAAATTATAATTATAAGGAATAAGTTTTTGTAACACGTTTAATGACCGTTTAACTAAATACAATACCTGTATAGGATTTCCAACAAAGGCATAGACATACATGCTAGTCTAATAATACTACGCTATATAATCAAGATTTTATTTTTTTACTATTGTACAATAGGGCAATTTTTCTGTTTTGAAAATTTTAAACTCTTCATCAGTTAAAATTTATTTAGAAAGTATTTTTAACCTCTCTGGAACATTGCCCTTACTATCATGTGCTTGATTTCTAGTATTTATATCAAATAATTCAAGTCTTAATTTAACAATATCGTTTTTAACGATTTGTTTGGGTAGTATTTCAAAATAAGAGGTCTGTTTAAGTGCTAAAGCAATTCTCGCAATCAATCTAGTATTTGCTTTTGCCGGATTTTTTGAATTCTCAATATTTCCTATATAACCTTCAGATACATCAATTTTTTGAGCAAACTCCACTTGATCTAGGTACGCTTGAAGATTTTGTACATATATCGCCTAATGCTAGCTTAGCCGGGGGAGTACACGTAGGAGAAGGCACCCATATTGGGATTGGAGCCTGTGTGATACCAGAAGTAAAAATTGGAAAATGGGCCACTGTAGGAGCAGGGGCGGTAATTTTAAAAGATGTACCTGATGGGGCGGTTGTTGTTGGCAATCCTGGGCGGATTGTTAAGTACAACAAAAACTAGCTGAATCCATCATTAATTTATTATTTTCACCTAGCCTTCAAAAGCATTTACTATGTTGAAAAAACTACTCTTATTTTTCTTATTCCTTGCATTCTGCATTTTCCCCAATTTTGCCAACGCCCCGTTACCAGCGCCAATCTCTCAAATACATCCAGTCCAAGAGGTAGTCTATATCACCAAAACCGGCACGAAGTATCACAAAGAAACCTGCCATTATCTTAAAAAGAGCAAAATAAAGACTAGCAAAACAAATGCTAAAGACGCAGGCTATACGGCTTGTAGTGTTTGTAAACCTTGATAGTTCTGCTAACACACCTTAAAAGTATTAATCAATGGTATCTGTGTGAATTTCAACTCTCGATATAATCATAAAAATTTGCATCAAATCCCCAATTAACCAATTAACAAAACACCTAAAAACCAACTACAACCGTCAACCAGCTCACAACTCATAACTACCAACCAAAGACAATCTACTATAACTAAAAAAATAACCCCAGTCCCAGAGTGAAGTCGTAGGGAGCGCAGTCAAACCGTAAAAGTCCTAATAAGCATTTCCACCCTTTAGGGCTGGGGCAAAGAAATACTTTTTTATTTTCTAATTAACCAATTAACCAATTAACCAATTAACCAATCCCGAATCCCGAATCCCGAATTAACAAATTAACCAATTAACAAATCCCAAATCCCAAATCCCAAATCCCGAATTAACAAATTAACCAATTAACAAATCCCAAATCCCAAATCCCGAATCCCGAATTAACAAATTAACCAATTAACAAATCCCAAATCCCCAATCCCGAATTAACCAATTAACAAATCCCGAATCCCAAATCCCCAATCCCGAATTAACCAATTAACAAATCCCGAATCACCAATTAACAAACTAACAACCTCTCTGTGCCCTTTGTGCCTTCTTAGAGTTCTTTGTGGTTATTTCGGTTCAATTTGTGCCACTGATTTCGGTTCAAACTGTGCCAGTTTGCCTACGACCGAAAAACCTATAACGGTTTGATTTGTGCCACTTTTTCGAGCAATGTAAAGAAAACAATTCGTGTATTCGGGGTTTCCAATTAACGAATCAAAACTTAACCAATTCAGAAACCACCAATAAATAATAATAATAAAAAATAAAAATAACCATAAAAAAGAGCCCCCAGAATCCCCAGAAGCCCTTTCTCAATAAAACAATAGGCGCTACCGCTTATCCAGCCGTTTGCTAATCCATTTCAGTAGCACAGTTACCACATAACTACTAATAGTTCCAATAATAGCCATACAAACGGTTACCATTATATCCTCTATCGGTAAATTAGGTAATATTCCAAATACCGTTCCTCCAAAAATACTTATCTTATAATTGTCCATAATTTCTCGTATTTATCGATTAACATCCAATAACGGATTCGGTCCTGGTGCTGCCATTCCATCGGGTGGGGGATAGTCATCATCATTTTTATCATTAATCACCGTCTGGCTCACTACAGAGGCCACTGTACCAGCGACAATAAGATACCCAGCAATTTTAGTCAGCACGCTCGGCAAAAAAAATGCCTCCGCCACTATGGCCCCACCTATAGCCGACAACCCAATCCCAATATTCCGCAGCCTCCTAAAAAATCGTGGCGTGGGCCGCATTATTCGTTCAAATAAATTCATAATCTAATTTTTTAAATTATACATATTTTATTTCCCTCCTTTGAAGAGCTTGTCTCGAATTTACTTCGGGAAAGGCTAGGGGGGATGTTCCTGTTTCTAGCAGCGCAGCAGTCCTGTTTCTTTCCTCAGACCGTACTTATCAACAATCCTCGATTTCAACCAATCCCCAATCCCCAATCCACCAATCCCGAATCCCAAATTAACAAATCCAAAGAACTGCCGCCCTGAGCGCAGTCGAAGGGTCAAACCCCGATCACTGAATGGAGTCGAAGTAAGCTCAGTCGTAGAATCAAAACTTAAGAAGCATTTCCACCCTTTAGGGTCGGGGCAAGAAATGCTTTCCTTCCCAACCCCAAATCACAAATCACCAATTGACGAATCCCCAATCCCCAATCACCAGATCCCGAATTAACAAATCCCGAATTAACAATTTAACGAATCCCAAATTAACAAATCACAAATCCCCAAACCCGTCCCCCTGAGCGCAGTCGAAGGGTTACTTATGACGTATGACGTGGAACTCTTAATACTAATCGTGTTAACTATCCAAAAAGCATTTCCACCCTTTAGGGCTGGGGTAAAGAAATGCTTTTCCATTTTCAAATTAACCAATTAACAAATCCCAAATTAACCAATTAACAAATCCCAAATTAACCAATTAACCAATTAACAAATTCACCAATCCACCATTCCCCCCATTTACCCACGTCCCACCCTCATTGTAAAAACAACTACCACTACTTCGTCCCCCGAAGCTTCAGCCTAGGAGAACACCGCCAACCGCCAACCGCCAACTGACAACCGCCAACCGCCAACCCACAACCGAAAACCGACAACCGAAAACCGAAAACAGACAACTGACAACCGCCAACCGCCAACTGACAACCGCCAACCGCCAACCCACAACCGAAAACCGACAACCGAAAACCGAAAACAGACAACTGACAACCGCCAACCGACAACTGACAACCGCCAACCGACTACCTACCGGATAACTCCGATATCACTGTCAACGTAATCGCTTCATGCGTTTCCCGATGCCCTTCAATCCGCATTAAGACCTTATCCAAAGCTCTTCGAGATCCAAGACCTCTGCCAATGCCTGTTAACTGCGACACAGGTGCTATACAGCCCCGAAGCTCAGTTTGAGCATTGTTTGCCGGGTGCAATAGTATGCCACTTCTCCCAGGTACGTCTATCAATCGTAAATGATGTTTAAAACGCAGAGAGAAAAATGGTCGCATCTCATAGGTGCCGTCAGGAATACAGGAAACATTCCGGGCGTTCAATCGCCAAGGCAACTCTATGCAGAAGCACAGAAACTGTTGCTTATGAAATAACGCACCGTTTGTTCCGCCTTTATAATGAATTCTATGAAGATAAAATTCCATAACGATTCCATTTAAAGCTTACAGCTGATCTACCTCAATAATCGTCAAGGCATTAAATGCTCCGTTTCTAAGCGGATACATTTCCCCATTCACTTCTTGAAAGAAGTTTACACCAACAACCTGGATTACCGGTAAGGTGCTCGCCGGGCTAATGGTGCTGCTAAGGGTAATGGGCGCTTGTAGCGTCGTATCCCAAGGAATAATTGCCGAAAAAGTATGATCTTCCTCAAAACTTTTATTGGTAAAATCCAATGCGCAAATACCTCCCACTATTTGAATATGGGTGGTACCCCTTGGAGCATCGATGGTCTCATTGGGAATAAATTCCGAAATTTCAACATCCAAGCTACCTGCAGCACGGTCAAATACCAAACTATACCCGTTAAAGAACACGGTATTTAGCTTCCCTTTCAGATTAAAGTCAAAGTCTTTCAACAAGGCCATATCTCCGTCCTGTACGGTTCGGTTCCCGCGCTTATTCAGCGGATCGGTTTTAATGATCGCCATCAACACTTTCACCAATCGCGAAGTAACGCGATTGTCACTCGCCTGTCTCAACAGCACGCGCTCTGCTTTCCGAATCAGCTGTCCACTTTTTCCGGCTCTTCCAAATTCCATCCCGTTCTCGCGTGTTCGCTTAAATACGGGATCATTCAAAATGCGGTTCTTCTCAATACCGCCTTTCTGACGGGCCATAAACCCGTCCTCAGATTTGTAAAAGGTATAATCTCCTATCGTACCTTTTAACTTTACAATTCCTTTTTGTTTTGCCATAATAACAAATTTTAAGGGTTAAACATAGCCCAAACCTACAACCACAACCCTCCAATACAATTTTTCAAAACACAGATTGCATATTTTTGCATATATCTGCATATTCTTGCACCCGCACAAAATTCACCTTAAAATTCCGAATTACCTCCCCTTCGGGGAGGTCGAAACCGCCATTTCAGGCGGTTTTGGGTGGGGTCTTCCACCCAATAGTACATCGGCGGGTAGGGATTTTGATGATTTTGGGTGTGTTTACTGGTGGTTTCCTAGCCGACGGTAAGGCGGATTGGTGGGGCTATATTGCCCTGCTGGTTTCCGACCAAACAGTAAGTCGAGTGGGTGACTCCTTATCGGCAATTTCCTGTCCAACAGAATCGCAAGCGGGTAGGGACGTAGAACAGTTTCTACCAACCCAAAAAGTATATGGATAGAATTCAGGCCTCCAAATTAAATAATAAAAAACCTCTCAGCAGAAGTTCAAATAATGTTGAAATTGTATTAAATAGAATAGGAAGGCAAATAATGCATATTATAGCACGTGCAGCAAAACAATAATCAGAAGTTGTCTATGTTTCAGAAAATATTAAAGAAAAAGAAGTTTTATAATTCGGTGAAGTTATTATCTAGACCCGCTCTTTACAATTCGGAACACTTTCCTAAAATCCTCAGTAAAAACAGTAACAAAATAAATGCCTTCTGTTAAGTCATCAACCTTTAACTGTGCCTGCTTGGTATCAATAGTGTAATCCTTAATTCTTTTCCCTAAAACCGAATATATTTCAACCTTCGTAATCATTCGATCCAAGTTTATATTCAACACATCTCCAACTGGATTGGGATAATATTGAAGTGAAGTAAAAGCATATTCATTAATAGCGAGATTACAGTCTTCCGTAAATTGGGTTTGTGGTGGCACCAATGTAAAGTTCTGCTCCGCAAAATCTACATCATCTACGCAAATAGTTGATAAATTTGGGTTATTGCTTATAACATTTAAACCCGAGGTAGATGATAATCCGCCATGGGTTACATTTATGCTACAGTCTGTATTGGGCACTAACAACTCATTATTGCCATTTTTTAGATTGATATATTCCAAAGCAGGACAATTGCCAATAAATACGGAACATAAATCGGGATTTTCTGAAAAGTCTATAGTTTCTATGTTATTATTTCCTAGACTTATAATCTTTAGGTTCGGCAGTAGTGAAAAATCCAGATCGTCAATCACAGTACCGTAAATTCCCAGCGCCTCCAAAAGTGGATTAGACGATAAATCCAGAGTTTCAACATTGGTGTCCTCTAGCTTTAAAATTACAAGATTGGGATTGTTTGATAAGTCCACACTTTCCAAACTCCCATAGGCTGCATTCAAAAATTCCAGATTAGGGTGGTTCGAAGTGTCAATTTCTGTGATGTTAGTATTATCTATATATAAAGTAAACAAGGCTGTGTTTTGCGAAATATCAAGACTACTCAAGTTCGTTCTACCAATAACCAATAATTCTAAATCGGGATTATTTGATAAATCTACTGTACTTATTGGGTTTGAGGAGCAGGTTAAACTCGTTATATTTACAAAAGCCTCAATCCCCGTAAGATCCGTTATATTCTTGTCGTGTACAAAAATATTGGTCGCAGCTTCAGCCTCACTTACCTGTATCTCCCCATCTCCATTGGTATCTATAACCGGGTGGTTCTCTAAAAGCGCTTGTTTAAAATTGGCATCCGGAATGTTTACTATCTGTGCCGCCAAAAATTGACCGCTAAAAAGGGTGATTAAAATAAAAAGGAATTGTAACATATAGAAATAGCCTGTGATTGTTTTGCGTCAAATGTATGATTATTTATCATAATTCGTGGTGTCCTAAAAATGTAAGTTTACATAAGTATTAAACGTAATTAATTATGGCAAATGCTATCTAAACAAAAACCCACGCATTGCGGAAAACCGTAAGTGTGGGTTTTTTTTAATTGGGGAGAATATCAAATATAATAATTTTTGGTTAAGTAGGCTATATCATATTAGATGTTATAAAGATAGAAGTAACTTTAAACTTTAAATTCGCTCAGTCAAGTATATCCATAACACTAAAAGTCCATATAGAATCGCCAGAAATACATTGCCTTAAAATTCCAGACTACCTCCCCTCTGGGGAGGTCAAAACTGCCTTTTCCGGCAGTTTCCTGCCCGTCCGGCAGGCGGGTGGGGACATATAAGCTCAGTTTAAACTGAAATTACAGGCATAAATCGAGCCGAATTTACAAATTTGAGGAAGGTGTAGCCCCAAGCCTCATATTGCGCGCTACAATCACCGTAAATAGGTTGATGAGAAAAGGTTATGTTTGTTTAGTTGAGTAGTACGAATGATAATTTACATATTTGAATCGTGGTATTTGAGGCACCCGCAGGTTTTTCCGAAGCGGAACCGAAGGGTGCGGTGGTGTAAGAGGCGCATTCCGTTCCCACTTAGGAGTCGTGCCATCTATTCCTCTATATGATACGTTGTAGTTTTTAAATTTAAAATATATGGCTGTTTCGTTTAATATTGGGTAGAACTATCTAAAAACGGCAGTGACGAAGGAAACTTTCATTAAAATTAATAAACCTTCAAAGGACGAGCAAAAATTAGCTATAGAATCGTATGATGCTTTGACTTCTGTTATTGATCAATTACATTCAAAAAATCCAGAGATTGAAATTCAAGAAACACAAGAGAGGATTAAAATACCTTTAAGTGCCTTAAAGTTTTTAAATGAAATACTAAAAGCAATGAGTCAAGGTAAACCATTTTCATTGGTTCCTGTTGCAACTGAAGTTACAACTCAAAAGGCAGCTGAAATCATAGGTTGTTCAAGACCTCATATAGTTAGGTTGCTGGAAGACGGGCAAATAGAATATACTAAAGTTGGTAAACACAGAAGAATTAAGTTCGAAGATGTTATGAGATATAAAAAGAATATGAAGAAAATTCAGAAACAAAATATTATTGATATTATGAAGTCTGACGAAGAATTGGGACTATATAATTCATAGCGTTAGATTTAAATGTGTTTTAGATACCAATGTAATTTATCCAATTGAAATCCGGGACCTGTTATTTTGGTTTGCCTATTATAATTTGTTTACTCCAAAATGGAGTACACATATTTTTAATGAATGGAAAGCGGTGATGTCAAGAAAAGGTATTAATGAGGTAGAAGCAAATAAAAGAGTAGATAGAGTAAATAAAGCGTTCCCAGATGCTTTAGTTAAAAATTATTCTGGTTTAGTTGGTAGTTTAGAATTACCTGACCCTAAAGACAGACATGTACTTGCAGCAGCAATTAAAACAAATGCAAATGTTATTGTAACAAACAATATAAAGGATTTTCCTAAAGAATATTTATCGTCTTTTGGGTTAACAGTAAAAACAGCGGATGATTTTTTGACAGATATAATCGATTTAAATCCGGAACAGGCAGTTAAAGCTTTTAAAGAATTAGTTTTAAATAGAAGAAATCCAGATTTGGATGAGTTTCAAGTTTTAGATATACTTAGAAAGAGAGGGTTAAAAGATACTGCCGATTTTCTTCATTCCCAGTTGTAGTCAATCAAATTATTGCCAAGGGTACCGTCAAGATAAGTGCAGAAATTCAATATTATTGCAATCGCGCGGCAGTGCGGGGGCAACCTTATTTTTTGTTTTCCAAAATTTTCAACAGTTTTTTAGGATTTTGTCGGTTATCCCAAATTGCTGTTATTATTATTTCTTTATCATTAAATTTATAGAAAATGCTGAAATTCCCAAGTGAAGCTACTCTCGTATCTGTAAAATCAGTCACTTTGAAAATTAATGGTTGTTCGGCTATTTGTTTTGTTCTTTCCGAAACTAATTTCAAGAGTTTTTTTGAATATGTGTTCGATTTATTTCTATTTACCCAATATTCTAAAATTCCTACAAATTGAAGGTCGGCTGTTCTAGTCCAAATTACATTGCGTTTAGCCATTCTAGATTTCTTTTATCCATAGCTTCTTGAGAAATCAGTTTTCCTTCTTTAATATCCTGTTCACTCATTTCGAGCATAATTTTTTGTTCTTTCGTCAATTCAATAATATCAGATTCCGAAGAACTTGAAGTGATTAATTTGTCTAAAGCGACTAAAAAATCTTTATTCCTAATGGATAATATCTTGTCTATCAGTCCGTTTCGTATATTATCTACAGTTGCCATTTTACTTAAGTTTAAGTTATAAATATCCGAAAAGTTTCTTGTTTTTCCTAATGTTGCACAACATGCGTATATACAACATAAAAGTGACGTATATATCGCACTTGTAGCTCGTTGTAGTTTTGTTTGTCTTTTTCAAATATAAGTCAAAATCCGTTTCCGCTTATACGGAAAACCGTAATAGTGTGTATTTTAACCAGGGAGAATACCAAATATAAATATTTTGTCGGTTTCAAAAGCCAATGAAAAGCAATATAAATGCAACAATAAATTGATACGCTTTCTGATTCAATTTTGCTTGGTAAAGGCGCTAGTGGGAATGAAATATAATGTTGTGGCACACGCGATGCTCCCCAAGTCTCGGGAGCGCGGTGGCGGGGGTTAAGCATTCCTTCTAAGGATCCCAAATCTTACCCATTTTCAAATCTGAACAAAAAATAAAGCCGCTTAAAGCGGCTTATATGAGTTGGGTTTTTATAAATTATGGGGTTGTGCAACGGTTGCCGTTGCTGTACGCTGGCTTTTATTTGAATTCAATGTCAATACCTTGATAGATTTTTAATAAATCAGGTAGTGTCATTACTTTAATGTCAAGCATCTTACAGATAGAAGGTATTTTTTTAAATGCTTTGTGGTCATTTCCATTTTCAGATTCTTCCGTAATGATAACAATTTCCTCCTTTTCACTTTTCTTTATCAAAGCAAGTATTATCATTCTTGCATCAGCTGTTTCTAAAAATTCTTTTTTACGCTCTTCAAATTCAGCATCATTAAGTCGTCTCGATAAAGGTGTTCTGAAATTATCATTTAAAAGGTTGTAAAATTTCTTTGTTGAAGGTGGAAGTAAATCTTTTGTTTTTAAAGGAAGCTTACATGTTAAAATTGAGTTACTTTAATGCGATATGTTTGCATAATTCAGTTTATTCAAATAATGCCAAAAGGTAAAACAGTATCTCCAGAAACAAATTATCTTAAAACTCAAGCCTACCTTCCCTCTGGGGAGGTCAAAACAGCCCTTTCTGGCAGTTTCCTGCCCGTCCGGCAGGCGGGTGGGTGGGGACAATTCTGGGTGGAAATAAAATGTGGCACAGTTTGAACCGAAATAACCAAATCCAACCAATTAACAAGACCGTTATTGTTCCGAATGCAATAATTGTCAAATATGAGAGTCGCATTCCTATTGTTATTAAAAATCCATTCAGCCATTATTTGCTTTTTAATTAATCCCTATTCGTTACTGCTTTAAAAAATGAAATCAAGTTAAAGGACACTCAGGCCAAAAATCCTTAGGCGAACAATCTAAAACTTTAGCTATTTCGTTCAAGTGATTAATATTGTATTTGGCTTTTTTGGAAGGAGCTTCTCTATCACCAATAAAACCTACCCCTTTATTCAGTGCAAGAGATAATTTTTCTTGACTTAATCCTTTAGCAATTCGAACTTCTTTTACTCTTTGAATAACAAAAAGTTCGATACCTGTTAAATTTGTAGCCATAGAATACAAATAGCTTCAAAATCATAGATATTTTCAACGGACTATAGTCCATATTTAAATATTTTTATTATTTTTGTTGATATTATATATTTGCGATTCTTCTAAGAGCAAAAAACTAGAAGCATTCGCTTTGAATCTCGAACTGAAAACTGGCGTTTTTAAAACCACGAGAGGATAAGTAGAAGGCTCACGTCCCGGGCGTGGGCTCTCTTATCGTGGTAAGGTATGCCAGTACCCCAGTTCGATAAGTTGAGTTCCGCGCCTACTTTTTTCTACGGATTTTAATACCAGAGAGAATTGTGGTGTAACTTAATTCAAGAGCCTTGTTTATAAGGTAAGAACGGTGCCGATAGTGCTGGGGAAACATTCCCTTTAAACCGCAATGCTATGCCTAGGTATTTATCACATCCAAAGGATTTGGAGGGGTACGAGTCACTTTTTGAGACTCTCTATCCGCCCTTGTGCCTATTTGCCAATAAATACCTTAATGATATGGATGCTTCCAAAGACATCGTTCAAGAGGTTTTTATAAAAATATGGGAGAAGCAACCGGTATTTACCAACCACAACACTACCAAAGCCTACTTTTATACCACCGTCAAAAACCATTGCCTCAACTACTTAAAAAGCAAACACCATAAAGCAATCACCAATGCTGCTACCTCAGATAACGAACTCCAACAGTCGGAAGATTATTTTTTCGCCGAACTGGTTTCGGCAGAAACCTATGTTCAATTATATAAGGCAATAGACACCCTTCCAAAAAAAGCAGCCAAAGTAATTTCCCTTTCACTAAATAACTATACCACTAACGAAATCGCCGAAGAACTCAACATCACCCCAAGTACCGTAAGAACCCAAAAAAGCCTAGCCTATCAAAAACTTAAAGGCCTATTGACCCCTCTAAAATATTTTCTTTCATTTTTATGAATACTGAATGTAATGCCTAAGCTGGCATATTTAACTAATCAACAATTTGTAACGATCTTGACGGATATTTTCTTCGCTCCCTTTAGGAACGGGGTAAACGAAGAAAGTAAATTGATAAATTAGGTCAAACATAAAGTAATTAAAATATTGGTGGTCCAATTAAAATATTACAAAACTCTGTTTAGCCAAGGATAGCGGGTTTTTAAAGCATTTTTATCATGAGAGACCTTGCTATTAGATTCAATTCTGAGAAATAGAAACTAGAAAGCATGCTGAATCAATCTAGCCTAATTATCAAGCTATTAAAGAATAAGTCTTACACCTTTCAGCGAAGCGGTCTTAAATCTTAGTCGGACACGACTAAATCAAATTCAATTTTTCCAATTTATTTTTAGACACTTTCCAATTTTCGTTGTTATAGAGGTACAAAGAAACTACAATGACAATCCACGACCGTCTATTTGCCTTGGCAAACAAATTGGCCAAAAGCCTTTCCAAAGGAGAAAAAACTGCTGCCCTTAATGAGGCTGAATTCCTTAGTAAGGAAACCAAAAACCGTATTGAGAAAAATCTCTCTGAGGAAAATATCCAGGAACAACAACTCAAACTAGCGGAAATAGATATTGCCAACGACTGGGAAAAAGTGGCCAACAGATTACAAAAACCCACAAGAAAACCCACAAGAGCCCTACTGCCTAAGCTATATAAAGTGGCCGCCATAGCCTTGTTATTGTTTTCTATCTCATTTTTCACCTACAATCTCATTCAAAAATCTGGACAAGAAGCTTCAGTGCAAATAGCCATTGAACCAGGAACAAATAAGGCTCTCTTGACTTTAGAAGACGGTACAAAAGTAGCATTAAGCTCTGAGACTCCTTTCAAAAACAAGATCGCCCAAACCAAAGGCGACAGGTTGGAATACAATCAAATCAATACTCAATTACATACCGTCTTTAATTATTTGTCGGTACCAAGAGGAGGCCAATATCGTCTAACCCTCGCCGATGGCACCGAAATATGGTTGAATGCCGATACAAAGATAAAATACCCCGTGGCTTTCCAGCCCGGAAAAACCCGTACCGTGGAACTATTATATGGTGAAGTTTATTTGGATGTTTCCCCGAGCACCATGCATCAAGGAGATGCCTTTAAAATTATTTCACAAGAACAGGAGGTGGAAGTAATTGGTACTGAATTTAACCTTAAGGCTTATGAAGAAGAGACAAAAATATACACCACCTTGGTAGAAGGAAAGGTACGGATTATTGCAAATGGCAAACAAGCTTATCTCAATCCTAGTGAGCAATCCATCTTGGACTTAAACTCAGGCCAGTTGTCAAAATCCCAGGTCGATGTAAATTACGACACCGCATGGATTAGGGGCTATTTTTATTTTAAAGATAAGCCACTTAAAGAGATTATGCAAGTCTTGGCCAGATGGTATGTTGTACAAATTTCCTTCGACTCCCCCGAGTTGGAAAAGGTAAAATTCAGCGGTTTATTAAGTAAAAAGCAAACAATTGAAGCAATATTGGACGGAATCAAAAACACTAACAGTATAAACGCCTATGAGATAAAAAACAACACCATGACCATTAGATAAAAAAAAAGGAGAAGAGCCACTACCTGGAAAGTAAAAAACTCAACTCCCATAATAATTGGAATATTAACCAATCAATTCACAAATTTATGGAAATTAAATTAATAAAAGTGCTTGCACTTCAAGCAAGCTATCTCCCGAAAATTATCGCGAGAACTCTACTGCTTTTAAGTTGTGCAATCATCTTTGGCTTCTCACCAAATCCCCTGACTTCTCAAAACCCCAAAATTACGATTGATCAGGATAGGACAGTTACCATCTTTGAAGTCTTTGAAATAATTGGCAAACAGACAGAATGTACCTTCATCTACCAATCAAATATTTTTAAGAATTTGCCCAAAATAGAACTCAAAAAAGGCACCGTAAAGGTAAATGAGCTCTTAAAGCAATGCCTTCCCCCGAAAGATTTTAATATTATCACAACAAAAGATAATTACATTACCATTACCCGCCGAATTAGCAAAGCATTTCAACAAAACAATATTAAAGGAGTAGTAACAGACTCCTTGGGTATTGGCATGGCTGGCGTGAACATTATTATAAAAAACACTTACAAAGGCACGCAGAGCGATTTGGATGGACACTACAGCATAATAGCCCATCCTTCCGATACCTTAGTCTTCACCTATTTAGGCTATAAAACACAAGAAGTACGAGTAGGGGATAGGTCGAATATCTCAATTGTAATGGCGCCAGATGCCACCGCCCTTGACCAAGTGGTGATAAACGCTGGCTATTATAAAGTTTCTGATAAGGAGAAAACAGGGAGCATTGCTAGAGTTTCTGCAGCGGAGATTGAAAAACAACCTGTCGCCAATCCCTTGGCTACTTTACAAGGAAGACTGACGGGGGTTGAGGTCGTTCAAAATAGCGGGGTACCAGGAGGAGATTTTAATATCCGAATTCGGGGCCGCAATAGTATAAGGGCAGATGGTAGTGAGCCGCTTTATATAGTAGATGGGGTGCCATATCCATCGCAATCTCTTGGTAATAGTTCCATTTCAAATGTATTGGGTAGTGCTCAGAGCCCGTTAAATGGCATTAGCCCAACCGATATTGCAAGTATTGAAATACTAAAAGATGCTGATGCCACCGCCATTTATGGATCACGAGGTGCCAATGGGGTAGTGCTTATTACAACAAAACGAGGTAAAATAGGGAAAGCGGAATTTACCGTAAGTAGTGAAAGTGGTATGGGAAAAATTGCCCGTAGGCAGCAATTGCTGAATACTCAAGAGTATCTGGCATTGCGGAGGGAGGCCTTTGCCAATGATGGCATTGAAGATTATCCCCCATTTGAATATGATATTAATGGTACTTGGGACCAAAACCGATATACCGATTGGCAAAAAGTGCTATATGGCGGCACGGCCTATTTCAAACGTACACAGGCTAGCGTGAGTGGTGGGAATGCCGAAACCCGCTTTTTGCTTCGTGGTAGTCACCAAAAAGAAACTACGGTTTTTCCTGGAGACTTTGACTATAAGAAGAATTCTGTTTTGGGAAATGTCAACCATCAAAGTAAAGATGACAAGTTTACGCTTCAGTTTACTGGTAACTATGTTTCCGATAAAAACACGCTTCCTACTACTTCTTTTGTTTTTCAAAGTAAAACCTTAGCTCCAAATGCACCTGCATTGTATGACGAAAATGGAGCGTTAAACTGGGAAAATGGCACTTTCAGTAATCCTTTGGCGTTACTAAACGCAGCATATCTGTCAGGTACATCTAATCTTACAGGGAGTGGATTTTTAGCATATAAAGTTCTTAGCAGTTTGTCTATAAAAGCAAATTTTGGGTATAACGAAATGCACCTTGATGAAAGCAGGACATCCCCAAATACCGTATACGACCCTGCCTATGGTTTAGACAGTAGTTTTTCCTCAGTAACCTTTAATAATGCCAAACGCAGTTCGTGGATAGTGGAGCCTCAGTTAGAATACAAAAATGAATTTGGAAAGCTTGCGCTACAGTTGCTTTTCGGAACTTCTTTCCAAACAGAAACATCCAAAAGAACCATTACCTATGCAGAGGGCTTTACTACCAACAACCTTATCTACGATCCTTCGGCAGCATCCTATTTAGCCATAAATTCTAATGCCGAAGAGGAGTATAGGTATAATGCCATTTTTGGTCGCTTTAATCTTAATTGGAACAAAAAGTATATTCTAAACCTTACGGGTAGAAGGGACGGCTCCAGCCGTTTTGGACCAGGAAAACAGTTTGCAAACTTCGGGGCGGTGGGGGCTGCATGGCTTTTTAGCGAAGAAAATTTTATTAGGGAATCCCTTAATTTTTTAAGTTTTGGTAAACTGCGTGGCAGTTACGGCAGTAGTGGTAATGACCAAATAGGGAATTATCAATATCTCGATACTTATGTGGGCAGTGGGCTAAGCTACCAAGGAATCCCAGGGCTACAACCTTCCCAACTCTTTAACCCCACTTTTGGATGGGAGAGCAACAGGAAGTTGGAAATGGCTTTGGAGTTAGGGTTTTTAAAGAATCGAATTTTCTTTTCAGCAGCTTATTATCGAAATCGATCTTCTAACCAATTGGTGGGAATACCCTTGCCTGGTACTACTGGTTTCGCCTCGCTGAATGCCAATCTAGACGCCACTGTAGAAAACACAGGCTTTGAGGTGGAGCTCAACACCATAAATATTGAAAATAAGCACTTGCAGTGGAGCACAGGAATAAACCTCACTGTGCCGCGAAATAAGCTCATATCCTTTCCCGGCCTTGCCGAATCTACCTATGCTAACCAGTATGTGGTAGGAGAACCTTTAGATGTGGCCTTACTGTATAACTATTTAGGAGTTGACGCGGATACGGGTCTATACACCTTTCGAGATTATGATGGAGATGGTCAAATTACAACACCCAACGATCTCAAAAAAGCTGTTTACAGAGGGGTAGATTATTTTGGAGGGCTTTCCAATACCATTACTTATAAGGGAATATCGCTAGATTTTCTGTTGCAGTTTGTAAAACAAACGGGGTGGACTTCTGAATACACCTCTGGGATGCCGGGGACACGTACTAATCAGTCTGTGGATATTTTGGACCATTGGCAAAACCCCGGAGATATTTCCAATACCCAGTTGCTCACAGCAGGTTATAACGACGAGGCGGCCATTGCCTTTTGGCATTACCAAAACAGTAGTGCCGTAATAGGAGATGCCTCATATATACGCCTTAAAAACCTATCGCTTTCCTATCAAATACCAGAAAATAAATTGGGACTTGGGTGTAGGGTTTATGTGCTGGGGCAAAACCTATTAACAATAACCGATTTTAAAGGAGCGGACCCCGAAAGCCGAAGTGCGGAGCAGTTGCCCCCCTTGCGGATGCTGAGCCTTGGAACTGAAATAAAATTTTAACAACACAAAATACTAATAATTATGAAAACCGAACTAAATATAAAGAAGCTCACCCTGTATCGATTTATGGGGGTTGCCATGCTATTGTTCCTATTTGCCTGCCAAGAATTTGTGGAAGTGGAAACGCCCAACTATTTACTTACAGGAGAGAATGTGTTTACCGATAAGCAAACGGTTGAGGCAGCTATTGTAGGTATCTATGGCCAATTGCGATCAAACCTTCTACTTACAGGTGCCACCCAAGGAATGAGTAACCTTATGGGTACTTATGCAGATGAGATTGACTTTTATGGCGATAGCAGTTTGCCTGACGATGCCTTTTTTAGGAATACTCTTTTGGCATCAGACGCCACCGTAGCAGAAATTTGGAACGGATGCTATAATCAAATATATGCCGCCAACGCCATTATTGAGGGAGTGGAGGGTTCTGCCTATTTTACTACTGAAGAAGCTGTTCAATTTTCTGGGGAGGCAAAGTTCCTCAGGGCGTTGATCCATTTTTATCTCTTTAACCTCTATGGCGATGTGCCTTATATAACCACCACCAACTATCTTGTAAACCAGTCGGTAAAAAGGGATGATAGCGAAACGGTATATGGAAATATCATTGCCGACCTACTTTATGCCAAAGATAATTTACCCGAAACAGATGCTAGCGGGGAACATGTGCGGGCAAATGCACGTACTGCCCGTGCTCTTTTGGCACGTGTATACCTTTACACAGGGCAATGGCAACAGGCCGCAGATATGGCTACTTCGGTTGTTAGTGAATCGACTTGGGAACCCAATCTTGAAAATGTATTTATAAAGGAGAGTACTTCCATACTTTTTCAGCTGATGCCGCAATTTGAGGGAATGAACACCTTAGAGGCAGAGACCTTTATCTTCGAAACGGCACCACCACCTGCAAGGGCACTTACGCAAGGATTGATGGATTCTTTTGAAGCGAATGACCTGCGTAGGGATATATGGACCGCTGGCGTTTCAGGTGGCGGCCCTACTTTTTATTATCCGTTTAAGTACAAACATCGGGCAGGCGAAGGAAGTAATGCGGAGTATTCCGTTATTCTAAGATTGGCAGAACAGTATTTAATACGTGCTGAGGCCCGTGCGAAAATAGGCGACATTGCTGGTGCGCATGCAGATTTAAACAAAATAAGGGAACGTGCAGGTCTTCCGGCTACCACCGCCGCAGGTACAGAGGAGCTTTTACAGGCAATACTTCAGGAAAGAAGAGTAGAACTTTTTACCGAGCACGGGCATCGGTTTTTTGACCTAAAGCGCACTGGAAACCTAGATTTGTTTTTGGGAAGTGTAAAACCAGGCTGGAATAGTACCGATAATTTATTTCCGCTACCCGAGAAGGAGCTTCTTACCAACCCGAACCTTCAGCCCCAAAATGCAGGTTACTAAAAAGTTTACAATGAAAAATCTTAGATTACTTTGGATTAGCATACAAGGAGTAGTTTTTTTCATTCTTTTCTGTTTGGCTTGCCCCGTATGGGGGCAGGTCACAGAAAAGAAAGATCTTACGCCAGAGGATTTTGGACAATGGCACCATTTGTTTAACCCAAAAATTTCCGATAACGGGAAATGGGCCTCCTTTCTTCTATCTTATGAAAAAGCCGAGGATACATTAGTACTTCAGAATACAGAAAACAAAACAAAAATCTACCTCCCAAATGGAACCGAGGAACATTTTTTTGGCAATAAATGGTTTGTCTATAAAAAAGGGAGCAGCCTAAAAGCTTTTGATCTGGAACAAGGCACAACCCATAACATTCCCGATGTTGTAGATTATAGCCTTACACCTGATAACGAATATTTGATTTCCTTATCAGTGAAAGTTATAGATGGAGAAAAAAGTGAAAGGAAACTGCAGCTATTGAAATTGGGTGCAGAAACTAGATTTAAAATAAATAATGTTGAGGATTTCGCTCTTAACGAAAGAGGAGATTTCTTGGCCTATACTATAAAGGAAGCTGAAAAATGGAGCTTAAAAGTTATTGAAATTAAAAAGAGCAATAACCCGAAAACCTTGCTAAGTGGCAATAAAGGACCATTTAGACGTATGGTGTGGGGACCAAAAAATGATTTGGCTTTTTTAGAAAATTCTGACGATGGCAATAGTAATAAGGTTTTTTGGTTTAAAGACGTTAAACAGAATTTAGCCCCCAGAATATTTGATGCAAATACTAGAATGGATATAGATCGAGGGTTAGTCGTTTTAGATAATCCATCTACTTTTCTACGCTTCTCGGACGATGGGGAAAGGCTATTCTTCCATCTAAAAAAAAGACCATATACAAGCCAAAGGGATAACCATGGTTCTACAGTGCAGGTTTGGAATGCTAAGGATAAGCTTATATATCCAGTTTATAACGGTAATGAAGACTTTTTTAAAGACCCTCCTTTTATGGTATGTTGGAATGGAGAAAGCGACGCCATCTATTCTATGGGAGATAATGAAAGTTCAAGGGGTTTATTCATTGATAGTGCCGACTATTTGTTCACCCACAGTTTATTGGATGACATGCTTGCCTATGATGATGGCCGTGCCGATACACCGATTAATGTTTACAATTTGAAAAATGGCAGTAAACGTTTTGTGATGTGGCGTAAACCCTATATGCCCATTAAAGTTTCACCATCTGGAAAGTATCTAGCCTATTTCGATGAAAAGGATTGGTGGGTTTATGATGCTGAAAAGAACACACACACCAATATCACAAAAAATATTGCAGCAACTTTCAAGGATGAGGCGTACGATTGGGCTGGAGTAGTGCCATCCTACGGTCTTGCAGGATGGACAGCTAAGGACAGCACGGTATTACTTTATGATAAATACGATTTATGGGAGATAACTTTAGATGGAGCAAAGGCAAAAAGGCTCACTCAAGGGAGAGAGAATAATAAAACCTACCGAGCCATAAATACTGGAGAATACGTGTCAACTGGGGATGGGTATTTAATGGGAATTATTAATCTTGAGAAAGGTATTACCCTGTTAGCTGAAGATTGGAATGGAAAAACAGGATATTATTTTATGTCTAGAGGTAGTAATTTGAAGCCTATAGTTGAAGTGGATGCTAAAGTAGATTGGATTCAAAAATCGAAAAATACAGATGCCTTTTTGTACACTATAGAAAAATTCGATTTGCCCCCTAAATTAATATTAACGGATATTCGAAAGCAAGTCTCAATGGATCTTCATTCAAGTAATCCTCAGCAGGAAAATTATAAATGGGGCAAATCAGAGCTTGTGAAATATTCTATTTCTGAAAAAGGAAATCTTAAAGGAGCACTATTTTATCCTGCGGATTTCGACCCTCAAAAACGATATCCCATGGTCGTTTTTATTTATGAAAGAATGAGTGGTACCTTGAATAAGTATGAAAATCCTACCATGTTCACAGGTGCTGACATCAACATTACCAATCTTACCTTAAGAGGATATTTTGTTTTTTGTCCAGATATAGTTTATAAAATCAATGAGGTAGGCAAATCTGCACTTGAATGCGTGGAGGCGGGAGTTGCAGCGGTTTTAAAAACTGCACCGGTTGATAAGTCAAGAATAGGACTTTTTGGACACTCATTTGGAGGCTATCAAACTTCCTTTATAATTGGGAATACAGATATATTTGCAACGGCAATAAGCGCGTCGGCTATACACGACTTAAAAAGTTTTTACTTTTCCATTGCTTGGTTATGGGATTTACCGCAGACTGCTAGGTTTTTAAATTCACAGTTACGTTTTAATGAAACTTACTTTAAAATTCCCCTTTTATATCAAAAGAATTCCCCAATAAATTATGCCCCATTTATAAGTACACCCTTATTAACCATAACTGGAGAGAAGGATACAAACATAAATTGGGAACAATCCATAGAAATGTACAATGCCCTTAGGATATTAAATAAGGAGCATATTATGTTATTCTACCCCAACGAAGGACATGATTTTTATAAAGAAGAAAATCAAATAGACATGACCCATAAACGTTGGCAATGGTTTGATCATTATTTGAAAAGGGAACCAGCGAAGCCTTGGATGAAGGAATTTAAATAGGAGAGAAAAGGCTGGAAACTCCAGCCTTTTCTTTCAATAACCCTGAGATATTTATGGTTTATATAGCTCAACATTACAGGCAGTATGCATGCTATTCCAGCCAAATGCTTGTTGTAATGAGGCATTTCTGCACACAGGCCCACCAAATGGCGAACAATCTACCGCGATTCTACAAGGTGCGGGTGCATCAATATATCCTGGCGTGGCCAAGACATTATTTGCCCCCGAATTACTGGCAAAAGCACTTGCAATTGCAATGGCGAATACCGCTATGGGCAAGAGCCATTTTTTTCTCATTGTTTTCATGATATAAAAATTTAATTAATAATTATGCCTACTCTTTTCTACAGGTTTTCGGTCTCATCCCTGGCTTCGCGCAAAGTATTTTCATCTCTAATGAAGTTTAGATATTTATCTTTTATGGCAAATTGATATAAATGGGAGCCTATTAAGGCATATATATTTCTACCATAAACCGTGAAGGAAAGCAACTTCTCCTTTTTATTGTAATACAGATAAAAACTGAATTCATAGGTTTGATCATGAATATTATAGACATCCATGATTGCAGCGTTTTCTATAATTTCCTCTGGTTCGTATTTACCTAAACGATCTGAATTAACAAACAGGTAGTTTCCATAACTGGCCGTTAAACCGTTTATACGAACAGATTTTCCTCCTAATTGTCTTTGTTGGGAAGAGGTTAGTTTCTTAACGTCAATTTGTGGTACTTGAATGGTGTCAATTGTATTTTGGTTTTGAATTTCTGTTAGATTAGGAGATGCTACTAAAAATTGATTTTTATAGTAGTACACATAAATCACTTTATGAAGTTGACTATTAACCAAGAGCTGTCCGTCCCTATCAAAATAGCCATCTATATTGCCTTTTAGCACGTCTGTGTATAGTTGAACCTTAGAAATAGAACCCATCTCAATAGTCCCTAAAATGTTGTTACCGGTATTACTACTAATAGTGCGAATAACTAATTCCTCGGCACTTACTGGTTCGGCAATGGTAAAAAAGGCTTTTGGGTAAAAGGTTTTTTGAACCACCCAATCTTTTATGCTGCCAGCATGAATTATAGGCACTGTGCCATCAAACAGAAAAAAGGTACTGTCTATAATTCGCAGACGTGGATATTTATAGTCTATATTGCTTTTCGGTAATTGGATGTGATAATAAATAGTATCCATAAGGTTGTTTGAAACTTGCAGCACTTGCTTAGGTGCCGTGAAATTTCCAAGATAGAGCTGTTTGTCATTTCCTCCGGCAAAATAATAGGAGTTATAAGTAAGGTCAAGAGTGTCTTTGGGCACTATTGGATGATGTGGATAGCGTCTTATAAAGGCATTATTCCGATGCATCTTCTTCTCAGAAAAAGCAAACAGCAAAGTCACTATCCCAATTCCAATAATGGCAAGGGTGGCAAGCAAAAACAAGGTCTTTTTTAATCTATACAAGCCCATGACCAAGACCGCCACCCCTGCCAGGAATATGAAAATTACATTAAAAATTAGATGCTGCGTCCAACTCAATTTTTCTAAAACCCCACCGCAAGAGCAAGGTATAAAATCAGAGAAATTAAGTATGATAAATATATAGGCCGTAAACATTACCATTAGGGTAAAGGCGGCATAGAGGGCTATTATTCTAAATTTAGGAACCACCAATAACACGGCAATAATTATTTCTATCCCCGGGACCAGCCATGCTATAAGTTCAGCATATGCACTGAGTAGGGGAGACTGCGCTAGTTGTACGGTAAAAACTTCAAAGTCCAATAACTTACTAACAGCAGCGTATAAAAAGAGCAATATAAACAGATAGCTAATTACCTTGATTACAGTGCTTGTAAGCACTGATTCTTTATCTATCAAAAACATAATTTTAAGTTTGTGTTTTTACATAGATAAAATTAGGAAGCTAAAATGAAATAGACTCTGCAAAACCAACTGATAATTAAATGATTAGTGCTAAAAATTTATAGATTATCCTTTAATAATTAGGCTTTAAAACCTAAGCTATTTTTACAGAAAGCTAAGTAACTGTAGAAGTGTTAATGCAAGTTTTATATAAATTGCTGTGTTTTTACTTCTTTTATCAAATCAGTATCAGTTTTTCCTGATAGATTAAATAGTTCCTTGAGCCTACTCCTTTTCTTTAAGATGGTGGAGTGGGAGAGATGCACTTTTTTTGGCAGTGAAGTTACAGCGGTACCAAGATGTAGCTCGTACAATATGGCATAATCGGCATCGTCCATAGTTTCAAACGTTCCTATAAACTTTCGTATCAACAACATGATATTTCTACTGTAGTACACTTCATTTTTAATAACTGCATTTAATGCCCTCATTATCGATTCTTGATCACAATCCGTAACCTCCAGTATACCTTGTGGATTTATCTTTTTTAATACTTTACGCAGTGAGTAAACAGTATTATTTTGCGTAATTACCACAATTCGTGTCTTTGGATTTTTCTTTTTTAAGGCTGATAGTAGGGCAGTGGCAGTAGAGTATCTCTCATTACCATGCATCGGAAATTCTAAATTAACCCAAACAAAATAAAAGTCATTACTTGTAATTAATTCGCTTAGAGTTGGTCTATTGGTTTCAATATCACTTATTTCATAACCTATTAAATTTAATATCGGGTTGTTCTCTTTTAAATGCCTTAAACCATTGTGGAACCCATCTTTTAAAAATAAAATGTGTTCAATAAAAAGATATTTCAATGTCTTGGTCGTCACAGTTTCTATTATTTATCAGAAGTGTCATTTTAATTTACATCAATCATGATACATCCTATGTCGCACAGGGAAGCAGTCTTTAATCTTTCAGCAAAGCGGTCTTTAGTCTTTCAGCAAAGCGGTCTTAAGTCTTTCAGCAAAGCGGTCTTAAGTCTTTCAGCGAAGCGGTCTTTAGTCTTAAATCAATACCACATAAATTTTTCAAATTCACAAAA
This sequence comes from Aequorivita flava, assembly GCF_038742595.1. Taxonomy (NCBI): domain Bacteria; kingdom Pseudomonadati; phylum Bacteroidota; class Flavobacteriia; order Flavobacteriales; family Flavobacteriaceae; genus Aequorivita; species Aequorivita flava. The sequence continues at coordinate 87,114 of NZ_JBANCF010000009.1, read as the reverse complement.
ATCCTTCTTCCTTTGCTCTGTTAAGGAGCCGAACATCACTGCTTTTATAATCGAGATTTAAAATATCCTTGAGTTTATTTTTTCGTCGTTCAATTGACCTTAGAGATAGCGGTAGGTATTGTGCTAACTCTTTTGTCAGTACCCCCTCAGATAGATGATAGAGTATAAGCATATCATAATGATCTAGTACATTTGGTTTTGCAGGAACTTGTGTTAAAAATTTACGTACGGTCTTAGTATAGTAAGGCACTCCTTCTAGAACATCCTGAACTGCGGCCTGTAAACCATTGGGATCCAGCTCTCCTTTTAAGAGTATTCCTTCCGGCTTTATAATATCAAATAATCTCTGAATTAAGGGGTAGGTATTAAAACTAGTAATAACTATTATTTTGATGCTAGGGTAATTCTTGCGTATCGATAGCCCTAACTCTAAACCAGATTTATACCCAGGAACATCGCTATTGGGTAAACCGATATCCAATAGAACCAAATGGAGTTCTCTTTTCTCAAAAGTGCATTTTAAGACTTCTATCGCCTGCAATAAAGAATAGGCCTGCTCTATCTGGAACCGATAGTTTTCAGTGCGGTTTTCAATTTCCTTTAACTCTTCTGCATAACTTTTCAAGATCATCTTGTGGTCATCAACCATCAATACATTTATACTTTTTGTCTTCATAAAATTAACTGTTAATTGGTATGCTTAAACGAATAATGGTTCCAACATTTAGAGTTGATTGAATTGCAAGATTTCCTTTCAATTTACTACTCCTGTTTTCTAAATTTTTAATTCCTATACCCTTTTTTATCTGCTTAGGGCTAAATCCTTTTCCGTTATCAACTATTTTAATATTAAGTAATTCCATATCTCTGTACAGTTTAATATTTACCTTTGTAGCATGAGCGTGCTTTATCACGTTTTGAAGCACTTCCTCAAAAAATCGATGTAAGTTAATTTTTGTAATGAAAGCTAAATTCTCCCAGTCTTCTGCCTGTTTGTAATCAAAGCTAAATGCAAAGTTTCCTATTTCGCTTTTTTCTTTAACCAGCGTTTTAATATTCTCCAAAAAGTTTTCATCCCCTAAAAAAAGCATATTCCGGAATTCATGGGAAAGATGTCGAATGTCAGTTTCTAATTCTTCTAATGAGTTTAAAAATCGCTTATGCTGTTTCAGCATTGTAACTTCTCCAGTAAGTATAATAGATTGCCATCTAAACCTAAGTGCAAAAAGTCTTGAAAGAATACCATCGTGCAATTCTTCACTAATGCGTTTTCGCTCTGCCAATCTTCCTTTTTCTAAATTGGTGTTTTGTGCAAGTGCCATTAAATACATGTCCTCGTTGTATTGCTGCTCCTGTCGTTCAAGTAAGAGTTGCTTGTTTTTCGCACGTTGTCTGGTATTTAAGTAAATTAAAAACAGTATGATAATTAAAACGAGCGATATAAATACAATTTGCAATTCCTGTTTTTGCAAAAGTTCATTCTTGCGAATATAAGTTTCGGTCTCGTACTGAATAGCGGTAAACTTGTTTCTTAAATTCCGATCCTCTGCGTTTACTTTCTTGTTTAAAGCTATATGTTTCTGTAGATAAGCAGTCGCATTTTTACTGTCGAATACGGCTAAAAATTCGAACGCGTGCAACACATCTCGTTTTAATTTATTTTCCCTTGCAAGTTGTAAAGCATCCTTTGCGTAGGCTGTAGCCGTTACACTGTCTCCAATCTTTCCGTAATAATTGGCAAATCGAAGTCTGCTAATTACCCTTCCCGAAGTATCATCTAAGCTATCTCGTATTGCTATCGCCTTAAGCATTGAATTAACTACATCTTCGCGCTGTCCAAGCGAGATAAGGCAATATGCTCTGTTATCCAGCAACTTGGCTAATAATAAAGGGGTGGTTTTTAAGGTATCAGTATAATTAAGAGCTTTGTTAAACAATAGAATGGCCTCCTCAAATCTATTCATCTTAATTAAACGTACCCCCAGATTGTTCCAGTTTTGAAGTTTGTAATAATTGGGCTTGTCGAGTAAACCTATCAACCTACCCGCATTAGTGTAATAGGCAAGCCCCTTGTCAAACTCTTCCATATCATCCGCAATCGTTCCTAATAAATTGTAACATCTATAACGTTGTAAAGTGCTACCCGTTTTTTCAAATAATTTAATGCTCCGAAAAAGTAAAATTTCCGCCCCGGTATAATCATAGGTTTTACTAGATATATATGCCATATTGTACAGCATCTTACCCGCATAATAATCATTTTCGGCAGTGGTAAAATAGTTATATGCCCGGTGATAGTGCTCATAACTCCTTTCAAATTCCTTTTCGCTTAAATAATAAACGGCATAATTCCAATGGGAATCTCCTAAAAGTGAAGACTTCTTTAATCGTTGTGCTAATTTAAACCCTTCGGAGGCAATGGTGTGAAAGAAAACAGAGTCTTTTAATTTTAAGGCTATTTCAACAATAGCACTAATTCTATTATACTTTAAACTGTCATTTCTTGTTCGCTCTATAGATTTATATGCTAAACTTAAATGTTCTTTTTTTACTCTGAATGATATACTGTCTGCCTGGGCGAGATTTAATTGTTTTTTATATTCAGATAAAATACCTGTGTTTTGTGCGCTAATTGAGGAGGATCCAATGTAAAATAGTAAGAAAACATAAAATAAAGTCCGTTTGTAATTTGTGTCGTAGGTGTTCATTATTAATGATTTAGGAGAGGGGTAAACAAAATTAAGAAAAGCCTTTTTAAAATAAAAGGCTTCTCTATCAATTGGGGAGGCATTAAATTTAATCCTTTTCATTGTCTGGCTCGGTACTGTGTTCACCCCCCGTTGCAAATACGGGTTTAGCTTTTTTAACGAGGGTGTCATTATTAACTGGAGTAGGTGTACAGGAAGTTAATAATCCTATAAAACACCAGATGCATAGATGTTTGAGTGTTGTTTTCATTGTGTACGTTTTTAATTTGATTAAATAATTGAGAACCCCTTTCTTGATAAAAAGGGTGTTCATTGTGCACGATGAACCTGGCATTATACCAGTTGGGAATCAACTCCTTGATTACTAAGTTAATGCGCTTTCTGTTGCTAGCCGAATATATAAGAGACTATCCTGTGGATTGCCAAAAGACTAATGTGAATAGGGGGTTAGTACATGTAAAGGCCTAATGTTTAGGTAAAAACTGTTAGCGGGGCTTTTAATAGTAATTTTTTAATAACGAGTATATTGTCCCTATATTTGTTTGTATAGTGTAAGCATTGGTCGTAATGCCTTAAATACAATCGGCTCTTTCCCGTATGTATTCTCGAAACATAAAAACAATTAATTACATAACTTCTATTAATTCTTTGAAAATTAAACGGTAGGAGAGCGTGGGTGTGTTTCAAATTCTTAAAATAATGTATTATCGATCCATCTCTCTTTACAAACTCGGCAGTATAGTTATCAGCCTTTACAAATAGCACCTCATGGAGATTTAAATATATAAAATCCCTATATGTGTCAATGCAAAATAAATAGTTGGGCTTATAAATGTATTTGTATTTATTTAGAATCAACAATATGTTTTCCTTGATAAAAGGAGCAAAAATCACATCCAAAAAACCTGCTCGAAACGCTTTAAATCCCCTTTTATATGAAGCTGTAATCCCTATATAATTCGGAATCACCCCAACCAATCGATTGCATTTCTCAACTATTTTTAATACCTCCAAATCCGGCGTATCCAGATCAATTAACACTAACTCAGGGGATCGGTTTGCTATTTCTACCCAATCTATATCTCTTTCGGCTGTTATTCCCAAACACTTAAATTCCCCGCTTTCATCAAATTCAGGGATTACTGCTCTAAAGATTTCCGCTGTTTTTCCTATAATCAAATAATGTCGCAAAACATAAAATTTAACTATTACATAATACAACTTTATACAACTAAATAATGGCGGTTCAACCGCCATCGTTAACGGTCAAACCGCCATTTCTTTACACAGTTATTTAATAATTTGCAAATATTGATTTGCCGTTATACAGGATTCCCGGCAACGTAAGCCTGCCGTGTTCCATAAAAATATAAATAGGGCCATAAGGTGTCTCCTGAAGTTTCTTAGTGAATAAAACATTAATTCTCCAATTCCAACCCTAAATCGAGAGCCCAATTAGTAACATAATCCTTAAAATCATGAAAAAAGAAGTAACCGATTTCTGGCACACTTTTTCTCTACATCAAAAAAATTTAAAATATGCATTTAGTATTGGAGATAAAAGCAATCTATATCAGCTATATTCTGCCTTGGTAAGAAAAATTCATAACATACATTCCCAATTAGATATACTAATAACATGTGATTATGAACATTCTCACTGCGCAAAATTAATATTTCTTACAAAGGGAAAATCCGTCTTAAAGAAGCTGGCTAATGCCTGTATGGATGAAGCTCCTTCATTTGCACTTTGGGAATTTCAGTCGGGTATCAATCCTTATAAACACTCCATTGTTACCCTCTGTGCTAAATACGGATTTTTAGGAGGTGAAAATAATATTCATCAAATCTATTTTGCCCTAAAGAAAATTTACAAAACCTCGAATAAACTTCATCTATGGTTGTATTTGGAGCTAGATAAACAAATTTCAAAATCGGAACTCCATCAACAAATGTACTTTATATTCCTTTATTTTTTGGGCGATGCTAATTACTATAATCATATCAGTAGGTACAAAATAATACGCCGAAAATATTCCAAAATTGAATTTTTACCCCTTGACCAATTGCGGCATTTAATTCAATATAAATCTAATAATTAATAGATTAATATTGTATTCATAGTTAACTTATAGTGTTAGCCCAAAGCCTCATAAGAACCATTATTGAATTAAATGATTCAATGCTGATTTGTTAAAGAATTCCTAAAAATGGTTAACTACTTAGTTAAAACCTATCCTTAAAATTAGAGTTAATGTACTGTTCAAAATTATCTATGTATGGTTCAGCCTGCATTAATGTATGGTTCAAGGTGTATATATGTATGGTTCACATACCTTTCATGCTACTCGAGTGCTACATTTATGCTAGTGTTCCTCTAGTCAACCCCTACTATCAAGCTACTTTCTTAATATTTATACCAACTACATAAATTCCAAAAATGCAAATGTGCTACTTAAATTCCTTGAGTAATAAATTAATAGAATCATGTACCGCGATGATGAAAATATTGACAAACCCTTTATTAAAAAAAAGTCCGCGACTTCCAGAATAGTAATTTATCCAAAGGACATCCAACTCCTTACCGGAAAGTCATACCGTCATGCCCTCTATTTAAATAAAGAAATAAGAAACTACCTTCACAAAAAAAAGCACCATCTCCTCACCATCTACGAATTCGCAGACTACACCGGCATCAACCCCGAAATCATAAAACACCACCTAAAATAACCCAACCCCAAAACGCAACCCAAATGTCAGAGCAAGCAAAATGTCAGCAAGCAGCCCGTCCTGAGCACAGACGAAGGGCAGTCGAACCTCCTTGTTCTAATAACTTCCAAATCCCCAACCCCTGCGGTCAACCTTTCATTCCAACTTAAAGTTTAATCACGAATTCGTGTTTATTCCTTTCGAGCGCCAGCGAAGGAAAATAATTCGTGCGTCTTCCACACCACTACGTTTTACCATTCATACTAACCAAAAATCAATTCGTGAATTCGTGGCCAAACCTTCCAAACCCTCTCTAAATCTTCATTAAACCTATCTCGCCTGCCCGGCACGAAGTAGACGGGTCATTGCGAGGCCGTAGGCCGTGGCAACCTCTACATGATTACACCTACCAAAGAAAACACAAAACCACCCCACAATCAACCCCTCAACTCTAAACTAAAAAATCAATCATTTCAAAAAAACCCAGCTTTCCATATGTTGTCCCTACAGGACAATGGCTTACTCACACTAATTTTTCTACCCATATGCCGTACCTACGGCACTGGCAGTTAATTACAATCTATCAAAACTAAAACGAAATAATACAATCGCTCTAAAATATTGCGAGCGAAGCAAAGCAATACATCCAAATTTCAATTAAACATATCTCGCCTGCCCGGCACGAAGTAGTCGGGTCATTGCGAGGCCGTAGGCCGCGGCAACCTCTACATGATTACACCTACCACACCAAACACAAAACATACCCACCATCAACTCTCAACAAATCAACATCTTAACGAAAAAATCAAGCATTTCTAATAAACCCGGCCTTACATATGTTGTCCCTACAGGACAATGGCTTACTCACACTAATTTTTCTACCTATATGTCGTACCTACGGCACTGGCAGTTAATTACAATCTATCAAAACTAAAACGAAATAATACAATCGCTCTAAAATATTGCGAGCGAAGCAAAGCAATACATCCAAATTTTCATTAAACCTAACTCGCCTGCCCGGCACGAAGTCGACGGGTCATTGCGAGGGAGGAACGACCGCGGCAACCTCTACATGATTACCCCTACCACACCAAACACAAAAAAACCGTCAACCTCAAACCAACCCTCCTAATTATAATTAAACCTATCTCGCCTGCCCGGCACGAAGTAGACGGGTCATTGCGAGGCCGTAGGCCGTGGCAACCTCTACATGATTGCACCTACCAAAGAAAACACAAAACCACCCCACAATCAACCCCTCAACTCTAAACTAAAAAATCAATCATTTCAAAAAAACCCAGCTTTCCATATGTTGTCCCTACAGGACAATGGCCTACTCACACTAATTTTTCTACCCATATGTTGTGCCTACGGCACAGGCAATTAATTTCAATCTATCAAAACTAAAACGAAGTAATACAATCGCACTAAAATATTGCGAGCGAAGCAAAGCAATACCTCCAAATTTCAATTAAACATATCTCGCCTGCCCGGCACGAAGTCGACGGGTCATTGCGAGGGAGGCACGACCGCGGCAACCTCTACATGATTACACCTACCACAAAAAACACAAAAAAACCCACAATCAACCCACCAAAAACACCCACCCAACCCCCCTTCTAAGGGGGAAATAACCCATCTCCGCTTTAATCCTCCTCAATTTGACCAATCAACCTCCAACCGCCAACCGCCAACCGCCAACCGACAACCCACAACAGACAACCCACAACCCACAACCGCCAACCGCCAACAGACAACCCACAACAGACAACCCACAACAGACAACCGACAACCCACAACCGACAACCGCCAACCGCCAACCGCCAACAGACAACCCACCAAAGAAAACACAAAAACCTTCCCCAACCCCAAAATATTAACCTAATTTTTCCTACATTTGCATCTCCCCGAAAGTCCATTTAACGCAATCACATAAATGGACTTGCCTATAACCATTAGCTTAATATTTAAAATTGTTACAAACAGTTTTAAACCAAGCTAGCATATTATGCTATGAAAGAAAAGATTTATCTCTCGTCGCCACATATGGGCGGGACTGAACAAAATTATGTTCAAGATGCTTTTGACACTAACTGGATAGCCCCTCTGGGCCCCAATGTCAATGCTTTTGAGCTTGCTTTAGAATCTTACTTAAGCCAAGAGAGCCATGTCGCTGCCCTCAGTTCTGGCACTGCAGCTATCCATTTATCTTTAATTATGCTTGGCGTTGGCCCGGGCGATGAGGTGTTATGCCAAAGCATGACCTTTTCCGCTTCTGCCAATCCGATCGTCTATCAAGGCGCAACTCCTATTTTTATAGACAGCGAGCCAGATACTTGGAACCTTTCTCCCCATTATTTAGAAGAAGCTATTAACGCGCGCATTGCCCTCGGCAAAAAGCCTAAGGCAATTATTGCGGTACATTTATACGGCATGCCTTATAAGGTAGATGAGGTGGCGGCAATAGCTAAAAAATACGATATCCCAGTTATTGAGGACAGTGCAGAGGCATTAGGAAGTAGTTATAAAGATCAAAAATGCGGCACCTTTGGCCATTTCTCCATACTTTCCTTCAATGGCAATAAAATAATTACCACCTCTGGTGGGGGAGCCTTGGCTACTAGAGATATATCCCATAAAAACCAAGCGCTCTTTCTAGCCACCCAAGCTCGCGATGATGCTCCCCATTATCAGCACAGCCACATTGGTTACAACTATAGAATGAGTAATATCTGCGCCGGAATTGGTAGAGGCCAGATGGAGGTGCTAGACGCTCATGTGGCGCTTCGAAGAGAAATGAACTTGTTTTATAAAGATCTTTTTTCTAACTTTAGTGAAATTAAGGTCTTTAAAGAATACAACAACAACCTTTTTAGCAACCATTGGCTTAGTTGTATTACCTTTAATAAACCCGATAAAAATAACAATCCTAATGCGCTAAGAGAATCATTAATGGCCGAAAACATTGAATCCAGACCCCTGTGGAAACCAATGCACTTACAGCCAGTTTTTAAAAACTCCCCATATTATGGCAATACAACCAGCGAAACCCTCTTTAATACAGGCCTCTGCCTGCCTTCTGGCAGTAACCTAGACCAAGCGGCTCGCGACCGTATTGCAAACGCTATCCTCAAATATTTTAAAAGATAGTATTATGGAAAAAAACATGAAGCTCACTTTTTTAAACAAACAGTACGCTGGAGTTCGAAACTTTGTTCTGGAGCAAAACTTCTTGCCTCGTTGGATGGTGGTGATCATAGATTTATCCCTCTGTCTCTTTGCATTTATTATTACAATCTTTATCCTTCGTAGCGTTCCAATTACCACCCCTACGGTATTGACCTTGATTGAAAAATCGCTTCTTATCCTGGTCGTTCAATTACTGTGCTTTAGTGTGTTTAGAACTTATTCGGGGATTATTCGTCACAGTACCTTTACCGATGTTTACAGAATAGCCTTAGCCTCAGGCTCAGTCTTTTTATTGACTATGATAGGTAATAATGCCTATGCTTCCTTTACCGGTCAACACGTATTTGCGGGTACGGGCCTTTTGTTATATACCTGCTTGTCTTTTGGTTTATTAATGGCCTTCCGAATCCTTGTAAAGGAAACCTATCGCTTCTTAAGTATAACCGCCTCTCAAAACTCCAAAAAGCGCATCTTGGTCTTTGGGGTTTCAGATACGAGTATTGGTCTGGCACAATCCCTTATAGGCGATGCGCATTCTCCCTATCGTCCTGTAGCTTTTTTAAGCACTAGTGAAAAGGGTCATAATTTTAAAATTATGGACCTGCCCATCCTAATGTGTTGTGGTACCATTGAAAACGACTTAAAACGTATTAAGGAAAAATACAATGCCCAGGGTGTTTTGCTAGTAGGCGATACTTTAAGCGTTCCCGAAAAAAATAACATCGTAGAAAAAACCTTTGCCGCTGGCCTAGAGGTGTATAACACGTTTATGCCCGAGAAATGGGACAAACTTTCTGATGTACATCTTAAAATTGCACCCCTGCAAATTGAAGATCTGCTGGAACGCGACCCGATAGAAATTGATTCAAACCTAATTTCTTCCGACCTTCAAGGCAAAACCATTTTGGTTACCGGAGGTGCGGGAAGTATTGGTGGCGAACTTGCCAAACAGATCGCGGCCTTTAAGCCTAAGAAAATGATAGTCTTAGACAATGCCGAGAGCGCCCTACACGCAATAGATCTTCACCTTAAAAAAAACTTCCCAAAATTAAAATATCAGTGCTACTTGGCAGACGTTACCCAAAAGGGACGGATGGAAGGTATTTTTGCAAAATTCCATTTTGATGTGGTATATCACGCCGCGGCCTACAAACATGTGCCAATGATTGAAAACCATCCTCGAGAGGGCATTCGCATCAATACAATGGGTACGCGTATTGTAGCTAAACTGGCCTGCGATTATGGTTGCGAACGCTTTGTGATGATTTCTACCGATAAAGCGGTAAATCCAAGTAATGTAATGGGCGCCACTAAACGAGCCGCCGAAATGTATGTACAGGCCTTACAACGCAAACCTGGGGTTACCACAAAATTTGTAACTACCCGCTTTGGTAATGTTCTGGGCAGTAACGGGTCTGTAATTCCATTCTTCAAAGAACAAATAAAAAATGGCGGCCCCGTAACCGTTACCCACAAAGATATTATCCGCTACTTTATGACCATTCAAGAAGCTTGTCAGTTAGTATTACAAGCCGGCACAATGGGAAAAGGAGGGGAGATTTTTGTGTTTGATATGGGCAAACCGGTACGTATCCTCGATATGGCGGAGCGTATGATTAAACTAAGCGGTCTAAAACCTTATGACGATATCCCTATTGAAATTACAGGTCTTAGGGAAGGCGAAAAGCTTTACGAAGAACTTCTAAACGCTGGCGAATGCAGCCTTACAACTTTTCATCCCAAAATTATGGTCAGTGGAGTAGTGGAGTACGACTACGAATATATAAGCCAAGCCTTAAACAATTTAGACATACTGATAAACAAAGTAGTAAAAAAACGGGAAATCATCAAAACCCTAAAACAACTCGTACCCGAATTTAAAAGCCAAAACTCCGTTTACGTCGATTTAGATTTATTAGAAAAACCCGTTGACGTCACCGTCCTTAACGGCCACACTCTCCCCTCCCAAAAACCAAAACCCATCCACGCCAAAACCGGTAATTAAACATTCAGTACAACCACAGTACCCCCTTCCTCATCAAGACTATTTCCCCTGCCCAGCACAAAGTAAACGGGTCATTGCGAGCGCAGCGCAACAACCATTTCGAATTTTCATTACACCTAACTCGCCTGCCCGGCACGAAGTCGACGGGTCATTGCGAGCGCAGCGCGGCAACCATTTCAAATTTTCATTAAAATTATCTCGCCTGCCCGGCACGAAGTAGACGGGTCATTGCGAGGCCGTAGGCCGTAGCAACCTCAACTTGGTTGCACCTACCAAAGAAAACACAAAACCACCCCACAATCAACCCCTCAACTCTAAACTAAAAAATCAATCATTTCTAATAAATCCGGCATTACATATGTTGTCCCTACAGGACAATGGCTTACTCATCACTAATTTTTCTACCCATATGTTGTGCCTACGGCACAGGCAATTAATTTTAACCTATCAAAACTAAAACGAAATAATACAATCGCTCTAAAATATTGCGAGCAAAGCAAAGCGATACATCCAAATTTTCATTAAACCTAACTCGCCTGCCCGGCACGAAGTAGACGGGTCATTGCGAGGCCGTAGGCCGTAGCAACCTCAACATGGTTGCACCTACCAAAGAAAACACAAAACCACCCCACAATCACCCCCCCAAAAACATCCCCCCACCCCCCCTTCTAAGGGGGAAATAACCCACATCGGCTTTAATCTTCAAAAACTTGAACAACTAACCAATTAAACATTTACACAATTACACAGTTACACAATTACACAGTTAACCAATTACACAGTTAACCAATTACACAGTTAACCAATTACACAGTTAACCAATTACACAGTTAAACAATTCAACTCCATTCCGTCCTTTCATCCTTTTGTCCTTTCGTCCTTCGTGGTTAACCAATTAAACAGTTGAACAATCAACAATCAACAAACACCCCACAACCGCCAACCGTCAACAGACAACAGACAACCGTCAACAGACAACAGACAACAGACAACCGCCAACAGACAACCGACAACCGCCAACCGCCACCCGACAACCGACAACCGCCAACCCACAACCGCCAACCCACAACCGACAACCGACAACCGCCAACAGACAACCGCCAACCGTCAACCGCCAACAGACAACCGCCACCCGACAACCGACAACCGCCAACAGACAACCGCCAACCCACAACCGACAACCCACAACCGACAACCGACAACCGACAACCGACAACAGACAACCGACAACCGACAACAGACAACAGACACCCGCCACCCGACAACCGAAAAAAAAACTTCCATAAATACTATTAGAAACCATATCTTTGCAAAAAATCAAATCAAATCAAATGAAGGGAATAAAAGCAGTGTTTAATAAACTTTTATTATTACTACTTATTACTGTTCTGGGAGCCTCTTGTGTTTCTCGCGAAAAAATTGTTTACTTCCAAGACCTAGAGCAGCAAAAAGCCTTGATGGATAGCATCCAAAACACTTTTAAAATACAACCAAACGACCTGTTAAACATCGTAGTCTCCGCCTACGATCTAGAAGCTGTTAGACCTTTTAATTTAATTAGTGAAGCTCGTGCCTCTGCGGATGTTTCCGGTTTATCATATACAAATACTGAACGTCAAGGCTATCTTACCGCCGAAGACGGCACCATCGATTTCCCGGTTTTGGGACGGATTAAAGTAGCCGGCCTAAGCCGTACGGAGTTGAGCGAAATGCTCGTTCAACGTATTTCGGAATATGTAAAGGATCCTATAGTAACCATACGCATCGTAAACTTTAAGGTAAGTGTATTAGGCGAAGTAGCCCGTCCCGGTACTTATAATGTAGAAGGGGAGCGGCTCACCTTGCCCGAAGCCCTTGGCTTGGCAGGCGATATGACAATCTTTGGCCGTAGGGACAATGTTTTGGTTATTCGCGACAATGGAGGCAGCAAGGAGTATAAGTATTTAGACTTTAGGGATTCCGATGTTTTAAACAGCGATTTCTACTATTTACAGCAAAATGATGTAGTATATGTAGAACCCAATAACGCCCAAATTCAAAGCAGTAGCTTTAACAGAAACACCAGCATATACATCAGCGTAGCCTCCCTCTTGTTAAGTGTAATGGTAATTATTTTTAGATAACCCACAACCCACAACCGACACCCCACAACCGCCAACCGACAACCGCCAACCCACAACAGACAACCGCCAACAGACAACCGCCAACCGACAACCGCCAACAGACAACAGACAACCCACAACCGACAACCGACAACCGACAACAGACAACCGCCAACAGACAACAGACAACCGACAACCGACAACCGATGAAATCCTACAAAGATCTCGACATTTACAATTTGGCTTTCGAGTATAGCATTGAGGTACATCACGTCTCATTAAAAATGCCGAAATTTGAATTATACGAGCAAGGTAGCCAACTTAGAAGGTCGTCAAAAAGTATAAAAGATAATATTATTGAGGGTTATGGTAGAAAAGCATATAAAAATGATTTCATTAAATTTTTGACATATTCGCATGCGTCTCTACTTGAATGTAAAGGTCAATTAGAAACGATAAAAGAACTATACAACATCCCAGAAATACCCGATTTAATTATAAAATATGATAACTTAGGTGCAAAAATTTTTACTTTTATAAAATATGTAGAAGAAAACTGGAGAACCTAACAACCCACAACAGACAACACCCAACAGACAACAGACAACCGACAACCGACAACCGACAACCGACAACCGACAACAGACAACAGACAACAGACAACCGACAACCGACAACCGACAACCGACAACAGACAACAGACAACAGACAACCGCCAACCGACAACAGACAACCGACAACAGACAACAGACAACAACATGCAAGACCTACCCCAAAACCCAAATGAAGAGCAGGAACTAACCCTCCGGGAGCAACTGGAAACATATTTGCGCTATTGGCCCTGGTTTATTATTGCGGTCTTATTGACCTTAACGGGTGCTTATATATACCTGCGTTATACCGTTCCTTCTTATAAGGTAACGGCTACCATCTTAATTAAAGATGAAAAAAGTAATGCCCTTACCGAACTTTCTGCTTTTCAGGACATGGGCTTGGCAGGGCTTTCTACCTCCGATTTCGATAATGAACTCGAAATCCTAAAATCCAAATCCCTTACCGAAAAAGTGGTGGAGGAGCTAAACTTACAGATTCGCTATTACAAAGAAGGGAACGTGCGCGATGCTGAATTGTTTAGCGATCGCCCTTTTAATGTAAAATTGCTTCCCACGTCGGAGAAGAGTGGTACTCCATTAGGATATTTATATATAGATCCACTTTCAACCACAACCTTTTCCCTTAAAGTAGAAGGTCAAAATAAAGAAACCCACAACTTCGGAGAGCCTATAAGCTTTGATTGGGGTAGCATCATCGTTACTCCCAATCTCGCGGTTTTAAACAATGGTGTTGAGGGCAATGAACTTCGAGTAAACATCAGTAACAAAGATGCGGTTGTAAGCGGTCTTAGAAATAGCATTCAAGCTACGCAGGTAAGTAAAAACAGTACGGTAATAGGTCTTGAATTGGTTTCTCCCGTTCCTGAAAAGGCTAAAGCCATTCTAGACGAATTAATTCAACAGTATAATGAAGATGCCATTCAGGATAAAAACATGATCTCTCGCAACACGGCCGATTTTATCCAAAGTCGTTTGGAGATTATCACCACTGAGCTCGATAGTGTAGAAACTAACAAAGTGGAGTTTAAGGAAAGCAATAGGTTAACCGATATTGCTGCCGAAGGGCAATTGTTCTTGCAAAACGCCAGTGAATTTAATAAAAAACAATTGGAGGTCGAAACCCAGATCGCCTTGGTAAATACCATGCAGGAATACATAAATAACGGTAGCCCAGACAATCTTCTTCCAGCAAATCTAGGGGTTGAAAAAGAAGGTTTTGCCGAGGAAATAAGCCAGTATAACCAATTAATCCTTCAACGCAACAAGCTCTTACAAAGTAGCACCAGGAAAAACCCCTTGGTAATTGGCCTTGAAGATCAAATCGCTGGCTTGCGCGCCAACATTAAACAAAGCCTTTCCAATGTAAAAAACGGTTTACAAATTCAACGCAATAGATTAAATCAACAGGGTGCTAAAATAGGAGGGGCCATCTCGGCCATTCCAGAGAAGGAAAAACAGTTTAGAAGCATTAGCCGCCAACAGGAAATTAAGGAAGCTTTATATCTTTACTTATTACAAAAACGCGAGGAAACCGCTATCTCTTTAGCCGTTACTACCCCTAAGGCAAAAATTGTTGATAATGCGTATAGTTCTTCAAGCCCAGTATCGCCAAAAACGCAGATAATTCTTTTAGCAGCACTTATTTTAGGGCTGTTAATTCCGTTTCTCGTAATTTATATCCGCCAATTGTTGGATAACAAAATTAGAAACCGCGCCTACATTGAGCGCCATGGCGGCGACATCCCTATAGTTGGGGAAGTGCCTGAACTCAGTAAAAAAGATGACGAGCTAATTAAGGTAAACGATTACTCTATTCTTGCAGAGTCCTTTAGAATTCTCCGTACTAACCTCCAATATTTGGTATTAGACAAGCAAGAAGCAACAGAGCGGGGCAAGGTAATTTTTGTCACCTCTACGGTAAAGGGAGAGGGGAAAACCTTCGTTTCCTCCAACCTCGCCATCACTTTGGCAAACAGTGGCGCCAAAGTAGCGCTGGTGGGTGCAGACATTCGTAATCCGCAATTACAACGCTATATTCATCACGAATATATAAACAGTGGGGTAGTGGAGTATTTAGTATATAAAGATACTACTGTTAAGGAGTATTTACAACCTTCAAAAATCCAGGACAACCTTTGGCTAATGATGAGTGGTACCATCCCCCCAAACCCTGCAGAGTTGTGGATGCAAAAAAGAGCCGGCGAACTTTTTAGCGAGCTCTCCAACCAATTCGATTATGTAGTGGTCGATACCGCCCCATCTATGTTGGTAACAGACACCCTTCTTATCAACAAGTACGCAGACATTACCCTATACACCCTAAGAGCCGGCTACACCGAAAAGAAACTCCTAGATTTCCCAATAGAACAGGAAAAAACTAAAAAGCTAAAACACGTAGCATTTGTTCTTAACAACGTAAGCATGGCCAATTTCGGCTACGGCAACAAATACGGCTACACCTACGGCCAAAAGAAACAGACCTTCTGGCAAAAAGCCTTCGGTAAACGCTAATTAAATCGCAAGCAAACATCTAACATATAGCATCTACCAATTTTTCATTAAACCTAACTCGCCTGCCCCGCACAAAGTAGACGGGTCATTGCGAGCGCAGCGCAACAACCATTTCGAATTTATATTAAAACTAACTCGCCTGCCCGGGGCACGAAGTAGACGGGTCATTGCGAGGGAGGCACGACCGCGGCAACCTCTACATGACAGCACCTACTACACCAAACACAAAACCCCCACCACACCAAACACAAAACCACCCCACAGTCAACCCCCCAAAAACATCCCCCAATCCCCCTTCTAAGGGGGGAATAACCTACCTCGCCTATAATCCTCCCCAATTTGACCAATTAACCAATTAAACAGTTAAACAATTACTCAATCAACCAACAACCCACAACCGACAACAGACAACAGACAACAGACAACCGCCAACCGCCAACCCACAACAGCCAACCCACAACAGCCAACCCACAACCGACAACCGCCAACAGACAACCGCCAACAGACAACCGCCAACCGACAACCTCTACATGATTACACCTACCACACCAAACACAAAACCACCAAAATCTCAAATCCCCACCCCCCCCAAAAAAAATGTTACAACATTCCTAAATTTTCACAAATCATCCCCCGTATATTTTGCAATCCTAAAAATAGAAGCTAATTTTGTCTCTAATTTATAATTAATCTAAATTCTATATAATGAAAAAGTTAATCTTAGTATTTATGGCCGCAGTTGCAATTAGTTGCGGCGACAACAAAAAAGAAGAAAAACCTGGAATTCAAATTGGTACCCAAGTGGAAGAAAAGGCTGCCCCAGCCGAAACTACTGACGATACAGTAGCCAATATTACCATTGAAGGGAACGACCAAATGAAATTCAACAAATCTGAAATTCGCGTAAAGGCAGGTCAAAAAGTAGTACTTACCCTAAAACACGTGGGTACAATGGATATTAACGTAATGGGCCACAACTGGGCACTGCTTACACAAGATGCCGATATGGCTGCTGTAGGTCAAGCTGCTGCTTCAGCAAAAGACTCAGACTATATCCCAACCGATATGACCGATAAAATTATCGCTCATACCAAAATGCTTGGTGGCGGCGAAACCGACACTATAGAGTTCGACGCTCCTGCCCCGGGGACCTATACATTTATGTGTACCTTCCCAGGCCACTACGCCTTAATGCAAGGTAAATTTATCGTAGAGTAATAAAAGCGATAATCCTTTCCTAGCGTCCAACAATACGCTAGAAACAGCAATGTAAAATAAAATAGACCAAACACAGTCTAATACTTTACTTAAAAAAGCTGCAATTCAATTGCGGCTTTTTTTATTCCTTCTTCCCACTAAATAATCCAAGTGGCAACCAAATTAAAAGAAACAAAAACTTCCCCGTCACCACTCCAATAATCGTAATTATCGCTGCTAGTATATAAAATATCAATTTCATTACAACAAATATCAAACTATCATTCCCAAATCATAAATGCATCTACCCACAACCGCCAACCGACAACCCACAACAGACAACCGCCAACCCACAACCGACAACCCACAACCGACAACCCACAACCGACAACCCACAACCGACAACCGACAACCGACAACAGACAACAGACAACAGACAACAGACAACAGACAACCGACAACAGACAACCGACAACCGACAACCGACAACCGAAAACAGACACCCCTCAACCAAACCCTCACGCATTTCAAAAAAACCCATCTTTTCATATGTTGTCCCTACAGGACAATGGCTTACTCATCACTAATTTTTCTACCCATATGCCGTACCTACGGCACAGGCAATTATTTTCAATCTATCAAAACTGAAACGAAGTAATACAATCGCTCTAAAATATTGCGAGCGAAGCAAAGCAATACATCCAAATTTCAATTAAACATATCTCGCCTGCCCGGCACGAAGTAGTCGGGTCATTTCGAGAGAGGAACGACCGCGGCAACCATTTCAAATCTTCATTAAACATAACTCGCCTGCCCGGCACGAAGTCGACGGGTCATTGCGAGGGAGGAACGACCGCGGCAACCTCTACATGATTACACCTACCACACCAAACACAAAAACACCCTCAACCTTAAACCACCCCTCCTAAATTTAATTAAACCTATCTCGCCTGCCCAGCACGAAGTAAACGGATCATTGCGAGCGCAGCGCAACAACCTCTACATGACAGCACCTACCAAAGAAAACACAAAACCACCTCACGATCAACCCCCCAAAAACATCCCCCCAACCCCCCTTCTAAGGGGGGAATAAGCCACCTCGGCTTTAATCCTTCCCAATTTGACCAATTAACCAATTAAACAGTTAAACAATTACTCAATCAACCAACAACCCACAACCCACAACAGACAACAGACAACAGACAACAGACAACAGACAACCGCCACCCGACAACAGACAACCGACAACAGACAACCGACAACAGACAACAGACACCCGTCAACCTACCCCCCCCCATAAACCAACTCAATAAACTCCGCCTTCCCGATATCCCCAAAATATTCCTTCACATCAACATCTTTCAGCACTTCCAAAATATCCTCCTTTTCATAACGGTTTCCTATCAATAAATTTTCAAGGTTTTCCGTGGGCTCCTTTCCGAAGAAATCCCCGAAAATCTTAAAGTCTTTTATATATCCCTTCTCCACAAAAATGCGTAAATCAATTTCCCCTATGGGAAAACGCTTGCTCCGCTGAATATTAAACTTTGGCGAACGCCCGTAGTTCCAATCCCAAGTATCGTACTTCTCTTCCTTTAATTTGTGTACTGCCTGCCATTCCTCCGCACTTAAACGATAGCTCTCAAACGGTTCGCTCTCTTCGTATAAGCCTTCTAATAAAAGCTGCCTAAAGGCTTCAATTTTTAAGGGCGTTTTTAAGTATTCCGAAATATTGGCCACACGGCTACGCACAGACTTATGACCTTTCGATTCTATTTTGCTCATCTTTACATTAAGCGCATTTACTACCTCTCCCAAGTTGGTGTCCAGTAGGAGCGTCCCGTGACTTACCATTCGCTTCCCGGTAGAAAACTGCGCGGTTCCGGAAATCTTTTTCTCTTCTACCTGTATGTCGTTTCTCCCTTTTAATTCGGCATCAAGCCCTAAGCTCTTCAACACTTTTATAACGGGCGCAGTAAACTTTTTAAAATTGTTTAAGCTCTTTATATCGTGATTGGTGATAAAACTAAAATTGAGATTCCCATAATCGTGATACACTGCACCGCCACCCGATATTCTGCGGACTACATGGATTTTATTCTTATCCACATACTCGTGATTTATCTCCTCTAGGGTGTTTTGGTTTCTACCGATAATAATGGAAGGTTCGTTGATATAAAACAGTAAATAATCGTGTTCGGCGCTAAAATTTCGCAATGCGTATTCCTCCAATGCCAAGTTTAAACGCGGATTAGTATTGTTCTCGTTCTCTATAAAAATCATTGTAATGTAGTTTTATACAAAGATAATTAATTGTGATAAGCACAACCCAATTCCCAATCCCAAAAAACAACCCACAACCGCCAACCCACAACCGCCAACCGTCAACCGACAACAGTCAACCGCCAACCGCCAACCCACAACCGCCAACCGCCAACCCACAACCGCCAACCGACAACCGCCAACCGCCAACAGACAACCGCCAACAGACAACAGACAACCGACAACCGACAACAGACAACCCACAACCCACAACCGCCAACAGACAACAGACAACCGACAACCGCCAACAGACAACAGACAACAGACAACAGACAACCGACAACCGCCAACCTCACAACCACAAACTCACCACTCCATACCAATTTCGAGGCAACCCGGGATAATAATACCGTGGTTCAGAAGTACCGAAACTAGTGGCGTTTATTAAAATGGAAGAAGCGTATTTTTTATTGCCTATATTATTTACGCCCAAATGCAATTGCAATTGTAACCGCTTGCCTAATTTCTGGGTATAGGTAGTCTTTAAATTAAAAACCGTGTAGGCATCAGAATACAACGAATTACTATCGGTCATCGGCATTTCTCCAACGTGCAGAAAATTAGCGTTTAATGTAAATTGATTAAAGTTTGAGTTTAAGCCTCCACTTACTTTTAATGCCGGTACCCCCGTGAGCTTCTTCTGCGAATAATCACTTTCCCCGTCTGTAAAATCAATAAATCTATGCCGCGTAAATTCCGAATTTATATACGGTGAAATAGTAAACTCCCTACCCATTTTCTGAAAATAACGCACTCCAATTTCAATACCCTTATGATGGGTCTTTCCGGCATTTCTGCCAATATACTGGTCCTCTCCAATTCGGTCTGCAACCAACAGATCGGTTATACTCAAAAAATAGGCTGCAACTTCTAGGGAAAGCTTTCGGTTAAAGAGAAATACATTGCTTCCCACTTCATAATTATACCCTTTTTCAGGGCCGAGGGTCGGATTGATAATTCCATCTGGGGTAAGGGTTTCTTCTAGGGAAGGATAGTTAAACCCGAGACTAAAACTAAAATATCCAAGCAGGTTTTCACTAAACGTATAATGTAAATTTACGCTGGGGGCCAAAATAGGCTTAAAGTTTCTGTCTGCACTTTTATTGGCCGCTCCAGTATTAAAATGATCTCTATAGGTGTATTCCGTTGCGTTAAAGTTAAGCCCCACTTGGGTTTTAAGCTTTTTTAAAAACACTGTGGTAATTGTGGCAAAAGCATTAAAATTACTTCTAAGTTCCAAATTTTCACTAGCTACCGAACCTTCCAAACTGCCGTTGCCATTGTTTTCTTCATATAGATTTTCTATGGTTTTCCAATTGTATTCATCTTTGTAATATTCGCTCCCCAAACTAAAGGTAACGACTTTCTTCAACAGCTTAAAATCGCCGGTAAATACTGTTCGGGCACCGTAGCCATGGGTGTATTCATCCAAAATATTAAATGGCCGGGGCTCGTAATGGTCTAAATAACTATAAAAAACACTACTGCTATTGCTGAGGTTTTCAGAAAACTGATGTGTGAAACCGATACCAATTAAGGTTTGCCGATTGTCTTCAAAGCCCTGTGCGGCCTTCCAGCTAAAAGCGGCCTGCGTAGGGTCTTCCTCAAAGGCGGTCTTCCCGATGGAGCTGGGTATCTGCGCGTAATAATCTGTGTATTTTGCCAATAGCGATACGGTGCTATGTCGGTTAAATTTATAACTCGAATTTAGTAGCAGCGCCTTTCTATTGTAATAATTGTTTTCCCTAAATCCCTGCGTCTGCAGATGATCGTACTTTAGGTTTACGGCCCACTTTTCCGTAGCAGTTGCCACGGCAATCGTATTTTTAAAAAGCTCAAATGAGCCAAGGGTTAAGCTACTATTAAATTCAGTTTTCCCCGCTGCTACCTCTTTTGAAGTGAGCAAAATGGTACCCCCTAAATTAGTGCCGTATGCAGTGGCTTTCGGACCTTTTACAATTTCTACTGCCTCCAAATATTCGGGATCGTAACTATCAATCGCCGTTTCCCCACCGCCATTTGTAATGGGGATGCCGTTAAAATATGCGCGAATTTTATTGGTGCCATAAAGCGTTCGCGATCCCACCCCTCTAATCGTAATTCTATTGGTGTTAATGGCCCCACGCTGAATATACACTCCCGGGATTTCGTTTATTGCCGAAACTAGCTCAACGGGACTATAGGCTTCTATTTTTTCGGTGGAAAGAATCGCTGTAGGGATAATTATATTGGCATTGGACCTGCTTAGCGAATCCTTTCTTCCAAAACCTGCCACTTGCACTTCTTCTAAATATTGAAATTTTAAATCGGTACTATCCTTTGCTTTGTCATTCTTTCTGTCGTCTTGTGCCACTGCGCCATAGCTAATTGTGGCTATTAATAGAAATATAAAAATTTTATAAGGTGAAGTCTTCATACAGTTTTACAATTTCAGTGGATTTCTTCTAACAAATTAAAACACGCAACACGTATTCAATAATCCACCTTCCATTATACAAAGTAACGAATTAACATTTACCTTTGCTCCTCATGAGCAGATTGGTTGCTATTTCCGTTTTACCGCATCAACAAGAGGATAATGCCTTTATTCTAGACCTTGCGCTGGAAAAGGCAAAACTCCGAAAGGGCGCTATAAGCGATTGGCGAATTCGCAAACGCTCCATCGATGCGCGTCGTAAGCCTATAAAAATAAACCTACAGATTGAGTTGTGGTTACAGGGCGAAACGCGCGAAACCATTCCGCCCTTTATTCCTCAAAATGTAAAGGAAGCTAAACCGGTTGCTATCATTGGCGCTGGTCCCGCCGGACTTTACGCGGCGCTTCGGGCGCTGGAGGCGGGATTAAAACCTATAGTATTTGAACGTGGAAAAGACGTCCGCGAACGCCGAAGAGATTTAGCGGCAATAAATAAAGACCACCGTGTAAACCCAGAAAGCAATTACTGCTTTGGCGAAGGAGGGGCCGGCACTTATTCCGACGGTAAGCTTTATACCCGATCCAAAAAGCGCGGCAATGTTCTCAAGGCCTTGGAGTGGTTTGTTCACTTTGGAGCCGATCCATCAATTCTCGTTGATGCCCATCCACATATTGGCACCAATAAGTTGCCAAAAATTATAAGCAGCATGCGGGAGGCCATTATAGAAAATGGGGGAGAAGTACACTTTAATTCAAAATTAACCGATTTAAAAGTGGAGGCGGAGGCTATTAGCGCTATTCAAATTAATAATGAAACTTGGTTTCCCTTTAAAAACGTAATCCTTGCCACGGGCCATTCCGCACGCGATATCTTTTATCTACTACACGCAAAAAGCATCGCAATTGAAGCGCAACCCTTTGCTATTGGCGTACGGGTAGAGCATCAGCAGGCGTTAATAGATTGTATTCAATATCACGGCAATGACGATAACCCGTATCTACCGCCTGCCAGCTATTCCTTGGTCACCCAGGTAGATGGTCTTGGGGTGTATTCCTTTTGTATGTGCCCCGGCGGAATTATTGCTCCCTGTGCCACTGCCCAGGACGAAGTGGTAACCAACGGTTGGAGCCCGAGCAAACGCAACAATCCATACGCCAACTCAGGTATAGTGGTAAGTGTTTCGCCCAAAGATCTGCCAAATTATACACCAGGCGATCCATTTGTTTGCTTAAACTTTCAAAAAGAAGTAGAGCAGCGCTGTTGGGAAGCAGGAGGGAAGACCCAAAAAGTCCCCGCCCAACGGATGATAGATTTTGTGGAAGGTAGAATATCCGAAGACTTCCCAAAAACATCCTATCAACCCGGAATTGTTTCTGCCGACTTAAACAAAGTACTTCCCCCATTACTCTCAAAACGTCTCAAAAAGGCATTCGTAGATTTCGGCAATAAAATTAACGGCTATTATACCAACCAAGCCGTACTACACGCCCCTGAAAGTAGAACCTCTTCCCCAATAAATATCCCCCGAAACCCCGATACCTTAGAACACCGCGAAATAAAAGGCCTATATCCCTGCGGTGAAGGCGCTGGCTACGCCGGTGGCATCATCTCCGCCGCCATAGACGGCATTAACTGCATAGACGCCATCGCCAAAAAACAATAACCAACCGCCAACAGACAACCCACAACCGACAACAGACAACCCACAACCGACAACCGACAACAGACCCCCGTCTCAAAGTCCCCCAACCCCAAAGTGGAGCAAAACCCTTTTCAACTCCATTCCGTCCTTTCGTCCTTTTGTCCTTTCATCCTTTCCGTCTTTTCCATCCTTTGCGCCCTCTGCGCCCCCTTTGTGTCCTTTGTGGTTAAACATTCCACCTCAGACAACAGACAACCGCCAACAGACAACCCACAACCGACAACTCACAACCGACATTAGACACCCGACACCCCTCAACTCTAAACTAAAAAAACCAAACATTTCCAAAAAACCCGGCATTACATATGTTGTCCCTACAGGACAATGGCTTACTCATCACTATTTTTTCTACCCATATGTTGTGCCTACGGCACAGGCAATTAATTTTAACCTATCAAAACTGAAACGAAGTAATACAATCGCTCTAAAATATTGCGAGCGAAGCAAAGCAATACCTCCAAATCTTCATTAAACCTAACTCGCCTGCCCGGCACGAAGTAGACGGATCATTGCGAGCGCAGCGCAACAACCATTTCGAATTTTTATTAATACTAATCCGAAGACTTCCCAAAAACATCCTATCAACCCGGAATTGTTTCTGCCGACTTAAACAAAGTACTTCCCCCATTACTCTCAAAACGTCTCAAAAAGGCATTCGTAGATTTCGGCAATAAAATTAACGGCTATTATACCAACCAAGCCGTACTACACGCCCCTGAAAGTAGAACCTCTTCCCCAATAAATATCCCCCGAAACCCCGATACCTTAGAACACCGCGAAATAAAAGGCCTATATCCCTGCGGCGAAGGCGCTGGCTACGCCGGTGGCATCATCTCCGCCGCCATAGACGGCATTAACTGCATAGACGCCATCGCCAAAAAACAATAACCAACCGCCAACCGCCAACAGACAACAGACAACAGACAACCCACAACCGACAACAGACAACCCACAACCCACAACCGACAACCGACAACAGACCCCCGTCTCAAAGTCCCCCAACCCCAAAGTGGAGCAAAACCCTTTTCAACTCCATTCCGTCCTTTCGTCCTTTTGTCCTTTCATCCTTTCCGTCTTTTCCATCCTTTGCGCCCTCTGCGCCCCCTTTGTGTCCTTTGTGGTTAAACATTCCACCTCAGACAACAGACAACCGCCAACAGACAACCCACAACCGACAAATCACAACCGACATTAGACACCCGACACCCCTCAACTCTAAACTAAAAAAACCAATCATTTCCAAAAAACCCGGCATTACATATGTTGTCCCTACAGGACAATGGCTTACTCATCACTAATTTTTCTACCCATATTTTGTGCCTACGGCACAGGCAATTAATTTCAATCTATCAAAACTGAAACGAAGTAATACAATTGCTCTAAAATATTGCAATCGCAGTAAAGCAATACATCCAAATTTTCATTAAACCTAACTCGCCTGCCCGGCACGAAGTAGACGGATCATTGCGAGCGCAGCGCAACAACCATTTCGAATTTTTATTTATACTAACTCGCCTGCCCGGCACGAAGTAGACGGGTCATTGCGAGGCCGTAGGCCGTGGCAACCTCTACATGATTGCATCTACCATAGAAAACACAAAACACCGTCAACCTTAAACCACCCCTCCTAAATTTAATTAAAACTAACTCGCCTGCCCGGCACAAAGTAGACGGGTCATTGCGAGCGCAGCGCGGCAACCTCTACATGATTACACCTACCACACCAAACACAAAACACAAAACCACCCCACAATCAACCCCTCAACCAAAACCTCAAGCATTTCAAAAAAACCCGGCTTTTCATATGTTGTCCCTACAGGACAATGGCTTAGTCATTACTAATTTTTCTACCCATATTTTGTGCCTACGGCACAGGCAATTAATTTCAATCTATCAAAACTGAAACGAAGTAATACAATCGCTCTAAAATATTGCGAGCGAAGCAAAGCGATACCTCCAAATTTTCATTAAACCTAACTCGCCTGCCCGGCACGAAGTAGACGGATCATTGCGAGCGCAGCGCAACAACCATTTCGAATTTTTATTTATACTAACTCGCCTGCCCAACACGAAGTAGACGGGTCATTGCGAGGCCGTAGGCCGTGGCAACCTCTTCATGATTACACCTACCACTAAAAACACAAAACACCGTCAACCTTAAACCACCCCTCCTAAATTTAATTAAAACTAACTCGCCTGCCCGGCACAAAGTAGACGGGTCATTGCGAGCGCAGCGCGGCAACCTCTACATGATTACACCTACCACACCAAACACAAAACACAAAACCACCCCACAATCAACCCCTCAACCAAAACCTCAAGCATTTCAAAAAAACCCGGCTTTTCATATGTTGTCCCTACAGGACAATGGCTTAGTCATTACTAATTTTTCTACCCATATTTTGTGCCTACGGCACAGGCAACTAGTTTCAATCTATCAAAATTGAAACGAAGTAATACAATTGCTCAAAAATATTGCCAGCGAAGCAAAGCGATACATCCAAATTTCAATAAAACCTAACTCGCCTGCCCAACACGAAGTAGACGGGTCATTGCGAGCGCAGCGCGGCAACCTCTACATGACAGCACCTACCAAAGAAAACACAAAACCACCTCACGATCAACCCCCCAAAAACATCCCCCCAACCCCCCTTCTAAGGGGGGAATAAGCCACCTCGGCTTTAATCCTTCCCAATTACACAGTTAAACAATTACACAATCAACAATCAACAATCAACCGACAACCGATAACAGACACCCGACACCCCTCAACTCTAAACTAAAAAAACCAATCATTTCCAAAAAACCCGGCTTTTCATATGTTGTCCCTACAGGACAATAGCTTACTCACACTAATTTTTCTACCCATATGTTGTGCCTACGGCACAGGCAATTAATTTCAATCTATCAAAACTATAACGAAGTAATACAATCGCTCTAAAATATTGCCAACGAAGCAAAGCAATCCATCCAAATTTCAATAAAACCTAACTCGCCTGCCCAACACGAAGTAGACGGGTCATTGCGAGGGAGGCACGACCGCGGCAACCTCTACATGCTAGCACCTACCACTAAAAACACAAAAAAACCCACAATCACCCCCTAAAAACATCCCCCCAACCCTCTTTCTAAGGGGGAAATAACCCATCTCCGCTTTAATCCTCCCCGATTTAACCAATTAACCAATTACACAGTCCCAACAACACACAACCGCCAACCGCCAACAGACAACCGACAACCGCCAACCGCCAACCGACAACCGACAACAGACAACCGACAACAGACAACCGCCAACCGACAACAGACACCCGACAACCGCCAACCGACAACCGCCAACCGCCAACCGACAACCGACAACCGCCAACCGACAACCGACAACAGACAACCGCCCACCGACAACAGACAACCGACAACCGCCAACCCACAACCGACAACCGACAACAGACACCCGACAAAAAAAAGCCCCTCCATTACAGAGAAGCTTTTCTTAATTATTCAGTATTAGTGCTAGTAATCTACTTTATTTCAAGTAATTCCAGTTCAAAGGTCAAGTCTTGTCCAGCCAAAGGATGGTTGGCATCTACGATAATAAAATCGTCCTTTACATCTGCAACACGCAGCTGACGCTCAGTTCCATCAGGATTTTTAGATACTAACCCCATCCCAACCTCAGGCTTTATTTCCTGTGGTAAGTTTTCATTGGGTATCTTTTGGAATAGCTCTTTTTGAACTTCCCCGTATGCCTCTTCTTTTGGAATGGTAATGGTCTTCTTTTCATTAACCTTCATTGCTACCAATCCTTTTTCAAAACCAGGAATAAGTCGGCCTTCACCCAATTTTACTTCCAATGGCTCGCGCTGCACAGAACTGTCGAACACCTGCCCGTCATTTAATTTTCCCGTGTAGTGAAGTTTTACGGTTTCATTTCCTTGTACTTGACTCATAATATTTGTTTTTTTCGATTATTTAATCAATAAGTTGGCAAAACTATGGGTTTGAGTTGCCAATTCCACAGAATAATGCCTAAATATAACAGATTAAGGAAAAATTAACGTATCGGTTTCCGCTGCGTTATTATAAAAAATAATTGCGGTTTATGCTTTGTGATTAGCCAACTAAAGAGGAAAGGACTTCTATTTTTAAAGGTTTTAATAAGTACGAAAGTACCTCCGCGTTTTCTTTTGCTTTTATAATATCGGTATTATCTACGGAAGAGGTGAGTATATGTATCTGTAAGTTGCGCTCAATTTTTTCCTTTCTGATGTTTGCTATAAATTCCCACCCATTCATCTCTGGCATATGAATATCTAAAAAAACAAGATACGAATCAGTTTGATGCTCACGAATATATTCCAGCGCCTCAACACCGCTTTTTAGAGCCGTAATGGGCAAATCTGGAAATTGCGACTTAATTACCCTTGTATTAATCAAGTTAATGATAGGGTCGTCGTCAATTAATAATATTTCACGCATCTTCGTTTTCAATGGTATTTATTTTATGCGTTATCTCATGAATAACCTCATCGAGCTCATGGGCGGCATCAGAAATCATTTTAAAAATTTCATTGGTCGCCTGGTCCTTATCCTCAAGCTCCGAAAGATAGATCAATCCCATGATTTTGGAAAGTGGGGCCCTAATTACGTGCGACTGCATCCAAGCAATTTCACGTAAATTCGTGTTCTGTCTTTTTATTTGCTCCAGTTGCTGCCGCGATATGGTAACATTTAAGGCCGAACCAATAGATCTAATCGGATTGCCCTCTTCGTCTCGTATAATATAGCACCTATCTACAAAATATGCAATACTCCCATCCTCTTTAAGCAGTCTGTATTCCCTTTCCCACGATTTTTTTTCTTTATTGCGGAAAGCGGTTTGCAACGACTCCCATAAATCGGGTAGATCTTCCGGATGTACATTTCCAAACCACGAATTGTCTATTACAAAAGGTTCGCTGGTGTCGTAATGCAAAGTGCCTTCATACCCCTTACCCCGCGAAACAGTTTGTTTTTGATGGTCTATTTCCCAGATCATTTCGTTGCTGGCTTGCATTGCTAACCTAAACCGTTCATTGCTATAGGCTAACTGTTGTTGGATTTCCTTGCTCTCGTTTATATCCTGTATGGTACCTTCCAGCCGGGCTGGTTTTCCTGCGTCGTCTAGTATTAAGCGAGCTTCCTGACGTACCCATCTAACTTCGTTTGTCGCAGTTATAATGCGGTGTTCAAAACTTTTAACCTGCCCGGGTTTAAGTGAATCAACAATAATATTATCTAGAAATAAATGCCGGTCAGAAGGATGAAAAGTACGCGCAATATTCTCTAAAGTAGGGGTGAAGTTTGAAACTGTGTACCCAAATATAGCGTACATTTCTTCACTCCAATCTGATAAATCGGTATCTAAATTTCTACTCCAATACCCTAACTTCGCAATTTTTTGTGCATTCCGTAATCGCAAATACGCGGCTTCTAAACTTTGTTCTGCAATTTTTTGTTCCGTAATATCCTTGGCAACCGCCACAATAACCTTAGCTTCCTTATTGATTGTAGCACTCCATCGCAACCATTTTATTGCTCCACTTTTTGTTCTTAACTTAGATTCAAATGAACTTATACTATCGGGATTGGTCTTTAATATCTCTATAAACGCAGCCCTGTCTTCCTTGAAAATTACATATTTTAAAATCGGACTGTTCTTTATCTCCGCATTGGTATAGCCCAATAAATTCTTAAATGCCTTGTTGTATTTTATTAGGGTGCCATCCAAACCAACCAAACAATGTGGATCTGGCGAAATATCGAAGAAGTTATGATATTCCTCCGCTATCATTTTCTGCTTTACCACGGCGCCTATCTGTTGCCCTACGTCCACCAAAATTTTAAGATATTCTGACAGATACTGATCTTCAAATTGTGAAAAACAGATAATACATCCCAAAAATTCTTCGTTAAAAATAATGGGTATGCCTATAGCCGAATTTAAATTGGTGATATCTGCAGCATCAGTCCGAACAAAAGTGTTGCAATTTTGAATATCCTGCCATATAAACGATTCTTTAGATTGCCATATATGCCCCGGATATCCACTGCCTATCTTAAAACTGTGAACCTCTTTCGAGCTGTCGTAAAACTCGTTAAGCGCAATATCCTGTTGCCATTTTGAGATTAAATTCAACTTCGTACTGTCTTCTGAAATTAGCCAAGCTTCGCTAATGTGAATTCCCGATAACTTAATCAATTCCTTTAAAGCCTCTGTCAAACAAATAGATAATGAGCCAGGACCATTAATTTGTTTGGTAAGGGAGGCCACGAGCTCCTTTCCTAGGTTTTTTTCAACCTCTGGGGTTACATCCTTCGTATTTGCCACAATGCCGTTTATGGCAGGGTCTTGAAGATGGTTCGTTAATTCAGTTTGTATCCACCGCCAATTTCCATGGGCATCCGGAAACCTAAAAGGGGCAATAGATACTCTTTCCGTTGTTAAAATTTCCTCCAGATGTTTTAATAAGCGGGGCGCATCTTCTTCATATATAAAATCGAATGCGTTTTTACCTATAAAATCTTTTGGCGGAATACCCAGTACTTTAGTCGAATTCGGGGCTACATAGGTATAAAATCCTTCCTTGTTAATAATGGCAATTAAATCGGTTCCATTTTGAACGAGCGACCTAAACCGTGCCTCACTATCTATTAACTTTTGCTGTGCCTGCTTCGCTTTAATAACATGTCCCAAATTGGATGCGAGGTTTTTTAAAAGCGCTAATTCATGTTCCTTATACCTTCGTTCATGTACGCAGTCGTCTATTCCAATAAACCCGCTAAACACCCTGTTAATCATCACGGGAAGTACTAAAATAGACCGTATGTTCTGTTCTTGTAATATGTGCTTTATAGGGGTGTTGGGCAGTTCTGATACAATGGCCTCAAAAAATTTACCTTCCTGTAACTGGTTTATAAATAGTGGAAACTGGGAGTAGGGTATTTGCTGCAGCTCCGGATTGTCTATTTGCATATCGCTGCTATCCCGAACCCATTCAAGACGCTGGGAGGTGGTATTCTTCTCTAAATTATTCTGAAAAAAATAAACCCTATCTATTTCAAGCGTATCGCCCACAATTTGAAAACAACGGTTTAAAGCCACTACCCAATTTTCCGACCGTAACAATAGCTGATTCAGCTCTCCAATTATTGCCAAATATTGCTTTTGCTCACTAATTCGCTTTTCCTGTAAATAGTGCTCCGTTAAATCTATGGCAGTAACTATATCTGCCTGCCTGCCTTTAAAATGAAGTAGATTGCTTTTTATTTGAACCCGAATAAGACTTCCATCTTTTTTTTGGTGAACATACAGATAGTCTTTGTATTGTTTTGTTCTAGCCCGCGTTTCCTTTACCGCCTTTAATAATCTCGGAATTTCCTCTTCAGGCCTAATGTCTTTTATGGTCATCGACATAAATTCCGCTTCCGAATAGCCATAATGCTTTATTGCCTCTTGATTTACCGCCAAAAACCGAAGTGTTTCAACGTCGTAAATCCACATAGGGAAAGGGTATAGATCAAATATTTCCTGATCTGGGAAATTGTATTTCTCAATAGAACTGCTCATAGATAAAAATGGTTGTTTTAAGCGAAAAAGCTATACCGGTAAAATACCTATAAAACAAATTGAATTGAAATCGATGTTTGCCGAAATGGTTAATAATTACATTTTCGAAGAAGAGAAATGGATGCCAACCAATTGTTGTGGCACCTGAAAATGAATTTGCAAACTCACATTTTTTAGATAATAGTTTCCTATCTATTGCCTTGTAAAGATTTATCATGCTAAAGTAGATTTGTTGCTCAAATAAATTCTGCTACATTGTTTTTTAATAACAAAAGGTAATACCTTGATACTGTTTAATATCCATTTACCAAAACAATACCAAAGGTACAAGTTAAAGAAAATTTAACATAAATAAAATAAAACACCTCCCATAATGTAAGTTTAACCCTTTTCAACGGAAATTATCGGACTTATTATAGAAGAATATTGAAGTAAATAGTAGTATTCTCCTATGCAATATTTTAAAATTGTAACACCAGCTGTAAATCCTCCCTCAATAACCACTAAAAGAATCTTTGCTACCACAGCGTCGGTTTTTCTTTGCTCTATTTGGCATTTACCGTCGCTAACTAAGTGGTTACTTCCCGATGCAATATCTTTCTAGTCTTGTCTATAAAGGAGTTACGAGGTTTAGGCAACGTATAAGCAACAAAAACTATTTACTTTTGACTAATGAAGGAATAAAGATAGACAAGATGAGGTGGTAAAAATAAAAAAACCGCCCTCAAATGAGACCGGTTTTCGAAGAAAACGTCAATCGCTTTTTAAGCAACTGTTACAGAGCCTAAATGGGAGCTGTTAGAAACCTTGGCACCGTCTTCAGAGACAAAGCCTAGGTAAACCTCGACTACATCACCGGAATACTCAGGAGGTAGGTTGAGGGTTTCTGTTCCTACTGGCCTGAGAGGACCACTGGTGGTATAAATACTCTCTTTCTTGTCTGGGTTCAAGATCAAGATTAAAGACTTGTCTGTGGCCAGGGCATTTCCACTGCTGGAGTTGTCATCCCACGTAATATCTATTTCTGCGGGGGTTGTGGAGGTTGCTGTTCCATTTGCTACACCTTTTAGATTTCCGCGGCTCACCAATGCGTTGGGATAATCTATCGTGTAGTTTGGATACGCTCCAAGTACAGCGTTAAACAGGTTGTAAGACATCGCAGCGTTGAATTCGGTCATTTTGATTGCGTATTGCTTAAAACCTACTCGTAGGAAATCTGTCATCGGCTGAAGGAAATGAAGCACTTTGGCAAACTTAGATCGCTGGTCTAATTGTCCTTCAGTTTTGGGGTTCGCTACACTGGAAGGTTTGATTCTTAGGTAATCGATGCCCTTCCAGGTCCCACCGATTACATTCCCGATTTTTCCAGATACACCACCGAGAATACCTTGATTGATAATTGCCATAATTTTTATGTATTAATGGGTTAAACAAATATTCGGACTTGGCACGGACTTTATACGGCGTCGTCCTTATACAACTAAATTACTTCAATTAATGTGCGGAGCTCTGGTAGCGGGGGGTGTTGCTTTTACTTGCTTTATTTTGCCTTTCAGAAAGGGGTTTTCTTATAAATGAAGAGTTTAAAATGCATCTGATTTATACATTAGTTGTTGAAAGATTGCTTTTTTCGCGGTATCAATCAGTTTTAGAGTCAGCTTTAGTTTTTGTTCGTTGAGTTCTAAAGATTTTAGGGCTTGGATGGACTGGTTGAGTCTTTCAAAATTATTGGATGCAATAGATTCACTTTTCTCAAGATGGGTTTTCACATCTCCAAGGGTTATAAACGGAATCACCGATCCTTTCAAAAAGTAATGGAATGATTTTGATTTCCATAATCCGAAACATAACCAGTGCATAAAATCCCTGTGGATTTCGCCGGTTGTAGTGCAGACAAAGCAATTCGGACAAGATTCCTTTAATGGTTTTCCACTGTTTAATCCTTTATTGAGTATAAAGAAATGTGGTTTGGAATAGGTGAGGGGTAGTCTGTGAGTTTTGATTCGGAACGTTTTCATATAAAAGCTTTTTAGAATTGGCTTCTTTTTGCTTCGCATTAATTTTTTTCAGAAGAGAAAATCAGAAGCGAAAAAAAAGAAAAGAGAAAGCTTTCGTTTAGGCGGGTTTGCTGGGGTTGTCAAGGTTTTTGAATGAAAATACTATCCAGCCAGAGGCGGATGGAGATTTTCATCAAAACCCGGAGGGCTTGACCTTGAAAACCCGTGGTGGCTGAAGAATGGGGCAACCCGCCTATCTTTGCTGACCTCTTTTATTAATTTTTAGGGGAACGACTAAAAAAAAGAGCCCCCTAAAAAGGGAGCTCTGTGAGGCAGCACTCTAGCCAAAGGATGCGCAACGTATACTCCTTGAAGCCTACGTAATGCACACCAATGAAGAACGGACTGCCCGAGGTGCGTATGCCCGCCAACAACCACCGGCTGCCTAAACGGACTCTAAATAAAAACTTGAACATAATGCCTTATGCCACAGGATCGGTGCGACTGATGCAAGGGCTGTTAAAAAAAATACTACCCGTGTGTTAAGAGCGTAACAATCAGGTGGAAACCATAGTATCATTAACAGTGAAAATTTGAATGCAAGCAAGAAGCGAGGGTGGAGATTTTTTTTTAAAACAGGCGAAGCGAACCCTTGCAGCTCTCGCATCCGCACGCCTGTACCTTTGCTTTATGTTGGAGTTTTTACTTCTCTATAACGAAATGTTGATTTGATTCCGAATTAAAAGTGGGGTTATTGTTTTTAAGTAAATCGGATGAATAGGGATAATGTATTTGATTGTAGAAGTCAGATAGTGGTAAGTTTCATATTCAAGTCGGAAGTTCGTTTTAAATAGAAATTAATCGGAGTCAACAATGATTATCAGATGACCATTCTTAAATGATCAAGTGGATGTTTATTCTGATTCGATTGAATTTTATTGGGCAGGTAAACCAAAGCGGAGCTATAGTGGAAGCAAGGAATGGAGAGTAACGGAATGGATTGCTGGAAGTATAATGCGAGCCGCCTGCGAGCGGAGCAAGGGTGGTGGCTGCAGAAGCCCGAGGAAGGAGGGCGGCAGACGCCTACCGTTTACGGCAGGGCTGGCGCGATTTTTTGCTTCCGGGTAGGGAAAGGCAAGGGTAGCGATTGAACGCAACGAAACGATGCCGGAGCCGTAATGGAGCAATGCCTAAAGAGCTACAATTTTGATGAGTGTTTTGATTCTTTTATTAAGTCAAAAGTTAATTGAAGTAGACATTGGGGCATTGCAAAATGGAGGTACGAAGGCTCGCGCAGTGGAGTGAATGAGCTACTCTTGTGAGCGTTGCTGAAAGTGGCTGAATGAAAGGAATGAGGAACGAATGACTGAAATGAAGCGACTGTAAGCAAATGGCGGACTGCAAAAATCGTGACAGCCCGATTAGCCCGCAGCGACCCGCAGGCTCGCAAAATTAACAAGTGGCGGCAGACCCCCAATTAAAAAAGTGGTGAGCGGAGCGAACACCTTATTGGGGTTTGGGGGGATGGAGTAGCCACGGGTGAGGAAGGAGAGTAGCGTGTGAAGCAAAACAAGTGAACGGCAGGTGGCGAGCACCCACTGGAGCGCAAGGCACCTGGTAAGTGAACGGTATATGCAAGGGCGACCGCAGGGAGTTCATTTTACCCTTGCAGATATGTTTTTGCGGAACAAAGCGGAAGGACTGACGAACACCGCTTTACCTGCGTTTGGATGCGCGTGGGAAAAAGCAAGGGTGCGACTGATTGAGGTGGAGAGCAACGGAACCGATTGAAGGAGTACTCTTGCTGCGCGTTGCTGGAAGTGGGTGATTGTAGAGAGTGAGGCACGAACGAACGAAAAGAACCGACTGGAAGCAAATGGCTGTGCGGTGGGTTTTTTTCCTTAAATTGGAATCATCTAATTCCGCTATAGAAGGAATAAGGTTAGCTTTAGTGGTGAGGAAATTAGGGTCAGTATATTAAGCACAATAATACAATATGATTTGTGATGTCAAAACCAAACTGGAAGTTCAACCAATGGTTCAATAATTAATGATAATGCTATTAATGGTTCATAAAAAAAAGCAGAAACGGCAATGGCTAATGAAATAGGTGAATTTCTTGTCGTAGTAGTTAATGTCAGGCTTACCCTGTCTGAATAGCTAAACTTTAGGGATTTGCCTGAGGATTTGACCAATAAAAAATATCACAATAAAAATATCAGTAGAGGAATGAGCAATTTATAAATGACATCTGGGTTGTCTATTAAGTTTTTGAAGCGAACATAGCAACAACCGCCAGAGCAAGGAACATTTTTTTCGTTCGAGAAAAACAATCTTTTTGAAGCCAAGATAAGTATGCGGATGTTATAAATCCTTCCGTTGTATTCTCACAGCATTCAATATAGCTAAAAGAGCTACACCCACATCTGCGATAACGGCTTCCCATAAAGTAGCAACACCGCCTGCACCTAATGCAAGTACTATAATTTTGACTGTCATAGCGAGAATGATATTTTGCCAGACAATGTTTTTGGTGATTTTACCCGCCTTTATTGCTGCAACGATCTTTGACGGCTGGTCGTTTTGAATAACTACATCTGCTGTTTCGATGGTGGCATCACTACCGAGACCGCCCATTGCAATACCAACATCGGCGAGGGCAATAACCGGAGCATCGTTAACACCATCGCCTACAAAGGCCAATTTTACTCCTTCTTTTTTAAGAGCCTCCACTTTCTCCACTTTTTCGTCCGGAAGCAGTCCACCATAAGCTTCATCAATTCCCAAAACTTTTGCCACCTGATCTACCACTGTTTGTTTATCACCAGATAACATTACGGTTTTTATGTTTAGACGGTGCATTTCCTTGATGGCCTGATATGCATCTTCCTTTATTTCATCGGCAATAGTGATATAACCGGCGTACTTATTATCAATGGACAATACCACTATGGTATCTACAATCTGTTCGACTTCGGCAGGATAAGCTATGTCATATTTCTTTAAAAGTTTAAGGTTTCCAGCCAATACTTCCTTATTACCAACGATGCCTTTCAAGCCGTGTCCTGCTATTTCTTCAATGTTTGAAGTTTGTAGGCCTTGGTGTTTATTATCGGCATAATCCGTTACAGCTATGGCTATGGGATGGGTCGAGTTCTTTTCCAAAGCTGCTGCTACTTTGATCAGTTCTTCTTTTTCAATTCCTTCGGGTACTACTTGCTGAACTTTAAAGACCCCTTTGGTCAAGGTGCCTGTTTTGTCCATCACCACTGTTTTTACTTGGGTCATAACATCCAAATAGTTTCCGCCTTTGAACAGGATTCCATTTCGGGAAGCAAGGCCGATACCTCCAAAGTAGCCCAGAGGTATGGAAACAACCAATGCACAGGGGCAACTGATCACCAAGAATACCAAGGCACGATAAAACCATTCCCGAAACACATAATCATCCACAAAAAATATTGGGGTTACACAAAGTGCCAGTGCAAGGAAAAATACGATTGGGGTATATACTTTGGCAAAACGGGATATGAAGAGTTGGGTCTGTGATTTACGTGCGGTGGCATCCTGTACCATTTCCAAGATTTTGCTGAGTTTACTATCCCTAAACAGGGCGGTTACCTTTACTTCTGCAAGTGTATTTTGATTGATCATCCCGGCCAGTACCTGTTCACCTTTATATTTGGTATCTGGTTTGCTCTCCCCTGTTAATGCCGCAGTGTTGAAAGAGGCTTTTTCAGAAATGAGATCACCATCCAAGGCAACCTTTTCACCAGGTTTCACTTGTATCTTTTCTCCTATTTCTACTTCTGAAGGATGTATAACCTGTGATTTTCCGTTTCTTAGAACGATAACTTCATCAGGCCTTATATCAAGCAAGGCTTTAATGCTTCTTTTGGCGCGCTTAACTGCCGAGTCCTGAAACCATTCGCCTATTTGGTAAAATACCATTACGGCAACACCTTCTTCATATTCTCCAATGATGAATGCGCCGATTGTTGCCACACTCATCAATACAAATTCATTGAAGAAATCGCCTCTTTTTGACTTTCGCCAAGCGAGATCTAAAACTTTTCTTCCGGCGAGAATATAAGCAATGAGGTTAATTGCCAATAAAGGTATAGTGGGTATGTCGAGGTTAAACCCATATTCCAATGTTAACAGTATAACCAAAATCAGCAAGGCAAGCAGAAGGTCCCAGTGGGTTTTCCAGCCTGTTTTTTCTTTATTAACTTTTGGGCTTAAGGGCCGGGATGTAGCTGCTTTCATTTTATTAAAATTTTCTTTAAAGATACTTTAAAAGGTTATGCACAGGAATTGCATTTGCATCAGCATTCATCTTTTCTTGTTAACTGGATAGGAGGACAGGGCAAAGAACCATAAGAACAGTAAACGCAACAGTCACCTTCTTTTGGTTTTAGAACAGTTTTACACTTCTCGCATTCATAAAAGAATTGACAGGAATTTGTTGGCATATCTTCTACTTTTTTGTGTCCGCAGTTTGGACAGGTAATTTCTGATTTTAATATAGCTTCCATTGATTTTTATTTTTTCTTGTTACCTTGTAATTTGTTGCATTAATTGCTTCCTCAATTTTCACCTTCATTCGTTTTAGTATCGTCAAACTCAATGATCGCGTTACCATTTTCGTAAGGATTTAGGTTATCCAGTTCGGTTTTAAAATCTTCAAACATCCAGTCCATAACATTAGATTAATGGTTAAAAAGCTCCTTTTCTTTTTCAGGGTCTATTTCATCTTTTGACTTTTTGTCCAAAAAATAATCCAAGATAATGCCTACTGCAATAGCTCCCACAAATGCTGAATATACTTCCCAATCATATTGAATTACCAAGGACAAACTAATGAGTATCGCCAATATGGGCAATACTGGAACTTTTCCAATGGATAAAGGAACTTTGAATGGTCTTTCTTTATTGGGTGCTTTGAAACGCAATACGATAAGTGCAATGTTCACGGCAACAAAAACAAGCAATGCACCCAAAGATGACATTCCCGCTACGATTTTGATATCGCCCAACAATATAAATCCAGCAACTGCTACCATAACTACAAGGGTAGTTGCCCACGGAACTTTCTGTGCATTGGTTTTGGTCATAAATTTTGGTAGTTCGCCTACGCTTGCCATTCCAAAAAGCAACCTGCTAATAGAAATTATACCACTAAAAGCCGCATTTGCAGTGGCGAAAAGTGCTGCTACGGCCAAGGCAACGGGCAACCAACTGTTGAGGTTGGATGCCGCAAGTGAAAGTGGCGAATCCACTTTTGCCAGTTCTGACGGGTCGGCAATGTTGAGTACCGTAAAAGATATGAGCAAATAGATGACGGTTGTAAAAACCATTGTCAATAGAAAGGCACGAGGAATTGTCTTGCCAGGGTTTTTTACCTCTGAACCCAAAGCCGCCATATGTTCAAAGCCAGTATAAACAAAAAACAAGGTAGCCGTTGCTGCCAAAGTACCGGAAAAGGATTCAACTTTAAAAAATGCTGCTTTTGGTGGGCCTGTTTCCAAAAGTCCGAACGCTATAAGAAGGAACAATCCCAAGAGCTGAATACTAACCATAATGATATTAGCGGTAGATGATTTCTTGATGCCCGTAATGCTTATCAACGAGAGCATAACCAAAACACCATAACTGACAAGTAGGGAAGGAATACTAAAAAAAGTGTTGAAATAGCCTGAAAAAGCCAGTAGCACCGCTGCAATGGTGGCCGAACTGTGGAACGCAATCGTCCAGCCCGTGAGAAAAGACGGAATATCAATCTTAGGAAACGCCTTGCGTACAAAAATAAATTCCGCACCCGCATTCGGATAGGTTGAGGATAATTCAGCATAAGACATTGCCGACACACTTGCTGCAATGGCAGCAAAGATAAAACTTAACCAGAGGTCTGTTCCCGCTTGTCCAGCTGCTGCGCCGATTACCGTGTAAATTCCTGCGCCCACAATGGTGCCAACGCCATAAAAAGTGAGTCGAAGTGTTCCCAATGATTTTTTTAATTCTGCCATATTTTTTAGTTAAAGAGGGTGAAAGAAACCTGAACTGGACCATTGGGCGCAAGGGTTCAAGGTTCAAGTACTCCCACCTGTTATTTTTTCCTGCATTTTTCACATATTCCTTTCAAAACCAAGTTCACATCGTTCACTTCATAATCGTCTGGCAGGCTTTCTTCCGATATTTTATTTGGTAAACAGATGGTTTTCCTACAAACGGTACAATGAAAGTGCATATGTAAATCTGTACCGTATTTACCTTTGGCATTTTCATCAGAAATCGCATATTTTGCCACTCCTACACCATCATTAATCTGATGAATCAACCCTTTATCCTCAAAAATCTTGAGATTGCGATAAAAGGTAGTTCTGTTTGCTGTTTTATTGGTTTCGCTCTTTTGAACAAACGCCTTTTTCAAATCGGAAAAGGACATGGCACTTTGTTTCCTTTTCAGGAACTTGTATATCTTCGACCTCATTTGAGTAGGTCGAATCCCTCGGTTTAAAAGTGTTTTTTCCGTCTTTGTCATTTTTAGCATTGATTCAAAAAGCAATCTTTTTTACTAAATTTATTTTTTATACGCTAAAAGCCTTAAGGCATTGAATACCACAAGTAGTGTTGAGCCTTCGTGGACTACCACCGCAATACCGATATTGGCAAGCCCAAAAATGGTTGAGGGTATAAGCAGGGCAACAATACCAAGACTGACCCAAAGGTTTTGCTTGATAATGGTCTTTGCCTTCCTGCTCAAACCTATGGCAAAGGGCAGGGTTTCCAGTTTATCGGCCATTAGGGCAATGTCAGCTGTTTCCAATGCCACATCACTGCCCGCTGCACCCATTGCGATACCTACGGTGCTGTTTGCCATTGCAGGGGCATCGTTCACACCGTCGCCTACCATTGCGACTTTGGATTCCTGTTCTTTTAATTTTTTAATGGCATCTACCTTTTCCTCTGGCAACAGGCTTCCCCAGGCATCGGTCAACCCAATTTCTTTAGCAACGGCATCGGCAACCTTTTGATTATCGCCAGTTAGCATTATCATCCGCTTAATACCGATTTCCTTTAATTTTTTAAGGGTTTCCTTGGCCGCTTCCCGTGGGGTATCCATCAGGGCGATGATACCTATATATTCTTTGTTCCTTCTTATGAGCATTGTGGTATTTCCACCACCTTCAAGTTCTTTTACTTTATTCGATATATCTTCGGATGGTTTTGCTTCATCGAGGTCTTCATACAAGTCAAGGTTTCCTATATAGATTTTATCCTTGCCCAAAGAAGCTTTGATACCTTTTCCGAGAACCGCTTCCAAATCTGACGCATCGGTAATATCAGTACCTTTCAGACGCTCTTTCCCATCCCTTACGACGGCTTTGGCCAAAGGGTGGTCGCTCAAGTTTTCAACGGCAACGGCTATCTTTAACAGTTCATTTTCTTCAATATTCCCCAGTGGTACTACTTCGGTAAGTTTGGGCTTGCCTTCGGTAAGTGTGCCCGTTTTATCAAAAGCCAAAGCGGTAATGACCCCTAAATCCTCAAGCGGTCGCCCACCTTTGATAAGTACACCGCCCCGTGCTGCCCGTGCCACACCGCTTAATACCGCACTTGGTGTTGAAATGGCGAGTGCACAAGGGCTGGCGGCTACCAATACTGCCATTGCACGGTAAAAACTGGCACTAAACGGTTCATCAATGACCAAAAAGGCAAAGAGTAGGATACCAACCAATATCAGTACGGATGGTACAAAGTATTTTTCAAACTTGTCGGTCAAAAGTTGGGTGGGGGATTTTTGGGTCTGTGCCTCGTTGACCAATTTGACCAGTCGGGACAGCGTAGAGTCTTTGGCTTCTTTGATTACCTTTATTTCCAAAGTATTATTACCGTTGATAGTTCCGGCAAAAACGCGGTTTTCGTCCTTGATATCATCGTCTGCCGAATAGTCCTTGCCCGTATCTTCCACAGGAATTTTGTCCACAGGTACACTTTCCCCTGTGATAGGTGCTTGGTTGACACTGCTTTTTCCATTGACCACAACACCATCGGCAGATATTTTACTGTTGGGTTTGACCACAATGATATCGCCTATACTTAATTTTTCAATCCCGACTTCTTCTGTCTTACCATCTTTTTTCAGCAATGCTGTTTTTGGTGCTAAATCTGCCAGTGCCGCAATGGACTTTCGGGCCTTTTCCATTGCATAATGTTCAAGGGCGTGCCCCAAACTAAACAGGAACAATAACAATGCACCTTCTGCCCATTCTCCCAGAATGGCTGCACCAATGGCGGCAACCAGCATTAAGAAGTCAATTTCAAAACCGCCTTTGGCAACCGTCTGTACTGCTTCCTTGGCCGTAAAGAAACCACCGAAAAAGTAAGCACCAATGTATAAAGTAAGACTGACCCAATCTGGGATGGATTCCACATAGGAAAGGCCGAAACCTATTCCGAGAAGTGCCCCACAGATAATGGAAAAAATAAGCTCCGTATTTTTACCGAAAATACCACCGTGGGCGTGCTCTTCTCCTTCCTCGTGGGTCTCGCCTTCTTTGTGCTCGTGTCCCTCGGTGGAAGTTTGCTCTTTAGTCTCTTCCTTCTTTGAACGCTCTTGTTTTTTGGATGCTTCGGTGTAATCATTTTCGTTTGAAGCACTGCGTTGAACCTGAAGGTCTTCCTTTTCAATTTGTTTGCTTATTTCATCAAAATTTGTTTGCTTTTTATCAAACTCAAGTCGTACCATTCCAGAGCCTGAAACGGAAGCTTCCAAAACTCCATTGATTGCCAAAAGGCTTCTCTCTATGGAACGAGCCTGTCTTGTGTGTCTGATTCCTTTAACTTCAATGAGCAAATGCCCGTA
Organism: Aequorivita flava; assembly: GCF_038742595.1. Classification (NCBI taxonomy): domain Bacteria; kingdom Pseudomonadati; phylum Bacteroidota; class Flavobacteriia; order Flavobacteriales; family Flavobacteriaceae; genus Aequorivita; species Aequorivita flava. The sequence continues at coordinate 45,169 of NZ_JBANCF010000009.1, read as the reverse complement.
TTTTTCGGTAATCTCGGCACCAGTACTTTCGGCGAGGGATTGAATGCGGTCAATGGAAATGATATCTGGGTCATAATGAAAACAGAGCTTTGGCACATCAGCTCCGTTTGCATCGGCAATGTGCACTTTTTCGATGCCCTCTTTAGCTTGTAGTTTTTGAATAAGCCTTTCAACACAAGAATCTTTTTCGTTAGGAACTTGCGGAAGGATGACCGGTATTTTTAGTTGTAGTTTTTCCATTTTTTATTTTTATTTTATCCACTCTTTGGCATCGTCTTTTTCTTCGGTCTTATAAAATTTTATATGAGCTTCTGAAAAAGGAAGCAATACCTCGGTAAATTGCTCTTGCCATTTAACGCTGCCCACCAAAGCAACTCGCTTTAAATGCTTTTCATTCGGAAGGTATAATTCAATTCCCTTCCAGTATGTCTCTGCTGCCCAACCTTCAAAATTTTGCATTTCAATGTACCAGAACACTTCCTGATATGCATTTATGTGTTCTGTTAAGACCGGTATCAAGTTTTCATAATCCTTGGCATCCAGCTTATTCTCTGCTACCATATATACAGTAGCCTCTTTTTTATAGATTGTTATCATTGCTCACTATTTATAAATGATAATTGAATTTAAAAACCAAACGTTTAATCCAAATTGCCACTGCATTTTTCGCAAATACCCTTTACCACCAAGTTAATGTCCTCCGTGATATAGCCATCAGGCAAGTTGATGTGAGGGATTTTATGCTCTGTTAAACAGACCGTTTCATTACAATTGTTGCAATGAAAGTGCAAATGAAGGTCGTTGCCGACCTCGCATTCACAATTTTCTTCGCAAAGGGCGTATTTTATAACCCCTGTCCCATCCTCGATTTGATGCACAATCCCTTTTTCTTCAAACGCTTTCATAGTCCTAAACAGGGTACTTCTTTCACTGATCTTAAAATCTTTTTCCAAATCGCCAAGGCTGATGGCAACATTCAACTCTGCCAACCGCTTATAGGTCATAAGGCGCATAGCTGTAGGTCGTATTCCTTTGCTTTCTAAAAATTGAACTATTTTTTCCATTTGTTTAGAAAGAGAATTACAGGTCGTAACGTTTTAAGGAATCTCCTGTTTTAATGTGAAACGCATCTTCTATATTAGCTATATAAATTATACCATCTCCAGGCCCGTCGGTTTTGGCGTTGGCTATAATTGTTTCAATGGCCGCTTGGGCTTCCTCATTTTGACAGACCAATTCCAATTTGACCACTGGACTATCTGTTACGTGAAAATCCAGCGACGGTCTTGCGCCTTTTGCCTTGAACGCGCCCGTGCCTTCTGCTTGTGACAGGGTCATACTTTTAAAACCACTATCAGCAAGAGCTTCAATTACCCTTTGGATCCGGTTCGGTTTTATAAATGCTTTTATTTCCTTCATTTTTTTAAATTTTTAATCGATTTTGAACCGAGCCTGTTTTTTAATTTTTAACTAACTTATTAAGACGATAAACAAACCCGGAATCAAAATCTTTGATGGTGATTGAATTAATGTGCGTGTTCCAGTTCGCCTTTAACCATTTCCGAAGACAGGTTATAAGCTCCACTTATGACAACTTTGGCATCCTTTGAAACTTCGGCAGGAAGATTGACTTCAACAAAGCCTAAATCAGTAATACCAACCGTTACGGGTATCATTTTGAATTTCATTTTGCCCGCTTCCATTTCTTCGTCTTCATCCAAAATGAAAATGAAGGATTGCTCGCCTTCTTTTATGATAGCAGCTTCAGGAATAGCGAAACCTTTTTTCTCGCCCTGCACTATGCGCCCTTCCACATACATACCTGGCAAAAGATTTTTATCCTTGTTTTCTATATCAGCAAGAACTTCTATGGCTTTTGGGTCTGTCTCAAAAGTTTTACCTATAGACCGAACGGTTGCTTTAAGCAGTTCATCTGGGCGAGAGGCCGTGGAAAAATATATCTGTTGCCCTTTCTCTATTTGGTATATGTCCTTTTCATATACTTTAAAATTGACGTAAATTTTTGAGTTATCGCTTATTGAGAACATTTTGGATTGTGCGCCCACATAATCGCCCAAACTTATATTTACTTCTGCCACGTATCCACTTATTGGCGTGGTAATGGGAACAGCGGAATATATTTGACCTTCCGCCACTTTGTCGGGATTAATGCCCAACAGTTTCAATTGGGCCCTCAAACCATTGACGCTGGATGTTGTGGAACGAAATTTTGATTGAGCCATTTGAAATTCCTTTCCCGAAGAAACGCCTTTGTCATAAAGCGTCTGCTTGCGTTCAAAATCCTGTTTCAAAAAGACCAGTTCGTCATTTTTTTCCTGATAGTCCTGTTGCATTGCAATGATATCCGGGTGTTCTATATATGCCAGCACTTGACCTTTGCTTACGTTATCTCCGGGTATTACTTTTATGGCACTCACATTTCCACCAACAAACGGGCTTATGTTCGCCTTGTCCTGTGGGAAAAGCTCCAGCGTTCCCGTTACCTTAATGTTGTTCCCTAAATTGCGTTCCTCCAAAGGTTTCATTTCCAAACCTATGGTTTCGGCCTGTTGCTTTGTAAGTTCCACAACGCCTTCTTCCTCGCTGTGACCTTCTTCTTCTCCTTCATTGTGGCCTTCATCGCCGTGTGCATCTTCCCCAGCTTCATTGGTTTTTGATACGCCTTCGGCTTCGTTATGCCCAAGTTCAGATTTTGGGGCATCATTACAACTCATAAACATAAGTGTAAATAATACGGTACTTACTAATAATATATTCTTCATTTTTCTTTTTTTAAGATTATAAATTGCCCAATTGATATTGTATCTCAATGGATTGTTGGTTAAACTGGTTTATGTATTGCAAATGGTTTTGTTTTATCCTGATGGCACTGTTGAGAATTGTGATATAATTGACATAATCTATTTCGCCTTCCTTGGATGCCAATTGCGCTGTGGTAATTTGCTGTTCTGCCAACAATAGTGCGCCTTCTTCGTAATATTGCAAAATCTTCTTTGTTTTTTCAAGGGATTTGGTCAATTGCGACACGCGACTTTCTGTAACCGCCTTTTGCTCCAAATATTGATTCTCTGCTACCATTGCGTCTGCCTTTGCTGCTTTTACCCTTGACTTCTGCGGAAAAAACCATAGCGGAATGCTAATACCCGCCTGATAGGTGTTGAAGCCTGAAACATCATCTACAACCTGCCTGCCATACGATAAACTAAATTTAGGTAGAAATTGGGATTTTTCGACACCCACGTTTGCCTTGCTTACTTCGGCATTTTGCAAGGCATATTGCAACATTGGATTATTTGCCACTGAAGTTGAATCTAATGTAGCCATAAAATCCAATGGCTCGTAAACGCCATCAACCGTCTCGATGTTTTCATCGGTTCCCAAATATTGCTTTAAGGCACGTTTGGCGATTTCAATATCATCGAAAGCTTGTTGTTTTAATACTTGTATCTGCTGAAATTCGGAAGAGGCTGCAATAAACTCCAACTTGCCTGTTTCTCCTGTGTCATACCTAAGTTGGGCAGCGTTCTTAAAATTGGCATAAGTACTGTCCAATTGGTCAGCAAAACGCAACTGTGCCTTGTAATAATTAATTTGGTCATACGCCTGCATCACATTACGCACCAACTGTTGTTCACTTGCCACAAAAAACTTTTCTCCCAAGGCAATACGTTCTTTGTAAAATTTCGATTTTGAAAACCCGGAAAGCAAATCAATATTTCCCTGTTGCACACCAACGGTTGTTTGTATTCCGGGTAGGTTATTGCCATATTCTTCCTTGCCAGTGAATACTTCCGTACTACCAAGGTCAAAACTGGTGCCTTTCATCGCCTTTTCCCGTTCAATAAATGCCTGGCTTTCCTTGAGCGTAGGATAATTCTGTTTTGCCATAGCAATGGCCTCATCAATGGTCAAGGTCTTTGGAATTGTACCATCTTGACTATTGTCTTGGGCAAATGAAGTACCAGAAGCCATCAAACCTCCAACCATCAATAATACCGTTATAATGTTTGTTGACCTGTTGACATAGCTTATATCCCCCTTTGTATTGTTTCGTTCCTTTCTCGATTCCAGCCAATAGTAAAGAATAGGAATAACCACCAAGGTCAAAAATGTTGCCGTAAGCATTCCTCCAATGACTACTGTTGCCAATGGTCGCTGTACTTCTGCACCACCAGAGGTGGAAACCGCCATTGGGATAAAGCCCATAATTGTGGTAATGGCAGTCAATAAAATGGGACGTAAACGTTCGTGCGTAGCTTCGTATATACGTTTTTTTAAATCTGTCATTCCACTTTCTTTTAGTTCATTGAATTTGTTTATGAGTATCAGACCGTTTAAAACCGCTACTCCAAAGAGTACGATAAACCCGACCCCTGCCGAAATACTGAAAGGCATTCCACGGATCAACAAAATGAAAACCCCGCCTATTGCCGCCAAAGGCACTGCCATATAAATCATCAAAGCCTGTGAAAATGAATTTAAAGCGAAATAAAGCAGGATAAATATTGTTAGTAGAACGATGGGCACTACTATCATCAATCGGTCTGATGCACGTTGCAGGTTTTCAAATGATCCTCCATAAGTGACGTAATAACCTGGTGGCAATTCCACTTCCGTTTCCAGTTTTTGCTGAATTTCCTCGACCATCGATTTTACATCGCGTCCACGAACATTTACACCCACAGATATACGACGCATAGTGTTGTCTCTTGAAATTTGCATTGGCCCGGATTTATAACTGATATCCGCAACTTCCTTTAGAGGCACTTGAGCACCGTTCGGCAGGTCTATGTAAAGATTTTTTAAACTATTGATGTCTTGTCTAAAGTCCTCTGCCAACCTGATGACCACATCAAAACGCTTTTCGCCTTCAAAAATCACACCTGCCCTTTCGCCTGCAAAGGCGGCACTTACATAATCATTCAATTTATCCACGGTTACACCGTATTGCGCCATTTTTGCGCGGTTATACACTACTGTCATTTGTGGCAAACCGCTTGTAGCCTCTACGTTAAGGTCTGCTGCACCCGGCACTTCACGTATTACCGCTGCGATTTCCTGTACCTTATCTGCCAACACATCCAAATCTTCTCCGTACAATTTGATTGCCACGTCCTCACGGACTCCAGTTAGCAACTCATTAAAACGAAGTTCTACAGGTTGGGTAAACACGAAATTTACGCCGGGAACTACTGAAATTTTTTCCTGTATTTTTTCTATCAGTTCTTCTTTACTATCTGCGGAAGTCCATTTACTCTTATCTTTTTCAAGAATAATATAACTATCGGCAATATCCATAGGCATCGGGTCTGTCGGTATTTCGGCCACACCAATCCTAGAAACTACTGTTTTTACTTCCGGAAACTCATTGATTAACTTCTGAAGTTTCTCTGAAGCCTCAATAGATTCTGTAAGACTGCTCCCCGGTTTTATCAATGCTTGAAATGCAATATCGCCTTCATCAAATTTAGGGACAAATTCTGCTCCCATATTGCTGAAAATAAATCCTGAAATCAAAAGCAAGGAAACCGCGCCTATAACCACACCTGCCCGAAAGCGAAGTGCAAAATTTAATATAGGCAGATAGATACGATTCAGAACATCCATAATTTTATCACTGAACCTATCAATCTTGTTTTCAAACTTGGCGAACCAACTATTTTGATTTTTAGCAGGTTTTAAAAATAATGATGACATCATTGGCACGTAGGTAAGACAAAGGATAATCGCTCCTAAAACGGCAAAACCAAATGTAAATGCCATTGGCCGGAACATTTTCCCTTCCACACCGGTCAAAAAAAGAATCGGTGTAAAAACTATAAGAACAATTAGTTGACCGAAGAAGGCAGAATTCATCATTTTACTTGAAGAATCATAGGCGATTTCATCCATTTCAGCTTGGTTGATGGCGGTTGTGGATTTTTTCATCCGTTGATGAATGTGGAAAACCGCTCCTTCCACGATAATCACCGCTCCATCTACAATAATTCCAAAATCGATCGCACCCAAGGACATTAAATTTGCCCAAATGCCAAATTGTTTCATCAAAATAAATGCAAATAATAGACATAAAGGGATTATCGAAGCTGCTATCAAGCCACCACGGAAGCTTCCCAAAAGTAAGACCAAAACAAATATGACGATTAGGGCTCCTTCTATTAGATTGTTTTTAACGGTACTTGTGGTTGCCTCAATAAGTTCACTTCGGCTTAAAAAAGCATCAATATAAACACCTTCCGGCAGGGATTTTTGAATTTCTACAATACGCTTTTCCACATTTTCAATCACGTCGCCTGGGCTTTCGCCTTTCAGCATTAAAATTTGTCCACCTACGGATTCGTGACCGTCTTGGGTAAATGCACCATAACGCACTTGGTTTCCGTAGCCCACTTTTTCGGCAACGTCCCTTACCAAGACAGGGCTTCCATTTTGAGTGGTCACAACCGTGTTTTCCAAATCGGCGATACTTCGAGCCAGCCCTTCGCCACGGATAAAATTGGCTTGGTGGTTTTTTTCAATGTAAGCACCACCGGTATTAGCATTGTTCACTTTAAGAGCTTCAAAAACCTGATTCATTGTAATGCCAAAACTTTTTAGTTTATCAGGATTTATGGCAACTTCATATTGTTTTACATAACCTCCAAAAGCATTGACCTCGACTACGCCTGGCACTAAAGCCATTTGGCGTTTTACAATCCAATCTTGGATGGTACGAAGCTCCATTGCGTCATATTTGTCTTCATAGCCTTCTGTCACTTTTAAGGTATATTGAAAAATTTCGCCCAGACCTGTTGTTATGGGTGCCATAAAAGGTGTGCCAAAACCTTCGGGGATTTCTCCGGCAACTTCGGTTAATTTCTCCTGTACCAATTGCCGTGGCAGATAAGTGCCTGCCTCGTCCTTAAAAACAATGGTAACCACGGACAGCCCAAAACGGGATACTGAACGCAGCTCGATGACGTCAGGAAGATTGGCCATTGCCAATTCTACGGGATAGGTAACAAATTGTTCTATATCTTCTGTCCCCAAGTTTGGGGCCACGGTTATTACCTGTACTTGGTTGTTTGTTATATCGGGTACAGAACCTAAGTTTATAGTGGCCATAGACCAAATGCCCGTACCAACAAGTGCCACTATAAATAAGCCAATAATAAATTTATTATTAATGGAAAATGAAATGATTTTGTTAATCATAGAAAATGTATTAATTCAGTTTAAAACTTACGATGCGAATAGATGCAACGCTTTTATAAAGCAATGCCTATCTTGAGAAGCATCACGTTAGGATATAGCTATCCTTAAAAAAACTGAATTATACTCGCGGGGGTTGGAAGAGAGATTCCAGATATCTGGAATATAAGTTAACTGTATATAAATTGAACGGCTCTTTATCTTCAAACTTTAGTCGATTGATTAGGGCCGAATTGTTGTTCGTAATAAATAACACTAAAGGATGACAACATTGATGATGGGAATGAACTGGTGTATTCTCCTTATCTGGGTTATTATGATGCCCTTCATTTTTTGCATCATTGTCAATGTAATCTTCAACTACATATTCAAGGAAAGAGTCGCCATACATTTTATGGTCTTGATAATGGGTAATGATGTTTGAAATTTCTTTTATTGGTCCACAAAAGTCCATATCAAGGCTAATTCCCTGAAAAAGGAATAGTGTTGACATTGATATGGAAAAGAGTAATTTCATAAAGTGCTACAAATATACAAATTAATCGATGCACAGGCTGTGCGATTATGATGATTCACAGGAGTTGAAACATCAAGTGTAGGACTGAATGAGGTGGAGAGCAACGGAACCGATTGAAGGAGTACTCTTGCTGCGCGTTGATGGAAGTGGGTGATTGTAGAGAGTGAGGCACGAACGAGCGAAAAGAACCGACTGGAAGCAAGTGGCTGTGCGGTGGCTTAAAGGATATCGTTTATTTCTTTCAGAGAATTAACTATATCTTGATGAATTAAATTTGACTGGTCTTTAATAACAGTTTTGTGATTTGAAAGTTTAATAACGTTATTGGAAATTGGCAAATCACTTGTAATTAAAGTGTCAAATGCTTCCATACTTTTTTCTAATTTATTAATACAAGTAGCATTCAAATTAAATGTGGTAAATACTATTTTTAGGTTGTTAAGTTCTTTGTATAAACTCTTGAAAGATTTTGTTACAATTTTAAGTTGAATAGTGTTTTGATCATTCAATTGATTATCAAATATTGAAAAACCATTCCAAATATTATCCATTTTGCTTTGAACAATAGAGTGAAGACTTTGATTTTTGTTATACTTCTTTTGAATGGAAATGGCTATATATAAACCAATTAATGCTATAATTAGACTTAATAAAGTCTCAACTACATTTACTTCTGTATTAATATTAAAGTAGGAATATTGAAGAGCAAAATAAGTTATTAGACAACCACCAAGAAAGAATATCAGGTTGATAAAAATATTACTTCCTTTTTTCATAAATGGATTCTTTTACTTTATCAATGTATTTTGGAACTTCGTTTGAAATTAGAATTAAATTATTCCATACAGTTTCTGGATTAAATTTATTACCTAACCGACTAAATGCTTCATTTAAAAATGAACTTGCATAGCCATTGGTACCATCCAGATTTATTTGTAGTTTTTCATTTTTATTTACTGCTTCTTCATATTTCGGCAACAATAATTTATCAAAAAACTGTTGTCCAGAAAATTCCCCATCCTCATAAGTTCTTGCTCCAGGAGTATCAGTAAAATCCTCGTATATATTTATTTCTACCATTTTTTTTAATTCTTAATTTCAAAACACTCTTTTGTACAACTTTGGTCAACTTTCCAATAATAATATGTGCCTGAGAAGGAGTTCTTAAGTTTGTGCCTAATTTTTCTATCAAAATCTATATAAACATTATTAGAGATGACAACAAGATTATTCAAATGACCATCATCATAGTTCTCATAAATTGTAGGGAGTCCTTTGCCTCTCCACGATAAACCAGTACGAGAGGCAATACCATTCGTAAATGCTGTTTCTACTATATCAAGATTGTCATTAAATAAATTTAAGAAATTTTTCAAAATTCCTTCAGTAAATGTTCTTATTATTCCTTTCCCATTGTCTACAAAAGAAAACTTAACCAAATTGTCAATTTCGGAATGACTTAATGCAAAATGCCATCTAATTTGATTCTCATTTTTGAAAGCGTGGTCACAAGCATTTCTCATCATTTCAAATACACAGCTATAAATGGAAGGGCTTCTACCTTTTTGCCCCCAAACAGTCTCCATTGATTTAATAATTTCTTCAGCTAATTCCGATTGAGGGGTTTGATTATCGCCCGTATTTAAAATTGTATTTTTAGTTGTACTGTTACTTTCATCAATTTTTCCTTTTACAAATTTAAAGAACCCCGATTTCTCTAAAATCCCTCGTGGTATTGGTTGTTTTGGTTTAGTGCCTGTAAATATGATTCCTTCCCTAACAAGCTCTTCCATAACCGATAATAACATTGATATTGCGCCTTCGCCAATATCAATAATATCATCCATTATAATATTCATATGTCTGCCGCTTCTGCCAATACCTTTGATTTTATTAATATAGCTAATAACTTCTTCACAATGTTCATATTGAAGTTTAAAGACTATAGGAGTAGGAACGTCTATAAAACTAAGTGTATGATTACGAGGAATTAAACCAGAAGTTGATTGACGTAATGAACGAGGATTGCCATTTCGTTTTTTATTTTTCATTTGGCGTCTACTGCGTATTTGTAGATACCTTTTATATTTTGGTTTAAGTTTTTTCATTGAATATTAATAAACAAGCTACAGAACCCAAAGGTTATCTTGTCCAAATTCAGGTATTTAGTTACCGTCAAAGTGTGGGAGTATTTCTGCAACTATTTCAAGATATTTTATTGTTATTGGCAAGTTTTTTTGGCCGACAGATTTCGATTGTATTTTATGTTTTTAGGCTTATAAAAACCATAGTTTATCTTTTGATTCATCTTCGATACCGGTTTGGAAGCGTGGGACTAACTGTGCAACCATTGCGGGATATTTTATAGTGATGGGTACGTTTTGGGGTTTTAAAGACTTCCAATATAATCTACTGAATTGGAATGCCTGCGTCAGTAATTCTGTAATGACGTTGTCGTCTTCGAAAGCATCTGGGGTAGGACTGCTCAAACCAATCTTTATAGGGAAAGGATAACCGTCTGAAGGATAAAATTTTTCTTCTTCAAAGCGGCCATTATTAAACAACAGGAAATTTCGTTCTCCTAAACGGATGAAGGTGCCGGAATATGGCATCAAACTATCAGAATCAATGTCATAGGCTATAATGTCTTTGGTTTCTGTCTTATTGATGTTTAAAATATAAATTGGCTTATTCTCAAGTTTAAGTTTGCTCATAACCCGTAGAATGGGTTCTAATTCCTCCTTGCTCATTTCTTTATAGAAATGAATGACAATTTTATCGGCTTCGGATTGGTTAAAAAAAGTACGTATAGCTTTGGATATACTGCCTGCTAATTGTTCTGTCTGGTCTTTGGAAAAACAATCGAACTTGTTGAAGATGCCGTTATTTTGGAAGCTAAATGCACTTGCAACATATCTATGCTTATGGTCTAAATTGGTAAAGGCTCCAACACCAATAATCAACTCCTTTTTATCGGTGACGGCCAGTTTCCAAGGTTTTCCTCCCAGTTTGGCGTGTATGGCTAAGGATATATTGTTTAAGTGCCATTGATAGTCCGAAATGTTGCGCTGTAAATCCTCAAAATCTATAACCTGGGTCATAATGTTCTCGTCCAAGAACAATTCTTTTATACGATAATAAATATTCTTTAATTGTGGGTTGGATTCAAATCGGGTGTAGGGGCTAATATAAAATGCCAGATAAGCTACTGATTTATCCCATTGTAATTCATAAAGTCTTTGTTCTATTTGGGGAAGAGGGTTTTCTTTATTCGTGAATTCTATAAAATTATCTGGTTCAGAATTGACAGGAATATCTATAAACTCTTTCAATCCCTTATATGAATAACCAGTTCCTTTTTTTAAATAATCCCATAATTTTTTGATAAGAGGCTTATGTTCTGCGTGATAGATAAAGAAAAACTTGATATTTTGGTTAGGAGGTCGGGAATAGGGGCGATAATTCTTTAATTCGAGTTTTGGAGAGATTCCGGTTTGTTTATTGCCAAAATTGTCTTTGCCATATTCTAATAAAGCTTTCTCTTTTGGGATATGGCCAATCCGATTTATTGGGGCATCAATAAATTCCTCACTCCTCAAATCGCATATTTGTTTGAAGGCTTCGGTAAATAAGTATTCCTTGGTGAACTTTTGGATTTTTTCCAGATAGGCAGTGTATCGGTTTTTTATTTTTTTAATCTGAAAGGGTATACCCAATTCTTTTTGCAAGTTTCCATTAAGAACTGGGTAAATTTCATTTAGGATGAGACTGTTAAAGAAAGTTTCTTTTTCAGGAGTGTCTCGGTTCATCTGAAAATTTATAATTTGATTTCTATAAACCGCTGTTTTAACGAGTTGCGAACTTTCAATTTCTTGTACCGATTTTTTTAAAACTTTTGATGTGCCATCAAAGGAGATTATTAATTCCGGATAGTCTGAGATTTCTGCAATCTGTACTTTTATGGAGAATTTATCATAGCAATGATAGTCCTTGTGATATTCTTGATTTAGTACCCAAACTTGCCTGTCTTTGATGATACGGTTCTTCCGATTAATAATATTTAGATTATCAAAATATTTCCTGATTTGGGCATTCAGGTATTGTTTATACAAACTTAAATTGGCATTATTGAAGTCAATTTTAAGGGGTTTAAAACCATCTTTAGGGTTTGTAAATGTGGTGTAAATTTCGGTTACTCCTTCCAATTCTATCTTGCTGAACACCTCAGAAATACTTTTTGGAAACTTCTTATAATATATCGTGTCGTCTCCTTCCGATTTCTGGAGCGATACGTAAAAGGTCAATAGCCGGCGGGGCCAATTGAAGTTTAGGGCGTTAAATTTGATGTGTTCTTGCATTGGTTGGTGGTTTTGGTTGTTCTACATAGGATTTCTATATATGCGTTAGAGCATTATGTTATTTAAATGGTTCGGTAAGTAGTAGCCCTTTTTCAACTACATTATTGATATCGTTACTATTTTTAGCACTTGCATTATGCGATAGTAATATTCTGAGGTGTTCTTCGGTTTTATGGTTTAACCTTTGTTTGAAAAAAATGTCAATGGCTTGTTCTATTCTATTTTTTAAAATATCCAATTCTTTTTGAGCATTCCCATCTTGTTCCGCACGGGTGAGTGAGTAATATTCTCCTTTGGAAGGTCTCTTTATACGCCTGTCCAACTTGTAGGCTCTATTTAGAAAATTTTCTACTTGCATTGCTTTTTGTTCTTCGGTGGCCATATCTGAAGTAATTTAATTTTTTATAGGAAGAGTTTCAATAAGTTCAAAATGTACCGCATTCTCTTTAATAAAACCTTCTAAGATTACATCTTCTGCGTGTTTTGCAATAATCAATTTACCATCAATGGTTGTGATACATTTACCGTTGAGTGTTTTAAAGTTGTCTTTTATGTAATCATCCTTTTGCTTGCCGTCAATGTTGGACTGATAGAACGTGAATTGACTTAATTCAGGGTCATTGAAGTAGTCTATAAATCCACTTCTAAAAATATTTTTCACTTCCAGTTGGAACTTTTTCAAATTGGCTGGATTGTAAGCCGTGTATGCTTTTAGAACAAAAAGGAAGTTGATAGAATATTGATGTACAAACAGGGTATCGCGGTCGAAAAGTCTATGTTGCCAATGGTATGAGCACCGCGGTTTATCTGATTTAGGTTCAATTTGATGATTAGTAAAATCGTCTTTGGCCGTTATATGACCATAGATAAAAAAATTAGGAGTAATATTATAACCTTCCGTCAAGTCATCGCGATAAACTATTTGGTCATTATAAAACCTATTTTCTTTATTCCATAAATCTATGTTGTACTGAATGATATTCTTTGCGTAGGTAATCTGTTTGTATTTGGATAGACTACCTGCTTCATTATTTGGCTTGTAATATTTAGAATCACCTATGTAAAAGATATTGCTGCGGTCAATAATGGATTGGTCTTCATAAATATGGTCTATGAGCTTCCCATCCTGATTCTTCTTTAGGTGCTGTATGGATTCATCGTTTGCTACTGTATCAGTAAACAATTTGTCAATCATATCTTCAAATATGATGTTGTAGTTATTCACGCAGAGATATTCTTCTTTGTCTTTTTTACTACTCGCCTTACTGTTATTGGAAAAATAAAGTTCGCATAGCTGATACATTCTTCTGAGCGTATCATTGAAATACCGATATTTAATTTTACGCAACTTGGTCAATCCATATTCATCTAAGCAGAGTTGGTCAAATTTGTAACCAGTTATAAGTTTATAAGACTTATCAATCTTTAGATTAAGCTGATGTGCGTTATTGAGTTTGTTGAGAATTGAGAAGTAGTAGGTAATCAGTTCTTCTTCTAAATTGCGCACCTTCTTTTTATTGCGAATACCTAAATAAACTGGCGTACCAGATGCAGTCATCAATGGTAATGCCTTACGCACCGTTCTTTCCCATTTTGGCTTCGTTATCTTATTGGTTACCTGCTCAATGTGATGCTGTAAGATGAAGTTTTTGTTCCTTTTATAGAAATTTGTAAAGGCTAAAACAATGTCGAGATATGAATAGTTATTGCTGCCAATATTTGTGTTTAGTTCAAAAGTTTTAGATGGATTGAGCAGACTGTTCTTTTCCCATCTGCGGTTGTATTCAATAAGACTATTGTAAAAATATATAGATAGTTCGCGCAACCATTGTAGGTCCCGGTCGTGTTTGACGGAAGTATCCTTAAGCGTATCGTATAACTCCTGTGTATTTAAACCAAATATGGTAGTCGTACCATCTTTCATAAAAACCTTTGGTAACATAAATACCAATTCGTTATTTTTATAAGAGTGGTAGTATCCAACCGATTTGATTACTCCTTTGTTTCCAGTCTGTTTATAGAATTTGAAGTCGTCAAAGAGGGCTTCCAGCTGCTTAACCGGATATTCTTGTTCCTCAATTAATAACTTCATCTTGTTGTTCTTCTTGACCGTTTTGTGGGTGTTCTTCTATTTCTACATCAATGCGCTTAAGTAATGCTATAAGTTTGTTTAAGCCATTAGATTTTATAGGGAAATAACTTTCATAAGCTTCATTTTCGGCAAATACATCATTTTTTTCATCTTTAAATACATCATTCCAGAGGTAGAACAGGACTTTATTTACAAAGGCTTCCAAAGTGATTACACCATCTGCGTTGGGCTTAATGAAATAATTGCCGATACATTTGTCCATACCAAGTGTTGGCTGGTTTTGAATATGTTCCGTATTTATTTTTGAAATAAAATCATTCCAGCTAAAACTTCTATTGTCATCAAGCTGTACGGAATAGGAAAAGGATGGATTCGGTTTATCTTCTTCTGTCGTCTCGCCATAGCAAATAGGTATATACTCCCAATCCCACCGTCTTTTAAATGCACTGTCCATAGGGAATAGTGATTGGTCTGACGTGTTCATCGTGGCATATATGTATAAATTTTTTGGCAATTTTAGTCCGTCTTTAAGTCCCTCGTGTCCTGCTCCCAATTCTTCTTCTAAATGCTTTTGAAACTCCTCAGATGGTGTAACCGTATAATTAGCATCACGGTCTAAAAGTTGAAATATATCTCCAAAAATTTCCGCACAGTTGCCGCGATTAATTTCTTCAATTGCCAAATAATACTTATTCTCAGGATTAGCATCTTTCCACGCTCTAACATATATATTAGCGAAAGCTTGTGGGACGAACTTATACTGAATATCAAAACTTTCATCCTCCTTCTTTACGGAAACAGGCTTGTAGCCACCGACAAAAGAAGCGTAGTCAAAATCCGGATGGAAGGTAATGCGCTCCTTTTGCTCTTGCGGGACACTTTTAAGTATTTGTTCAAGCTTATAGGATTTTCCTGTGCCAGGGGCACCGTAGAAGATTTTGTTATTCATATTTTTTGATAGGTTAAAGTTCTGAATATCAATTTTAGGATAGTATTGGTCTAAGTCAAACTTTGTAAGTAATAGTAATTCCTGAATAGACATTGCAGAATATAAAGGTTGAATGAATGGTCCTCTTGACAATTCGCCAGGATGACTTTTGACCAAGAAAGAATTACTGTCAAAACTTATAGTAGCAGCATCTGTGGATAATCCAAAATGTTGTTTATAAACTTTTAAAAATGTTTTTGCCGAATATTCAGGTGTGTTAACGTCTATGACTAAACTGCCTGGGTTGTAATAGAATAATTCATCAAAAACCTTTTGCGGTAGGCGAAGGCTGTTTTTTAATTTTAGAACGAGTTCCTTACCATCAGGGGTACTTTCAAAATTTTCATTCTTAAATAGAAATACAGCGAGGTCAAGTAAGTTAATCTGTTTTTCATTATTTAATTCAAATAGCTTATCAACCCAATTTTGAGATAATCGAAAATACCAATAGTCAAGATTGGGGTATTCTTTAATTTTCTCACCCAAATAGAATTGCTCCTGAAGATAACTTGCTAAAATATTAATTGGAACCCTATAAGTTTGATTAGGCTGAATAATGCCACTCACATCTGAATTGATAAAAACGGAGAGTAGTCCAATTATCTGATTATTAATGTGCCCGTCCAAGTTTTTATAGCTTTGCAGGACGGTTTCAAGACTTAGTTTGCTCATAGATATTTTTTCATTTCTTGGATTATAGCTTGAACTACTGGAACTGATACACTATTGCCTAACTGCCTATAAGCCTGATTATCGGAAACAGGAAAATCATATTCATCGGGAAAACCCTGTAAACGTTTTGATTCCAGTATAGATAATTTCCTGCCCAAATCCCAAAGTTTAGGTACACGATTGGCAATAATTGTAGGTGAATATGAATTTAACGTACAATAAAAGGCTTCTTGTATTTGAGTTTTTGACCTGTCTCCTACGTGAAATCTTAATGAACCGTCAGCTTTTTGAAATGAATAGACACCGTGTTTACCTTTTTTAGTATTAGGTTCATATTTGGAATTATCGTGTTTTACGCGCTCTACACCGTTTCCCACGTTTTTAAAATGAAAATCAATTCTTTCCATTTCAAATTGAGATAATGCTAATAAAGGGCTTTTTTCGCTGAAATCAATTATTTCTTTCAGAGCAGGTTTATTCGCTTTACCAACTGGAAATTCAAATATTATCGGATTTATTGAACCAACACAATACCATCTTTCCCTCATCTGTGGTAACCCAAAGTCATAGCTTTTTAAAATTTCCCATTTAATATGATACCCTATATTCTCAAGGGATTCGAGTATTATTTGCAAGGTTTTTCCTTTATTCTGTGACATTATACCTTTTACGTTTTCAAGTAGAAACATCTTAGGCCTTTTTTCCTCAAGAATTCTAAGAACATCGAAAAACAATGTTCCTCTTGTCTTATCTTTGAAGCCTTCATTTCGTCCAGAATAACTAAAAGGTTGACACGGAAATCCTGCAAATAAAATATCGTGGTCTGGAATTTCACTTGCGCTTATCTTAGTTATATCACCAAATGGAATCTCACCAAAATTCTTTTCATAAGTGAGCATTGCATATTTATCCCATTCAGAGCTAAAAACACATTTTCCATTATTCTCCTGAGCACCTATTCTAAATCCACCAATGCCAGCAAATAGGTCAATAAATGTAAAATCAGGATTTTCTGGACCTGGAAAAGGTATATCCCATTTTATAGGCAAATAAGGAATACTTGAAGGTTCAAATGCGGATAAAATATCTAAATCATATTCTTCTAAATAATTCAATGCATTAGCTCTAAAAATATCTTCATTAGAATTCTGAAGAAAATGGGTAAAATTTGCTAATTCTGTAGAATCAGAATTAAGTCTTTCTAAATTAAATCTTTTTCTTATGGTAGAATATTTAAGCATTTTATATTTCAAGTTTAGTCTGTTCAGCCGTTTTAACTTTTATGTATTTAATCTTTTCCTCTGCAAGTCTTAGTGTACTTTCATTGCAAGAGTTTTCTATCAATTCGTTAGCAATTTTCTCTGCAAAAAATTCGGTTTTTAAAATTTCTAAATCGAGATTAAAAACCTGAGCCACTATTGGTAGATATCCAGCATCTAAAATTCTCTTACCATTCTCAATTTTACTAAGTGCTCCTGAATCCATTCCCAATTTCGCACCCATTTGAGTAAGAGTAAATCCTTCGGATTTACGTAATTCTCGCAAATATTCTCCAATTCCTTTTTTCATTTTGAATTTTTTTTCTTGAAAATAAAATCTTGCTCAAAATAACAATTATTTTTTTACAGAATAAAATATGCAAGGAGATATTTTTGAAAACAGGATATTAAGGAAGTAGAGGATATTGAGGATGCTATTTCTTAACATCCTCAATATCCTCATTTTCCTCATTAAGGAGATTTAAATAGTTGTCCTGTTGTTCGCGATGAATGAGATTTGCCTTTATAAAACTCGTAATATAACCTTCAGCTGTTTTCGCTGGAATTTTCAATTCTTTGGCAACTTCTAAATATATCTGCCGGTTGAAGTGTTTTGGTAGATTGTGGAGAAATTTTTCCTTTCTGTTTTTGCGGGAGGGTTTTTGTTCTTCTTCTGGTAATTCACTGAATACTTTACTTGAGTGAACTACCAAAACTTTAATAATTTCAAGCGAAGCTTGAAAATCCCTTTCTTCGCAAACTAATTTGTTTGAAATATCTCCTGTCTCCAGTATCCGCAAAGCGGAAAACAACATACAGAACCTATAAGCGATTAACCCTAATCTGCGAATAGTGGCCATATAATCCAATCCTTGTAGCGTGATGTATTTGCCTTGTATTTTACTAAAAAATGAATTGAATTGTTCTTGCTGGTCAACCGTAAGATTGAATTGAAATTCTCCATTGCTTTTGAGTAATTTATAGAGTTCGTAGAACTCATTCCCTAAGGTTTCAAAGTAATCATCGAGACCGTTGTCGGTGGTGCTCGCAAATACATTTTTCCAAACAGGATTTATATTCATATAGTAAAAAATGAAACGGCTGAATAAGCCGTTTTCAGCATTGGGTATCAATGCCGAAACTTGTTTTGGGGTTCCCGAAAGCACCGTAGAAAGGCAAGGATTTTCAATGTCCACAAATTCGCGGTCGGTTCTGCGGTAATAGGAAATAGTTTCGTGATGGAAGGCTTTTCTGAAACCATCGCTGTAATTGCCGTAATCGCTTTTAAAGGCGTGCGCTAAGGTGTCTCCTTCGGTTTCAAAAATCAGTCCTTTGCCATCGCTGTCTCCCAAAAGCTGGTAGGCTCCTGTAGAACTATTATTTGCTGGAATGAATAGCATTTTTTCAGGTGGTTTGGAGGGTTTTTCGACACCTTCTTCCTTGCCTTTTTTGGCATTATACTCTGCTAAATCCAACTCGTAGTGCTGTTTGTGCAATTTGGCTTCTTCGCGTAATTCTTTGTGAATGGGATTTACCAATTGGCGGCAATGCACCATACGGCCCTTACCTGCTGAAGCTTGGGCTGTAACAAAAAGAAAGAGATTGGAGAATACTTTTTTACCGTCATAAATGCTATAGACTTTTGGTAAACAAGCACTGATTGCGACCAGGGAACCTAACAGCAAAATATCCCTTTCTTCATCAGAAGTTGCGATAGCAACGACCTGTTGTAGAAATTGAGGAAGTTCAGGATATAGAGATTTTGGGAACGTTGGCATTTTTTCCCGTGTTCGTTCTTCTGAATGAGAATTTTGTTGTTGTTCATTTATCCGATGCTTGCGATTAGCAAGCGAGGAAGCACTGGTGTGTGAAGATTGCGTCGCAATCGAAACTCCCGCTTGTTTGGCAAGAAAGAAGAAACTTTTGAGGGATACGCCTTGACCTTTGGACTTTAGGCAATTGTCAAATTGCTTGTCGCATTCTTTTGAATTGTAGCCGGAATAGTATTGGCTGACCCTGTGGAACAGGTTTCTTCCAGTTTCTCCAAATTCATCCGCGAAGGCGAAGCCTATGTTAATCCAGTCGTTATAATTTGGGGCAATATCAATTTGATTTGCCTCTATGTTCTGGATGATTTTTTCAACATCTGAATTATTGTCTGTAACTGGTTGTGGTTTCTGTTCTGTAAGTTGCTGTTGTTGGGTTGGGTTTTCCATCCAATCCAACGGATTAAACGTTTTTTTCTGCATAACTTATAAATATTTTGGATTGATAAAAACATTAGGGTCGTGTGGTAAAAAACAGGCTCTTGAAATGTCTTTGCCCGATACGTCCACTTCCAAGCTGTATGAATGCTGGATGTAGTTGGCGGCCGCTTTAAAGAAATCTTGGTGTTTGACTTTGGTTAATTCAATAGGGATAACCCACTTTAGGCCATCACCGGAAGGTGATGTAAAAAGAAGTTCGGTTTCAAAGTATTCATCTTTGAGCAAAGCTTCCCTTAAATTGGAAATATCTTTGAGGTGGTCAAAGTCAATAGTTAAAAGTCCCGAATGCTTTTTAAGGTCCTTATCGTTTCGTTTTGAGAACAATCCGGAAAAGGTTACATAATCGAAATGAAACGCCTTATACTTTCGGGCTTTTTTCACGTCTTGAATTTTGCGAAGTGTACTTGTACACGAAGCAAAATCATCTCCTTTGATGAGGTGGAACACCTCAACCAAAGAGGCTTGCCGATTTGGGATTATATTGGTTACAGGTTTTTGAAAATAGCTGAACACGGGCGAAGCCTGTGTTGCGATTTCGGGAAACTCGACCGCGGGTTGGAATTCTTCTTGATTGTAAAAACTGTTCTTTTGACCAATACGTAGATGCAGTGCTTCATTCAATTTTATCAATAAATCCTGTTCTTCTAATGTTTTAAAGTGATACGATGCAAACTCAAAAATATCTCCTTTAAAATCAGTTAGTTCTGTGTCATAGTGTTGGGCAACATTATCAACAATGTTTATTTGTAATGTGTCCTTTCCTCCATTAAATGGGTTTCGGGTTATCCCGCAGTCCCTTCCCTTTAGGGAAAGGACTGATTCAGGATAATACTGCCGTAGGATGTAGGCATAAACTTTTAACCCATAATGCGTTTTGTTTAGAATTGCTTCTTTACTTATTTCCATCGCATTTGAAATTTGGGTTATAATAATGGTCTTGCAAAAGCTTCTCAATGTCGGATACCTTGTAATAAAATTTACCGCGTATCCGGCTAAAGGGAATAGTACCATTCGTCCGGAGCGTTTGCAGGGTTCGCTGACTTATGTGTAGCATTTGCATTACATCTTGATTGTCAATCCACGTATCTTTTAGGCGTTCTACTCTCGTTGCCCTGGTAATATCGATACGTGTTTTTAGGTCCTTAATCTCTTGGGAGAGTGCCAAGAGCAAATCGATTATCTCTGTCATAGCTTTACCCTCCCTTTTTTGATTAGATAATTAGCTGCTTGTTTATCGATTTCATCTTGTGTGGTATTGCGGTTACGCAATAACCACTCTTCCAATTCGGCACGGTTGAAATACAATTTTTTACCGTTGGGTTTGTAATGAGGAATACTGCCGGCACTCGTAAGTTTATACAGATGCGATTGGGATAATTCCAAGTACTTACAAGCTTCATTGAAGTTGAGTACATTCTTCAGAATGATGTTCTGGTCTAATACGTGTTTCTCGATTATTTCGAGTCTTTTTAAAATTTCGTCCATTGCTATTATATTTTGGAATAGATAAATGGACAATTGGCCAATTGTCATTCTTGGGTTTCAAGAACAGGACAAAGGTTTAAAAAGAGTAGGACGATTTTAGTAAGGGTGTAAGCTAAGGGTAAGGTAACAGTAAGATTTCTTACTATTCTTACTGTTTTTTATTGCAGTTGTTGGATTATTTTATCAATCTCTTCCTTTTCTTTCGTGTTATGAACTTTGTTTTTGTAGAGATTATTCGCTTTTAACGGTACACCAGTTAGGGTAATGAACTTGTTGGAGCGCTCAATTGAGGCGGGTTTAAGATTGGTGAAAAAAGGATTCAGCTGAGAAACAATGTAGCTGAATTGAGTAGTTTCACATTCAAGATAAATTTTATAATCCAACTGATTGTAATCTGATGATATTAAAAGTTGATATAGCTGTTCAACATTTGTTTCAATTTTCAGCAAATCAATTTTCAGCTGTAATTGTTGGAGAACTTTGAGTAAAATGGAAGTGTCTGTTTTTGTGAAATTAAAGGAGGTCTTTGTATTTCTAATCGTCTTGGAGCTACCTTTTTCTACAGTTAAAACACTTTTCTTTTCCTTTTTACAAATACTGTCAGTTCCAAAATCAGGGTCATTGAAATATTTTTCGGCTAATTCTGGAATAGTGTAAGCGGGATTGGTTGAATATTGACCGTATTGCTCCTGCAGTTCGGCATATAATCGGAGCGCGGAAATTTTTAGGTAGTGGATAATATAATTATCATCGGTTCTTAAATCATCATCAATCTGTCTGTTTTCAATATAATAGGCGATGTCTTGTAAGTATTTTGTGAATTTGTTTTCGAAGATACCGTAAGCGAATTTATTTTCTTCCATAATGGCATTAGAAGGAAATTCCTCAAGAAATGACTGTATTATTTTTTCTGTTTCATTACGGATTACTTGCTGATAATATTCCTTTTTACTGTTCAAAGGACGCTTGAACTTTATTTCAAAAGCAGCATTGGAAGCCAAAGACACTTTATCTATATGAGTTAAAAGCAAGGTGTACTCGTGCTCTGTTTTATTGTCTCTATGAATTCCTCTCGTTATAGACACCAGGGATGAAAAAATATTACCACTCATTATAAGTCAAGTTGAATTTTGTTAGCTGCTTCTTTCTTCTTTTCATCAATAACCTTGGCGTAAATCTGTGTGGTTCTTAATTCTCTATGGCCAAGAAGTTTTGATACGGTATAAATGTCGGTACCTGCCGAAAGTTGTAAAGTAGCGTATGTATGCCGAGCGCAATGAAAGGTAATGGTTTTGGAAATGCCGGCTTTCATCATCCACTGCTGTAATTTTAGATTATGCCACGCTGAATATTTTAACCCTTTGAATACTCTTTCATCCTTATCTTGACGTTCTCCAAGCAAGCCGAAGGCTTGGGCGGAGATAGGAAGCGTTTCTGCTCCTTTAGTTTTCTTTTGTCTGAAACGTATGTAATAACCCATTTCATTGGAGTGTTGAACTTCTGACCAAAGTAGTTTATTTATGTCTGACCAGCGTAATCCAGTTAAGCAAGAAAATATGAAAGCTGTTTTCATTTGTGGAATTTCACATTCCGCTTTAACCGCAGCTTGAAGTTCTTCAAGGGTTAGGAATTCGCGCTGAGGTTCGCCTTGCTTAAAACCATCAATTCCTTCTGCCGGATTGGTGGGAATGATGCCGTCTTTAACAGCTTGTTTCAATGCCGCTCTAAGTTTATTGAAATATGAGTATTTGGAGTTTTGGGAAAGACTTTGGTTGCCTTTCGTTTTTACTTCCTTATCCAGGAACTCTTTAAAGCCTTGGACAAACTCTCTGTTTACTTCCGAAAAAGTAGTATCCCAAGGAATGTAGGATTTTAAGTGCTTTAGCATACTGTCCCAATTGCCGTAATTGCCGGTGCTGTCTTTTCTTTTTTCAGTCAGTAGCTCAATGTAATTGGTGAAGCTGGCTTTTAGTTTTTCGTTGTCCCTGAAACCATATACACCGTTTTGGATTTCGATTTGTCGCTGGGCCCGAATGGTTTCTGCTAACTGCAAGGTCTTCTTGTTGACTTCTTTCGCTTCTTTGGTTTTGGCCGCGGGGTCAAGGTAGAGTTTAAGGTATTCGGCTTTGCGTTTACCTTTGTGGTAATAATCCAAGTATAAACTGGTTTTACCACCTTGATTGCGTTTTCTTAGTGTTACCTTCATTATTGAAAAAGTTTATCGATTTCGGTTCTCTGGATAATGGTACGTCTCCCAATTTTTCCGGCTTTTATGTTTCCGCTCTTAATCTGACGATATATCGTCATTCGGCTTGTACCTAATAATTTGCAGGTTTCATCTATACTTAAGAAGTCCTTGTCCTTTAATTGCTCTTGATTGAATTCCATTCGTTGAACACTTACTGGAGCCACTTGCTGGATTTTCTCATCTCGCTTGCGTTTTTTGTAATTTCTCGAGGCGCATTTGTGACTACAGAATTTGGTTACAGTAGTTCGGGCGATAAATGAATTTCCGCAATCTTGACAAATTTTACGTATTTCGATGTTGCTGCTCATTGTATAATCTTTTTAGGCTTGTTTCTGTCACTGGAGGTATCTGGAAATATCAGTATGTATCTGTATGTAACATCATTTCGCCACGGTCTAAAAAATCTGTTGTTAGCAACAGATTTGTTGCTATTAGCAACAAATTAGAAACAAATATAAGCAATAAAAAGGAAAATTAGCAACAAATAAAGGAAAGAAAAACGCTCTAAGAGTAAGAAAAAGAAGGGTTTAGGGTAGCAAGGGAAATGTAATTACTTTCCGATGCAGAAATTGGCAAATATATTTCCCAGTAGCTCGTCATTGCTGATTTCACCGGTAATTTCACCAAAATAATATAAGGCTTGCCTAATGTCAATAGCCAACAAATCGCCGCTTAAACCGCTGTTAATTCCTTCCTGTACCTTGTTTATTTCCTCCAATGCTTTTAACATGGCATCGTAATGCCTACTGTTGGTAACTATAGTTTCGTTATTGCGAAGCGCGCCAGTATTTACAAATTCAAGCAATTTATCCTGTAGCTCTTTCACGCCCATAGCTTTTTTGGCCGATAATAAATGAAGACTACCAATCGCTGCCTGTAGCTTTTCAATCTCTTCTTCTGAAAGCTTATCAACCTTATTGGCTACAATAATTAAGTTTTTTAACGGGTATCTGTTTCGGATTTTTTCTATTTCAGATTGAACATCTTTATAAGCTACCCCTTGAGAGGAGGGCGACGCATCAAAAAGATAAATAACTACTTGTGCGGCCTCAATCTTTTCAAAGGTTTTCTTGATGCCCAAACTTTCAATAACATCGGCCGTATCGCGAATTCCTGCCGTATCTATAAATCGAAAACCTATGCCGTCTATGGTAATTTCGTCTTCTATCGTATCGCGGGTCGTACCTGCAATGTCACTTACTATGGCACGCTCTTCGTTTAACAATACGTTTAGTAAAGTAGATTTTCCAACGTTGGGCTCGCCGACAATAGCTACGGGAATACCATTCTTTAATACATTGCCTGTTGCAAACGAATCCAACAATCGCTTTAATACCAAACTTATCCTCGTAATAAGTTTCTGAAACTCCTCCCGATTTGCGAATTCAACATCTTCTTCCGCAAAATCCAGCTCCAACTCTATAAGCGAAGCAAAGTTCAATAGCTCCTCGCGTAGTTTTTTTATTTCTGAAGAAAAGCCCCCACGCATCTGTTGTATCGCCAATTGGTGGCTGGCAGCACTATCGCTGGCTATTAAATCTGCCACAGCTTCCGCCTGACTCAAATCCATTTTGCCGTGCAGAAATGCGCGAAGCGTAAATTCCCCCGCCTGTGCCATTCGGCAACCTTTGCGCAGGCATAATTGAATGATTTCCTGTTGGATGTAATTACTGCCGTGACAAGATATTTCAACCACATCCTCGCCCGTATAACTATTCGGGTTTTTAAAAATGGTGGCCAGCACCTGGTCTATAACACGTTCCCCGTCTATTATATTTCCAAGGTGAACGGTATGGGTGTTTTGTTTTGAAATATCCTTGCCTGAAACCGATTTAAATAGTGAGGCGGCAATAGGTAATGCCTCGGGGCCCGAAAGCCGTATTACCGCTATTGCTCCTACGCCCGCAGGTGTTGCCATTGCAACTATGGTATCTGTGTGTGTCATGGATTGCAAAGGTAACATTACTTTCCACAAGTTTTATAAGTTTAAGATAGCCACAATAAAAAAAGGAGTTGTAAGAATACCACCCCTTTTACCTTGTTTGCATATACTATCTTATTCGTAAGCCTGTCAATTCCTTTCCTCCTTAACTTTACTCTATAATCTTCTAAAAATCATATATATCAAAAAGTTTAGATTAGTGTATTTAAAACTCATTTTGGTGTAACAAACTGCCCCATCGGGGCATCATATGGGTAGAGAAACACCACCTCTAGCAACAAAATGTCCCGTAGGGACATAATATGCCTTTCCAATCCCAAATGGAGTACCAAAAAAACAACTGCCCCAGCAAAGCAGAATATAGGTGAAGAAATATCATGCCCATAACAAACGTGCGGTAGCTAAATAAAATGCAATGTTCAGCTAAATACCTAAAACAAACTGCCCCATCGGGGCAGCATATGGGTAGAGAAACGCCACCCCTAGCAACAAATGTCCCGTAGGGACATAATATGCCTTTCCAATCCCAAATTGAATACAAAAAACAACTGCCCCAGCAAAGCAGAATATAGGTGAAGAAATATCATGCCCATAACAAACGTCCGGTAGATATATAAAATGCAATGTCCAGCTGAATACCGAAAACAAACCGCCCCAGCGGGGCAGCATATAGGTAGAGAAACGCCACCCCTAGCAACAAAATGTCCCGTAGGGACATAATATGCCTTTCCAATCCCAAATGGAGTACCAAAAAAACAACTGCCCCAGCAAAGCAGAATATAGGTGAAGAAACATCATGCCCATAACAAACGTCCGGTAGATATATAAAATGCAATGTCCAGCTGAATACCGAAAACAAACCGCCCCAGCGGGGCAGCATATAGGTAGAGAAACGCCACCCCTAGCAACAAATGTCCCGTAGGGACATAATATGCCTTTCCAATCCCAGTGCTTATGCCACTGTAAACTCCAATTCGTTCATTTCTACGCTGAATTTTACGTTGGCCTTTAAAGCTCCAAATACTTTTAAAATGGTTTCAATAGTCACATTTTTCGTATTCCGTTCCAATTTTGAAATTTGGGATTTCTGAACTCCAATTAACTCTCCGAGTTGTTCTTGTGTCAATTTTCTTTCTTTCCGAACCAACTTTATCATATCACCCAAGACTTCCATTTTTAAGTCGAACTCGTATTTATCGCGCACAGGTGTTCCAATCTCTCCCAAATCCTTATCCTTCATTTGGTCAAGGGTCATCATTTTCATCTTTTTCTTTTTTGCTTCCATATTTCTATTCTTTTTGGGTAAAATATTCCGCCATAATCTTTTTCGCTTTTTCTATATCGGCTTTTGGAACTTTGTCCGTTTTCTTTATAATTCCATGGGTCGCCAAGACTAGTGTTTCAGTTTTGTCAGTTTTGTCCCAAAAGGCGAGGAGTCTGTATTGAAGTCCAATATATTTTGTTCTAAATTCCCAAATCTTATCTTCTAATTTTTTAAATAGTTCAGGATCATTAGTCAGCTTGGCTTTGTCTATATTATAATAAACCTTCTTTTTTGACTTTGGGTCAATTTTAGCCATAAAGTCAATCGCTTGTTCAAGAAAAACGACTTCAAACTTTGGTTTCATTCGTTTAATGCATCCATTTTAATAGACAAATATAAATCAAAAAGTTGTATTATATGGAAACTTATGTTTCTTAATTGCAATATTGGTAACATTTGGATAGAGAATCACACCCATAACAAACGTGCGGTAGCTAAATAAAATGCAATGTCCAGCTAAATACCTAAAACAAACTGCCCCATCGGGGCAGCATATGGGTAGAGAAACACATCGCCTATTTTTTTATAAACTTAGCCATAGCTCCGTGCTCAGTTCTCAAGAAATAGCTACCGCTCGATAGGTTCGAAACATCTATTTTTTCCTTCGGATTAATTGTACCTGTACCTACTTGCGATCCATCAATGGCATAAATAATATAATTTGTCGTTTCCCGTAGATTGGAGATTTCAATAAACGCCGACGTCGGATTTGGAAACAGGGTAATACGGTTTGCATTAAACTCCATTACGCCCAATTGCAACTCCATTTTTACTATTCTATTGGCTCCCCTTTCCATAATAAAAAGCGTATTCCCCCAAATTTCTATATCGGTGGGTTTGTCTATGCCTGTTACAACATCCTCCGCCGTACCAGAACCAGCGGTAAGATTTTTTATAGATACCTTATTCCCAATATATTCTGCCATAAATAAATTGTTTCCCACAATACGTATCCCCAGCGGTCTTTGAACTCCGGTTACCACATCTACCGGTTGGGTTACCCCACTTGTAACATCCACTTTTGAAACCCGATTGGCCTGTCCTTGTCCCATATACAGTATATCTCCCTGTAGTGCCAAACCAGTGGGACTAAAATTTACATTGCTGGTAGCAACCAAAACCGTGGTGGGGTTGGGGTCGGTTACATCAAATTTATTGACCACATTGTCATTGGCATCTGAATAATACATAGTAGTTCCAGAAAGATAAATCGTTGCAGGGGTATTAAGCCCATCAATAACGGTTTCTTTCGTTGGGTTGGGATCGGTGAGGTCTATCTTTGAAATTGATCCCGCATTAAATTCAGAAAAATATAGGGTATTGCCATCAACAGTCATTCCTACCACACCATTTAAACCACTTAATACCGAAATAGGTGTTGGAGAGTTCTCCGTTACATCTATCTTAAAAATTTCCGATCCTGTGCAATAATACAGTGTATTGCCGTCAAGAAGTAATCGTGAAGGGTCGTTAATTCCGGTTACCACATCGGTTACTTGGGCGGGGCAGATTAAAATGTTTAAAAATAAAACAGCAATAAAGGTGTACAATGTTCTCATAATTTGTCAATTTTAGTTAATACTTCTCCTATACGATCGGAACAAACCAAAAATGTCATCACGAAAACTCTTCTTCTTACATAATTTTAATAGAATAAAGTGAAAAAAGGAAGAAGTGGCCCGCTATAGTAAGAAATAAGTGCTGAAATATATTAGTGAAATATACAAAAGAGACTATTTGTTTTTAGCCTTTTTTAAACCCTCAAATATGATTGCAAACTCTTTATTGCAATCGTCAATAGCCAATTTTAAATTCGTATCGCTATCATTGGTCGCAATTAAGTCTTTACACTTCTTCATTAATGAAGTTAATTTCTCGGCTTTTATGTAATACAATGTCATTGTAGATTGATGGATAAGACTTTCTAATCCGGATACATCTTTATTCTTTAAAGCGGTTTTAAATTCACCTTCATAATCCTTTATGGCTTTTAGCGAACTTTTTATAAACTTTCTTAGGTACTTCGGGTTGTTATTAGCCATTTTCTGGTATCGCTCCAAACTAAAACTTTCCTCAATTGTAGTGTTATCCACAGGCTTTAATTCTTTCGCATACTTTTTAGATAAGGTGGCAGTCTTCATCAAACTTTTTCGCTTTTTCTTCCCTTTTGCTTGCTTTAAGGTTTTATACATCTTTAAAAGATCGAAAAGTTCTGTTGGTTGAAAAGGTTTCGGCAGGTGGTCGTCTATACCAGCTTTAATAAGTTCGTTTTGCACTTCACCTTTTGTAGTTGCCGAATATGCAACAATTACAGGCTTTTTAGAAAGTTTTAATGCTCTAATTTTTTCCGCAGTTTGATACCCGTTCATTTTTGGCATTTGTAAATCGAGTAATACAATATCTACACTTTCTTTCTTTAAAATAGATAAAGCCTCCGTGCCACTTTTAGCTGTAACATATGAAATACGCCATTGATCCAGATATTGAGCCGTAATAAAAATGTTCACATGGTTATCGTCAACTATTAAAACCTTATAATCGTCAAAACTTACGTCGTCTTTTTTATTGAGAAGTTGTGCGGTTTTATTGACTTTCTTTTTATCAATCTTATAATTTAATTCAAAACTAAAAGTTGATCCTTTATTGAGCTTACTACTAACGTGCAACTGACTGCCCTGAAGTTCGAGTAGTTTTTTACTAATGGTAAGTCCCAAGCCTGTTCCGCCATATTCTACACTTACGTCGTAACTTGCTTGGGAGAATTCTTGGAAAATGGTTTCAAGTTTTTCTTCCGGTATGCCAATGCCAGTATCGGTAACTTCAAATTTTAAAGTAACTTGTTTTTTTACTTTCTGAATTACACTTATAGCCACTGTAATAGCTCCCTTTTTAGTGAATTTTATAGCATTCCCGATAAGGTTGGTAAGAATCTGATTTAATTTAACGGGATCGCCAATTATATTTTGAGGAACATCTTCTGATAATTCTAATCGCAATTCAACCCCTTTTTCTGAAGCCTTTACCGAATATATTTGTTTTAAAATGGTAATGAGTTCATTCAAGTTAAAAGAAACGTATTCCAATTCTAGCTTCTTTGCTTCAATCTTACTTAAATCCAATAAATTATTTACAAGGCTGAGCAAATGTTCTGAAGAGCCTAATAGAAGTCGAGCGTATTCCTTTTGGTTTTCGTTTAATGGAGTATTGTGAAGTAGATTGCCAATACCCAAGATAGCATTTAATGGGGTGCGAATTTCGTGACTTATCGTAGCTAAAAAATCTGCTTTTGCTTTGCTGTCGGCTTCGGCTTTTCGCTTTGCTTCCAATAGCTGCTTTTCGTACTCCCTGCGGTCCGAAACATCTAAAATAGTCGCCTGAAATGTAGCTTCATTACTTTCTTTCGCAGGTATTTCCCTTACATTAATTAAAGCGTGAAAATTACTTTTATCCTTCCGCAACATATCAAAATACACTTCGTGGATAAAGCCTTGCATTTTAATCAAGGGAAAAAAGTGTGTTTCAAAATATATTTTTCCACCTACTTTAAAAAAACTTGGAAGCGTACGAACATTAACAATTTCATCTTTTTTAAAACCTAGCCAATGGGCCAGGGTATTGTTCATAGCAATAATTAACCCATCGTTACGAAATACAACTGAACCGCAAGGTGCATTTTCATATAAGTCTAAAGCTGCCTTTAAACGAATAGAATCTGTTTGCTTTAACGAACTATAGTTTTTGTCCACTAAGGATTATTTTCTAGAAAATTTATCATTGCTTCTGCGGTTTCTTCGGGGGCGCTTAAATTAGGACAGTGCCCCGTGGCTTTTAAAATTTTAAGGGTGCCATCTTTAACGGTATTTGCCACGTATTTTCCAACTTCAGTAGGCGCAATTACATCTTGCGAACACTGCAGTATAAGGCAAGGATGCGACACTTTTTGTAAATCCTCCCGATTGTCTGATAGAAAAGTAACTCGGGCAAAATTTTTAGCGATTTCAGGGTCGGTATTACAAAAACTATTACTTAATTCTTTCCCTAATTGGGGTCTGTCTTCGTTGCCCATTATAACGGGTGCCATATTTTGCGACCACCCCAGATAGTTACTGTCTAAAGCCTCTAAAAGTTCATCGATAGATTCCTTATCGAAGCCGCCAATATAGTTTTCTTTATTGATGTAACAGGGCGACGGACCTATTAAAATTAATTTTGAAAATAGGGAAGGTGCCTTAATCGAAGCTAACATTCCAATCATTGCACTAACCGAATGCCCTACAAATATTATATCTTTTAATTTTAAATGCTCGCAAATTGCAAGAACGTCGTTGGCGTAACTCTCCAGCGAATTGTACTTTTCATTGGTATATGCCGAAATATCCGAATTTCCAGCACCTATATAATCAAATAAAATAACCTTATACTTCTCTTGAAAGTAAGGGTAAACAAATCGCCACATATTTTGGTCGCAACCGTAACCATGGGCAAATACCATGGGTTGAGTACCTTTTCCCAAAATACTTATATTAAACGCTTGATCAATATCTTTAAATTGGTTGGTCATAATATGTAGGTTTTTGATTGTTTAAAAATAGAAAAAAAAACTAGTTAACTATTATGAAATGTTAAAATTCACAATAGTTAACTAGTGGTAGAAAAATTGCGGTTCTTTTTGTTTAAAAAGAAACTGTATTACTATTACTGATAGCTAATAACAACCGTATTCTATACAAATAACTTCTATAATTACTTACTAATTGTTAAGCATCACTGGCATAACGAGCATGGTAACGGTTTCGCCTTCATCCAGGCCATCTACCGGAGTAAGTATCCCTGCGCGGTTAGGAAGGCTCATCTCTAAAGAAACTTCATCGCTGGTAAGATTGTTTAGCATCTCGGTTAAAAACCTGCTGTTAAAGCCTATCTGCATATCATCGCCCTGATAATCGCAAGTTAATCGTTCCTCGGCTTTATTGCTGTAATCTATATCTTCTGCCGAAATATTCAGTTCGGCACCGGCAATCTTTAACCTAATTTGATGCGTAGTCTTACTTGAGAAAATAGATACCCTACGCACGGAATTTAAAAACTGATTTCGGTCTATAACCAATTTGTTCGGGTTCTCCTTCGGAATAACAGCTTCGTAATTTGGATATTTACCGTCAATAAGGCGGCACACCATTTCGGTGTTTTCAAAAATAAACTTCGCATTGCTCTCGTTGTACTCAATGGTAACATCTTCTTCACTTCCCGCAAGTATGCTTTTTAAAAGGGTAAGTGGTTTTTTCGGCATAATAAATTCTGCCGTTTGGGAGGCGCTTATATCATCGCGGGTATATTTAACCAACTTGTGGGCATCGGTAGCTACAAACACCAAATTATCTGTTGAAAACTGAAAGAAAACCCCGCTCATTACAGGTCGTAAATCGTCATTTCCAGAGGCAAAGATTGTTTTGCTAATTGCGGTAGCAAGTACGTCGCCCTGTACAATTGTAGCCGAAGGATCCTTTAAATCTACTGCATTCGGAAATTCCTCCCCATCGGCATATGCCAGAGCATATTTACCGTGGTTACTGCTAATTTCAATAGTGTTATTGTCTTCAATAGTAAAGGTTAGCGGCTGCTCGGGAAAGGTTTTCAACGTCTCCAATAAAAGCCGTGCGGGAATACAAACCATTCCTTTTTCGGCACTTTCTACTTCTAATTTTGAAGAAATGGTAGTCTCCAAATCGGAAGCGGAAACAGTAAGCGATTTTCCGTCTAGGTTAAACAAGAAATTATCTAAAATTGGCAGGGTATTGTTGTTGTTAATAATACCGCCTAATACTTGTAGTTGTTTTAATAAATAGGAACTCGATACAATAAATTTCATTCTATGTGTTTTTTATGAAATAATTCTCAATAAATACGCCCCAAAACTTTTAAATTTAATGGAATAAAAGCTAGGCAATCCTACCCAAATTTATCGTAATTTAATGTATTCGTTATGGGTATTGCGCATTTCGACCTTGCTTTATATAAACTTCGCCGAAGTACAAATATATTTCAATTGAAGTGTTTGTTAAAACAAACTTATCAACATTTAACGGGTGTATTTTCGTTTGCGGTAGCTGGTAAAAACCAATCCAAAAATAGCTAGTAATCCCAACGGTAGCAATATATTAAGCATTTGCCACTTGGTGCGCTGCGCTACAGTTTTTTGCGGATCCAGAAATGGCACCGCAATTTGGCGCGTTCTAATGTTTATAAGTCCGCTGTCGTCAAGCAGATAATTAACCGTATTAAGCAGAAATTCCTTATTTCCGTAGAATTGATTGGTCATTTTATCAAAACCTAGTTCCAGCGGTCTGTTGCCCTGCATTTGGTTTTTAATAACGTCGCCATCGCTAATTACCACCATTTTGGAAGCCACCCCCTCGTCTAAGTTTTTAGTGTTCTCTAAGCTTATGGGCTTAACTCTATTTTTATAAACCGAAGTAAAATTGCCTTCCAATAACACTGCTAACGGTATTTCGCCTGCGCTAAAATCCCCAGGGGCAGGCCCCTCATTTACCACTTGCAAGTTCTTCGGAATTTCCATATCAAAGTCAATAGGGAAGGGGAGCCCCACACTTTTCGATATAGGTGAAGTAGATAGCAAAACCGTTTTCTGTATGTTGTTGGGAAGCGTGTCTATCCCACTGGCATAACTAAACTTTACCGCTTCAATATTTGTTACTATTGGATGGTTGTTCGCGCTACTGCTCAACGGATTAAAAAACCACGGGTAGCGGTTGTACTGTGCCTCCCGCTCATCGCCACTTGCCAATACTATTGGCGCCGAATAAACATCCTTAACCAAATTGGGGTTAATTCGAATGCCGTATTTAAAAAAGAAATCGCCCAGATTTAAATCCTTCCCAAAGGCAAAGGTTTTTCCGGTGGCAGAATCAGTTTGCATCTGTGTGGCATCCATCAGCCAAAGCGATTTACCACCCTTCATTATATATTGATCCAACACGTATTTTTCGGCATCGCTAAATGCTTCCGTTGGCTGTGCGGCTACAATTAAATCGAAGCTGTGTAATGCCTTTAAGGTTTTTTCAGGATTGGAAGCAACCGAATCCAAGGTAAAAGGTGCAATAAAATAATACTCCCGCAGCGTGGCAAAAAAGTCTGCTATATAACGGTCGTCGTATTCGCCATTGCCCTTTAAAACAGCTATTTTTTTCGACTTCTCGTTTGCTAATTTTTTAAATCCATCGGCAAAGGCGTATTGTAGGTTTTGCAACGAACTATTTACCCGTTCCTCCGAGCTTGCCCCCAGTTGGTTTTTAAGTAGGGCTATTTTTACGGAGCGGCCATCGTGATGTGCCAATGCCCACGGATAAACCAACTCGGTACTTTGTTTCCCCTTTTCAGTAACCCACACCTGGGCAGGGGTTAGTCCAAACTTTTCAAATTGCGCCAGAAAAGCATCGTTCCCTTCTTCGGTAGGATTTATAAAATCGAATTTTATATTCGAATTATAAGCCGAAAACTCGGCTAAAAGTTGTTCTGTTTCCCCTTGAAGTCTTTTAAATTCCGGCGGAAAATCACCTTTCAAAAACACATCAACTATAATTGGCGAATCTATGGAAGCAATAATGTTCTTTGTTTCTTCAGAAAGTGTAAACCTTTTGTCCTGCGTTAAATCGAAACGCTTATAAATATAATTACCGAGCCCGATCAATAAGATTAAACCCACTGCAAACTGCAAATAATGGGTGGTTCGTTTTTTTGATAAAGCAGGTGATTTCTTTTCCAGTTTAAATACTGTAAGACCTATAAACAGTATAGATAGTACTGCAAAATATACAAGGTCCCGTGTATCTAAAACCCCACGCGCTACACTGTCAAAATGTGCTTTCATGCCCAATTGCGAAATAGTAAACGAGGAAGACGCAAAAGCCTCAAACCCGTAATACAGCACAAAACACAGAAAAACAGCAATGATAAAAGCTACAATTTGGTTTTGCGAAAGTGTAGATGCAAACACCCCAATTGATGTATAGGCCAATACCAAAAACAACAACCCAATATATGAGCCCAAGGTGCTACCAAGATCCCAATTGCCCCGCGGAAGCCCCAATTCTGAAATGGTTAATACATATAAACCTGTGGGAATAAGTGCAATTACAATTAATATAACGGCGCCAAAATATTTCCCCAATACTATTTCTTTTAAGTGCAGGGGTTTGGTGAGCAATAGCTCTAAAGTGCCCATCTTAATCTCGTCGCTAAAGGCACGCATACATACCGCGGGAATTAAAAACAACAGTACCCACGGCGCAAGTTGAAAATAGGGGGAAAGGTCTGCAAACCCAGAATCCAACACGTTGTAGTTTCCGCTAAAAACCCACAAAAACAAACCGTTTATAACCAAAAACACGGCAATTACCAAATACCCAACAGTACTGGAAAAAAAAGAGTTTATTTCGCGTTTTATTATTGTAAACATTTTTCTCTCACAAAGGCGCCAAGACGCCAAGTATTTTTATTAATTAACCCACAACAGCCAACCCACAACAGACAACCCACAACAGCCAACCCACAACCGCCAACAGTCAACCGACAACCGACAACCGACAACCGACAACCGCCAACCCACAACCCACAACAGACAACCGCCAACCGCCAACCGTCAACCGTCAACTACAAACTAGCCACCGTATCTACACTCCAAGCTTCAGCTCTTTTGCGAAACATCGGTTTTGTTACACTCCAGACTTCTTTAAACAGTTGGCTGTTTCTATAATTTTCCAAGGCTGCTTCCTTATGCCAACGACTATAGGTGAAAAAGATTGTTTCGTCATTTTTATCGCGGTAAAGTTCCAAAAACAAACACCCCGGAAAGCTGCGGATCTTCTCTTTTACCACTTCAAAATTAGCCAGAAAATCTGGGATGTTTTCCTTTTCAAATTCCATTTTTACAATTCTTGTAAACATAATTCCATATTTAATTGGCTAAACTATTCTATCTTTTTCGCTTTCTTTATA
Source organism: Aequorivita flava (assembly GCF_038742595.1). Taxonomy (NCBI): domain Bacteria; kingdom Pseudomonadati; phylum Bacteroidota; class Flavobacteriia; order Flavobacteriales; family Flavobacteriaceae; genus Aequorivita; species Aequorivita flava. Next base: position 9,790 of record NZ_JBANCF010000009.1, on the reverse strand, counting down.
GGCTTTGTTTCTCTCTGAACGCGCTTCATCTCCAATCGTTCTATGGCTTATAAATATGCAGAATTCATAAACCCATTACCTTATAATTCAGTATTAAAATTTACCGTAACCGTATCCCTAAACTCCAACCCAAACAGGCTGGCAGCGCCCCCCACTGAAGTGGGATTGCTTTTGTAAATTGCCAATTCCAAAAATTCAGATGAGTTCCAAAGTGCCAGTCGCTTTCCGTCTTCTTCCCGTTTATCGGCAGTATTGTTAAAATTTATGGCATCGCTATACCGCTCGTAAACTGTATCAAATTTAGCTGTTCGTGCATTAATAATAAACGGTCTGCCGCGTCCTACTTCCTTAAAGAGCTTTCTGGAAATATTGCTAATCACATTGCCATAGTTGTCAATGTAAATTACGTTGCCAATAATTACACTGTCTTGGTTGCTTATTACGGGGCGCAGTCCTGTGAGTTCCTTTATTTCAGTAATATTTTTCCCGATTACATCCAGGGTTCCCCCACGGGCAATATGTCCGGCAACTTTTACGAATACGTCTAAAACAGGAAAATTGCTTATTATCCTATCGTGAATATTTATTTCTACAATTTTCTCGGGCCGCATCTCCGAGGTAAGCATCGAGATAATTCCGTTGTCGGCACACACAAAATAATGCCCGTCCATATACACCGCAATGTGTTTATTTTCAGGATTTAATTCCGAATCTACCCCAATAATATGGATACTGCCAAGTGGAAAACTCTTATAGGCATTTTGGATTATATAAGCAGCCTCATGCAAGTGGAAGGGCGAAACATAATGCGAGATATCAACAATTTTCGCATCTTCCATTTCTGAATATATAGCTCCCTTAACCGCGCCAACAAAGTGATCCTTCTCTCCAAAGTCAGTAGTAAGTGTAATTATAGCCATAAATGGATTGTTGATATTTTCTTAAAAGAGTTCCCACAAAAATAGGTTACTTTTGTTAGTAGCAAAACTATTTCTGACCGAATACGTAAATTTTAAATCACAATAAATTATTTCGTGTTTTTGTAAAATTTACATCGCTATTTTTTATATCGAAATCGCAGAAAATTGAATAGCTTTAGACCAAACATTATATTTAAAATATACGCCTTTTGAACGAACTTATCATTGAACTTACCGAGATTAGTCCTAGAGATTTCTTCGGACTGGAAAACGCAAATATTGATCTTCTCAAAAAATATTTCCCAAAGCTAAAAATCGTTGCCCGTGGCAATAAAATAAAGGCTTATGGAGATGAAGACGTGCTGGAGGAATTTGATAGACGAATGATGATGCTTTTGGAACAAGTGGCCAAATACAACAAATTAGACGAAAACGTAATTGAACGCGTGCTATTAAGCCGCACAAAAGACGATTACGAAACTCCTGCCAGCAGTGGGGAAGTAATAGTTCACGGCACAAGCGGAAAACCCATTAAGGCACAAACCGCCAACCAACGCAAGCTCGTGGCCCTAATGAGTAAAAACGATATGGTTTTTGCAGTAGGCCCCGCCGGAACTGGAAAAACATATACCGGGGTAGCTCTTGCGGTTAAAGCCTTAAAGGAAAAGGAGGTTAAGCGTATTATTTTAACAAGGCCAGCTGTAGAAGCAGGTGAAAATCTTGGCTTTCTTCCAGGCGACCTAAAGGAAAAATTAGATCCCTATATGCAGCCGTTGTACGATGCACTTCGCGATATGATTCCCGCAGAAAAACTGGCGGCACATATTGAAAATGGCGTTATACAAATTGCCCCTCTGGCTTTTATGCGCGGCCGGACCTTAGATAACGCCTTTGTTATTTTAGACGAAGCCCAAAATACAACCCACGCCCAGATGAAAATGTTCCTTACCCGAATGGGAAAAAACGCAAAGTTTATGATCACCGGCGACCCCGGACAAATAGATTTACCGCGACGAATCACCTCCGGTTTAAAAGAAGCATTGCTGGTTTTAAAAGATGTGAATGGCGTAGGAATGATATATTTAGACGATAAAGATGTAATCCGTCACCGCTTGGTAAAAGAAGTAATTGCCGCTTATAAAAAAATTGAAAATGTAGATTAAAATACAAATTCCAAATCCCAAATCCCAAATCCTAAATTTCAAATTAACGAATTAACGAAATAACAAATCCCAACAAGCCATCATCCCAATGTGTAATACAATAATTTCAACCAACTTCAACTTTCCCGGACAAAAACACGTCTATCACGGCAAGGTGCGCGAGGTTTATACCTTAGAAAACAATACACTTTTAATGGTAGCAACCGATAGGCTTAGCGCTTTTGATGTGGTAATGCCCAAAGGTATTCCGTACAAGGGCCAGATATTAAATCAGATTGCTACTAAAATGATGCGCGACACCGAAGATTTGGTGCCCAATTGGTTAATTGCAACTCCAGATCCTAATGTTGCCATTGGCGAAGCTTGCGAACCTTTTAAAGTCGAAATGGTTATACGCGGTTATATGAGTGGCCACGCGGCCCGCGAATATAAAGCTGGCAAACGGATGCTTTGCGGCATTGCCATGCCAGAAGGTATGAAGGAAAACGATAAATTTCCCCAACCTATTATCACTCCGGCAACCAAAGCCGAAATGGGCGATCACGACGAAGATATTTCAAGGGAAGAAATTTTAAACCGTGGCATTGTTTCAGAAGAAGATTACTTGCAATTGGAAGATTACACCCGAAAACTCTTTCAACGCGGCAGTGAGATTGCAGCCGAAAGAGGTCTTATTTTGGTAGATACTAAATACGAATTCGGCAAAACAAAAGATGGAAAAGTGGTGCTGATCGATGAAATTCACACTCCAGATTCATCGCGTTATTTTTATGCCGAAGGATATCAAGAACGCCAGAAAAATAACGAACCTCAAAAACAACTTTCAAAAGAATTTGTGCGCCAATGGCTAATCCAAAATGGCTTCCAAGGTTTGGAAGGCCAGCAAGTACCTGCAATGACCGATGCCTATATCAAAACAGTTTCTGAAAGATATATTGAGCTTTACGAAAATATTACAGGTGAAAAATTTGTAAAAGCAGATGTTTCAAATATACATAAGCGTATTGAGGAAAATGTTTTGCACTACCTGGCTAATTAAATAAGTACTAACGAGTTACCGAAAATTGAAGCTGCGTACATACCCCAAACTTATTTCGGAGAAATCTGCCTGCCCCAAATTTGAATTGATATGCGCGGCAATATACAGGTTGTTTTTGGGCCGCAACTTAGTTCCGATTATATAGTATTTTAAGCCCAACCTTCCGGAAATAAATTCTTTAAATTTATAAAATCCGTCAAAATTCCCAAGAACCCAACCTTCGGGAATTTCTCTAGGCGTATTTTCCCATCCCTTGTTAATTCGCCATTCCATTTTATAAGCGGGCTTGTGCAAATTAATCCCAATTTGAAGATTTACGCTCACGTGGTTCATTAAAACTTCCCCACTAACAAGCACCCCTAAATTTGTGGCGTAATACACCGGCAAACTCTTAAAATAAGCGTATTCCTGCCCATTGCGCACCAACCATTCGTTTTCGTTTATATAATCGTAATAATGTTCGTAAAGTCTAAAATAAAAGCCGAGCCCTACTTTTAACGTGTTGTTATAAACCCGTCCGTATTCGCCAGCAACAGTGTACACCTGCTTTTTTTCATTAAAGGCCAAAGCAAATGAATTTTGCCCAAGCCCAGCCCGAAGATCAAAATACGTATAAACCGAATTTTTTAAAGCGGGAAACACTACTTCGGCAGTTTCTAATTCCGCTTCCGGCATACTTTTTATATCGGTAGATAAACTCAGTAAATATGAATTGTAGCCTTTATTGTGTAACCGCATATGCCCGTTGGAGTGGTGGGCATATCCAAAACCTAAGTGCATATTAATATAGTCTGTAGTAAAAAGCCGATAATAAAAAAACAGCCTACAGGCCCAGGTAATATCTGTGGTTACGGCTTGATTTCTCGGATTCTTTTTAGCCTCGTATTTTTCCGTAAAAAACGAAGTTCCCAAGCTTGCCAGCACACTAATTCTTTCGCTTCTAAACGCATTAAAACGTATAAAAGGCATAAATGAAAAAGCCAGCCCCAAACTGTCTCTATTGCCAAAATCGGTGATGCCAAACGAATAACCCGTTTTCGGACCTTTTAACCGTTGCGACCATTCCTGCGGATTCTTGGATTGATCTCTTCCAATATTAAAAATAATTTGTTTTTGCGTTTTGGTACTTGGAAAACCGAAGTTGGCTTCCTGTGTTTCCCCTAAAAGTAATTCAGTATTAAAAAATAACGAATGGTCTAACCAATTGGCATCCGTTTGTCCTACGACCGAAAGAGTGCAAAATAAAAGAATGCAGCAACAGCTCGCCACCTTAAAACGAAAGCAACTTAAATGTAGGGCGAAATTACCGTTAAATCGAAAATAAAGTGTCTTTATCACGGCTTTAATCTATGATTAAAACTGTGAACATATCCAAAACTCAACTCAGAAAAATCGGCTTGCCCGAGATTCGCCTTCAGATGCGCCCCGATATAAAAATTATTTTTTGGGGCTTTTTCCATACCTATTAAATAATACTTTAAACCCAAACGGGAAGAAATCCGACTCTTCTTTTTATAGCCGGCGTTGTATTCGCCCAAAACCCAACTTCTCGGAATTTCGCGCGGTGGGTTATCCCACCCTTGATTTATGCGCCAATCTATTTTATAGGCTGGTTTGTGCAAGTTGTATCCTAGCTGCACGTCTATGCCAAAGTGGTTTAAGAATATTTCGCCATGTACCGTAATTCCCACATTAGATGCGTAATACCAAGGGTTGCTCCTAAAATAATCAAACTCCCGACCCGCTTGAACCAAAGACTCATTCCCCGCTATATAATCGTAATAATGTTGGTAAAACCGGTAGTACAAGCCAATGCCAATTTTAAAGGTGTTGTTGTAAACCTGACCGTATTCCCCCGCAACTGTATAAACGTTTCTTTTATCGTTAAACGCCAAGGCAAAAACATTCTGACCCAAACCGCTGCGAACACTAAAGTAGTTATAAGTTGTATTTTCATCGTTGGGCACCATTGCGGCAACTGTGTTTTTAGAAGCACCCATCGGATTCTTTATCGCTGCCGAAAAGCTAACCAAAAACGAATTATACCCTTGATTTAACAACCGCATATGCCCATTGGAGTGATGCGAGTAGCCAAGCCCCATGCGCCAATCTATATTTTTGGTAGTTAGAAAGTGATAGTATAAATACATTCTAAACGCCCAGGTAATATCGGTAGTTACCGCTTGGTTCTTCGGATTGGTTTCGGCATTGTACTGTTTTGTGAAATATGAAGCGCCCATTCCCGTTAGCACTTTCCACCGCTCGCTGCCAAAAGCTTTAAACTCAATAAAAGGCATGGCGGTAATTGAAATTCCCAAACTATCTAAATTCCCGTAATCGGTTACACCAAAACTCAACCCCGTGGTGGGACCTTTTAATCTTTGTGCCCAAGCCTGCGGATTGTTGGTATGGGTACGTCCAAAATTTAATATAAGTTGCTTTTGTAGTTTTGTATCAGGGAAACCATCATTAGACTCCATAGTAAGCCCCAAAAGTATTTCTGGATTAAAGTAAAAGGCAGGTTTCTTCCAATCATCCGAGCTTTGTGCGAATGTGAAAATGCATGCAAATAGCATTAAAATGGTTAGTTGTAATTTCATTTGGCGCTACAAGTAACAATTTCCTTATTAATTTTAAAAATTTTAATCCTACATTCGTTAAAACATTTAAAGTCGAAACTTGGAAAAAACCGACAAATTTATTGCCGAAATGGCTTCCGCAGCTTGGGGTTTGCCGCTTTTAATACTATTAATTGGCGGTGGATTATACCTAATAATTCGAATTCGCTTTTTACCATTTCGGTATTTAGGGCACGCCATTGCCGTTTTGCGCGGTAAATATGACGATAAAAACGATTTAGGTGAAATTACACATTTTCAAGCTCTTACAACCGCTCTTTCCGCAACTGTTGGGATGGGCAATATTGCAGGCGTTGCGGTTGCCATCGCAATTGGCGGCCCCGGAGCTGTCTTTTGGATGTGGGTTAGTGCTGTAATTGGTATGAGTACTAAGTTTTTTACTGCAACTCTTTCCATCCTTTACAGAGGAAAAGATAGTGAGGGGGTTGTTCAGGGTGGCCCCATGTATTTTATAACCGAAGGTTTGGGTAAAAAATGGCTGCCGATGGCAATAGTATTCAGTGTTGCCGGTTTAATTGGCGCCTTGCCGGTGTTTAACGTAAACCAACTTACACAAGCCATAAACGACATATTACTAAAACCAGCTGGCGTTTATGAAGGCTTTAAAACCGATTTAATAATAGGTGTTATACTTTCAGGAATTACCGCCATAGTAATTTTGGGCGGCTTGGAACGAATTAGCAAAACCGCATCTAAACTGGTTCCGGCAATGGTTTTGCTTTACTTCGGCCTTGTGGTGTTTATTCTCGTTACGAATATAGATGTAATCCCTAAATATTTGGGATTGATTTTTACTGATGCCTTTTCGGCGAACTTCTACAAAGGCGATGCATTTTTGGGTGGCATTGTAGGAGGTATAATCCTACTGGGCATTCGCCGTGGTGCCTTTTCAAACGAAGCGGGAATCGGTACCGCCCCCATGGCTCACGGTGCCGCAAAAACCAACGAACCTATTCGCGAAGGTCTGGTAGCCATGTTAGGCCCAGCTATTGATACCCTTATTATTTGCACCCTTACCGCTTTGGCAATTTTGGTAACTGGAGTATGGCAAAGCAGCGATGCAAACGGTGTTAGTTTAACGGCTTCAGCATTTGAGGAAAGTATGCCCTTATTCGGCAAATATGGTCTGCTGGCGTGTATCGCTATTTTTAGTATTTCTTCGCTCTTCTCCTATTCCTACTACGGTAGCAAGTGCATGGCCTTTCTTTTTGGTGCAAAAAACAAAGGGATTTATAATTATTTCTATATTCTGAGTATTCTCATCGGTGCCACCACCTCCTTGAGTATGATGATAAATCTAATTGATACCTTCTTCGCTTTAATGGCAATTCCCACAATGACGGCTACCATACTTCTTGCGCCGAAAGTGATTACAGCTGCAAAGATTTATTTTGAAAAATTAAAACAGCATAGAATAGCTGCAAAGAAAGATTTCTAATTATTTAAATGCCAATTTCACCTGCATCTCAGTTTCAGCTTGCTTTTTTCAACTATAATTAAATGAAAACCGCAGCAAATTTTCACTTGCTGCGGTTATAAACAAAACTGAAGGTAGTAACAATGTAGTCCGATTAATATTTTTGAAAGTATTGTTATTATTGAAAATTACAGACAAATCTAAACCCGCTACCTCGCTTTTAAGTTTTTTGAACCCTTCGAAAAAATAGTTAGTTGTTTATTCTTAGATAATTGTATTTCAATAAGTAGAGGCTTCATCTTACGCCTTATAGCAAAGCGGTCTTAAGTTTTTAATCGGACAACACTAATTTAGTCAAAATAACTAAAAGTTTCTCCGTCTTTTATATTAAGGAGCGTTTCGTAGATTAGTTTAATTACGTTCTCCACGTCATCTCTATGCACCATTTCTACCGTAGTGTGCATATACCGAAGTGGCAGAGAAATTAAAGCACTCGCCACCCCGCCGTTGCTATATGCAAAGGCATCGGTATCTGTACCGGTAGCCCTTGAAAGTGCAGCTCTTTGGAAGGGTATCATTTTCTTTTCGGCGGTATCAACAATTAAATCCCGCAGTTTTTGCTGTACGGCAGGGGCGTAGGCAATCACTGGCCCGCAGCCAATTTCCGCCAGTCCCTGTACTTTTTTATCTATCATTGGGGTAGTGGTATCGTGGGTAACATCGGTCACGATTGCAATATTCGGTTTAATGCGCTCCGCAATCATTTCGGCACCCCTTAAGCCAATTTCCTCCTGCACCGAATTAGTAATATAAAGCCCAAAGGGTAGTGTAATATTATTTTCGTGAAGCAAACGCGCTACTTCGGCAATCATAAAACCGCCCATTCTATTGTCTAAAGCGCGACACACAAATTTATCTTCGTTTAATATATGAAAAGGATCGGGGTAGGTTATCACACATCCTACATGAATGCCCATTTTTTCAACTTCTTCTTTATCTTTTGCGCCAACATCTATAAAAATATTATCCGGTTTAGGACTTTCTTCTTTTTGTTTGTCGCGTGTGTGAATTGCCGGCCACCCAAAAACACCTTTTTTTATACCGTTTTTGGTATGAATATTTACAATTTTTGAAGGCGCTATCTGATGGTCGCTTCCGCCATTTCTAATTACATAGAGCAAGCCATTGTCTGAAATATAATTAACATACCAGGATATTTCGTCTGCGTGGCCTTCAATTACCACTCTAAATTTTGCATCGGGATTAATAACTCCTACCGCCGTGCCGTAGGTGTCGGTAAAAAAGTCATCTACGTATGGCTTTAAATACTCCATCCAAAGCTTTTGTCCGTCCCATTCGTAACCGGTAGGCGATGCGTTATTTAAATACGATTCTAAAAATTTAAGCGAATTGTCATTCAATATTGATGTATTCATAAATGCGTTTTTCTGATTATTTGTATAATAGGGTAAAATTAGCAAATTCTTATTAAGGGCAACGAGGCAATTTGCTTATTTTTGGCACGTTCTTGGAGAGTACCGAGCTTAAAAAAACAGTTTTAGATGAAATTTTTTCTACCTATATATATATGCCTATTTTTCTTCGGCTTACATGCTATCGCACAAACAGATACCGAATACCTAAAAAAGCAAAAAGATTCTACCGAAGTTATGTTCTACATAATTGAAGGTGATACCATAGCTCGCGAAATAATAGACCTAGATGAAGTGATCTTGCTCGACAAATTAAAATTTAGTTCAGAACAGGATCGAAGACGCTATTTAATACTCCGTCGAAAAACCCGAAAAGTGTATCCCTATGCAAAATTGGCTTCGGAAAGGCTAACAACAATGACCGAAAGATTGAAAACCATCGACAAAAACCGCGACAAGAGACGTTACACCAAACGTATTCAAAAATATATTGAAGGAGAATTTTCAGAAAAGCTAAAAAAACTAACACATACCGAAGGTCAAATTTTGGTAAAACTAATCCACAGACAAACGGGTCGCACGGCTTTTGACCTTGTAAAAGAACTGCGCACTGGTTGGCGGGCATTCTGGTACAACACTACAGCCAGTCTTTTTGAAATATCCTTAAAAGAAGCATACAATCCTTTTGATGTAAAAGAAGACTATTTAATTGAAGATATTCTGGAAAGATCCTTTCAGGAAAATATCTTAGAGCGTCAAAAACCAGCTTTTCCTATAAACTATTTAGATTTAAAGGCAGCGTGGAACAAAAAAACTGTTAATAACTAAGCCATTCAAGTAGTTGCACAGCATTGTAAAACATGTTATATTCGTAGTTCGCTCTTTTGGTTTTTGGTAACCTCCGTTATATGAAGGTGTTGGCTTCAGAATGGTTTTTCTGAAGATATAAAAACAGTTTTTAGATCCATTTCATTTTTTTTATTTGGTAATATGGTCGCTTTCAAAGCCTTATTATTTGTTGATAAAAAACATTCAAAAAAACCTTTAAATAATGTTGTGGGAACAGAAAAGGGTTTTATATTTGCACCCGCTTAGCAGGACAGATAGCTGTTCAAAAAGAGTTAAGCCGGACGCTCTGAAATTTTTTTGAAATATTTTTTTAAAAAGTATTGCGGGATT
>NZ_JBANCF010000008.1:0-141899 GCF_038742595.1 Aequorivita flava | reverse complement strand
AATCCCGCAATACTTTTTAAAAAAATATTTCAAAAAAATTTCAGAGCGTCCGGCTTAACTCTTTTTGAACAGCTATCTGTCCTGCTAAGCGGGTGCAAATATAAAACCCTTTTCTGTTCCCGCAACATTATTTAAAGGTTTTTTTGAATTATTTTATTGCAATTTTATTAAGCTATTGAACCGCTATAACTTAGCTTCAAAATAATATTTCACTTTATTTATACCTTAATATATATACTATGAATCTCTATAATTTCATTTCGCACGAATAATACGCTGCGTATATAAATCTTCAACGTCTTTACGCGCCCAATATATACTGTATTGAGCAATTCATCCTTAATTACACATCAAGAAAAAATTCGGCACAAAGAAATAACAATCTATAAAGTGATTATTGCAAGGCGCCAAAACTAATAGTATCTTTGCACCCTAAAATTTTTCAGTATATGATAGCCATTACCTTACCAGACGGAAGTGTAAAGCATTTTGATGCCGGAGTTACGCCAATGGACGTAGCTAAAAACATTAGTGAAGGGTTTGCACGAAACGTTATTTCGGCATCCTTTAATGATAAAACAGTTGAAACAGCTACCCCCTTAACCGAAGATGGCAACCTTATACTTTATACCTGGAACAATGAAGAAGGTAAAAAAGCTTTCTGGCATTCTTCGGCACATATTCTTGCGCAAGCACTGGAACAGCTATATCCCGGTGTTAAATTAACGATTGGCCCTGCTATAGAAAATGGTTTTTATTACGATGTTGATTTTGGCGACAAGACCATTTCGGAAAAGGACCTCAAGGATGTTGAAGATAAAATGATTGCCATTGCGCGAGGAAAGCACGAGTTTTCAATCCGCGAAGCTTCAAAAGAAGACGCACTGGAGTTTTACAAAAAGCAAAATAACGAGTACAAAGTTGAGCTTATTGAAAATTTAGAAGACGGGACCATTACCTTTTGCGATCACGATACTTTTACAGATTTGTGTCGCGGCGGACACATACCAAACACCGGCATTGTAAAGGCGATAAAACTTATGAGCATCGCAGGGGCCTATTGGAGGGGCGATGAAAATAACAAACAACTAACTCGTATCTACGGTATTAGTTTTCCAAAACAAAAAGATTTAACCGAATACCTAGAACTTCTAGAAAAGGCCAAACAACGCGATCACAGAAAACTTGGAAAAGAACTTGAGCTTTTTACTTTTTCGCAAAAAGTGGGTCAAGGTCTTCCACTGTGGCTTCCCAAAGGTGCTGCACTTCGTGAAAGACTTGAAAATTTCTTAAAGAAAGCTCAGAAAAAAGCGGGTTACGAAATGGTAATTAGCCCACATATTGGCCAAAAGGAACTTTACGTAACCTCCGGGCATTACGCAAAATATGGCGCCGATAGCTTTCAACCTATACACACCCCCAACGAAGGCGAAGAGTTTCTGTTAAAACCCATGAACTGTCCGCACCACTGCGAAATTTACAACAGCAAACCGTGGTCTTACAAAGATTTACCAAAGCGATTTGCCGAATTTGGCACCGTTTATCGTTACGAACAAAGTGGCGAACTTCACGGCTTAACGCGTGTTCGCGGATTTACCCAGGACGACGCGCATATTTTTTGCACCCCTGACCAACTAGACACAGAGTTTAAAAAGGTAATAGACTTAGTATTATATGTGTTTGGGTCTTTAGGTTTTGAAAACTTCTATACCCAAGTTTCATTACGCGATCCAGAAAATCCTGAAAAATACATAGGTAGTATCGAAAATTGGGAAAAAGCCGAAAAGGCCATTATAAGTGCTGCCGAAGCTAAAGAATTAGATTATAAAATAGAGTATGGCGAAGCTGCATTCTACGGCCCAAAATTAGACTTTATGGTAAAGGATGCGCTTGGCAGAAGCTGGCAGCTTGGCACCATACAGGTAGATTATAACCTTCCGGAACGTTTTGAACTGGAATACAAAGGCAGTGATAACGAAACCCACCGCCCCGTTATGATCCATCGCGCCCCCTTTGGTAGTATGGAGCGTTTTGTAGCAATTCTATTAGAACATACCGGCGGAAATTTTCCACTTTGGTTAATGCCTGAACAGGTAACTATCTTATCATTAAGTGAAAAATATGAAAAATACTCCCAAAAAGTTTTAAATTTGCTTGAAAATGACGAAATTCGCGCCCTTGTTGATAATAGAAACGAAACAATTGGCAAGAAAATCAGGGAGGCTGAAATGAACAAAATCCCATATATGTTGATTGTTGGAGAGCAGGAGGAAAAAGATGGAACGGTTTCTGTACGTAAACACGGCGAAGGCGATCTAGGAACTATGACTCCCGAAGCTTTCTCAAAGTTGATTCAACAAGCAGTAAAAGAAGAATCGAAAGAATTTAATGTTTAACTAAAATTAGTAAGCCATAGCAATACGAAGAAAAAGAAGTAGAGGACCTGCAAGGGTAATTAAAGAAGATCAACACAGAATCAACGGAAAGATTCGTGCAGAAGAAGTCCGTCTTGTAGGAGACAATGTTGAAATAGGAATTTATCCTTTAAAAAAAGCACGTGAAATTGCGCAGGAACAAGAGTTGGATCTTGTAGAAATTTCACCTAATGCAAACCCTCCCGTTTGTAAAGTAATAGATTACAAAAAATTTGTTTACGAACAGAAGAAGCGTGAAAAAGCTTTAAAGGCGAAAGCCACTAAAGTAACCATTAAGGAAATCCGCTTTGGTCCGAATACAGACGACCACGATTACGAGTTTAAAAAGAAACACGGCGAGAAATTTTTACAGGAAGGCTCAAAATTAAAAGCATACGTTTTCTTTAAAGGCCGTTCCATAATCTACAAAGACCAAGGTGAAATTTTGCTTTTGCGTCTTGCCCGAGATTTGGAAGAATTCGGAAAGGTAGAGCAAATGCCAAAATTAGAAGGGAAACGAATGATTATGTTCATTGCCCCTAAAAAGAAATAAAACTTCATTTTACAATAGAAATGTAAGTTCACAATAAAGCGAAATAATATATAAAAAGAAAGAAACATGCCGAAACAAAAAACAAAATCCAGTGCCAAAAAGCGTTTTAAGCTTACAGGTACCGGTAAAATCAAAAGAAAGCATGCGTTTAAAAGCCACATCTTAACAAAGAAAAGCAAAAAACGCAAACTTGCATTAACCCATGATGGGTTGGTAGACAAGGCCGACGAAAGCAATGTTAAGCAAATGCTTCGACTGAAGTAATAATGCCTAACCGGTTAAAACAATTATTTAAACCCTGGAGTAGTGCCAAAATGATTTTAAATTAACGATTTACGATTGTTGATTTAAGAAGTTTGAAAAAAAGTGTCGATTATCGACCGCCTGCTACAAAAACAATTAAAATTATGCCAAGATCAGTAAATTCAGTTGCGAAGAGAGCCCGCCGTAAAAAGGTTCTTAAACAAGCCAAAGGTTACTTTGGAAGACGTAAAAACGTATGGACAGTTGCAAAAAACGCTGTGGACAAAGCAATGCTTTATTCATATCGTGACCGTCGTGCAAAAAAGAGAAATTTCAGATCCTTATGGATTACCCGTATCAACGCGGGGGCAAGACAGCATGGAATGTCTTATTCACAGTTTATGGGAAGTTTAAAAAACAGTGGAATCGAACTTAACCGTAAGGTTTTGGCAGATTTGGCTATGAACCACCCAGAGGCTTTTGCCGCAATCGTTAAACAAGTAAAATAAGACAATAACTTATATTATTTCGCCTAAAAACCGCTTCAGAAATGAGGCGGTTTTTTTATGCGCTTAATTCATAATTAAGAAGTTTCAGTATCTTCGTTAAAAATAGCCCTAATGTTGCGTTTCAATTTGCTGCTTTGTTTTCTTTTTCTTTTACCGGGCAAACATCTATTTGCCCAAAACCAAACCGGAAAACGTTATAAAATTGATCGCTACAACTCTATTTATCTTCCGTTGGGGGAAATTTCATTTGCAGATAAGTTGGTTCAATTTAAAGTAGGAAACCCGCCGCCAATAAAAAAATACAGAGATAGCACACAATGCCTGCACGAACCAAATTACCGAAATTACCAAACCCCCAATTTTATATCCTTAGGCTGCGGCGGCACTTTAACCGTAGCATTTACCGATAACGGGTTTATGAACCTTCCCGGCGACGACCTTTATATATTTGAAGTTGGCCCGTCTCGAGAAGCTGCTAAAATAGAAATTTCACAAAACGGCACCGAATGGATGTATGCAGGAAAAATAGCTGGGGGAAAATCGTCTATAGAACTTAGTGATGCAGGAATTGACAATGAAACTGTGTTTTATTTTCTTCGAATTACAGATTTAAAAGAACTCTGCAGAAGCATTAGCGCCGGCGCCGATATAGACGCCATTGGAGCTATAAACAGCGTTATAAAACTTACCATAAACGCCGACGTTCTCTTTGATGTGGCAAAATACAACCTAAAGGAAACCGCCAAAGAAAGTCTAGATTCCTTGGCAAAAATCATTAAAAAAGTTGATAAAGCAACCATATTAATTGAAGGCCACACCGACAGCGATGGCGATGAAATTTCAAATTTAACCCTATCTAAAAATAGAAGCATTTCTGTAAAGGAACGATTGCTGAAAATTTTTAATAATTATGAAGGATACGATTTTGAGGTTAAAGCTTTCGGTGAAAGCACTCCCCGATTTCCGAATGATTCTGATGAAAATAAACAATTAAATAGAAGGGTAGAAATTACCGTTCTCCCCCCAAAAGATTACTATGAAAACTTAATTAATAAATAACTATTTGGAATTTTACCCTTCGACTGCGCGCAGGGAGACAAAAATAGAAATTGTGATTTGGAATTTAAAAAACCTACGTTTTCTGCTTTTTCTTCTTCGCTGCCGGAAATAAAACATTGTTTAAAATAAGTCTGTATCCCGGTGATTTTGGGTGAAGCGCTAATTCGGTTTTCGCATCCCCTACCCTGTGCTGATAGTCTTCGGGATCGTGACCGCCGTAGAAGGTAAAAAATCCTTTTCCTTTTATTCCGTGAATATAGCGTGCTTCGCCATTAGTTTTATTTTCGCCCATCACCAAAACATTACTTTTAATGAGGTTGGCATCAAACGAAGTAGTTTGTCCCATAAATCCTTTAACCAAAGATGTGTGGTTTTGGCAGAGCATTGTAGGTATGGGGTCCCATTTTGCCGAATAATCCATTAGTGAAAAATAGTCCGACTCTTTAATTATTCGTCTTTTTTCGGTCATATCTATACTTGAAAATTCGTAAACCATTGGGCTCCGTTCCAAAATATAATCCTTAAAAGCAAAGGTTTTATTGTAATCTATTTTGCTTTGGTAATTGGGTTCGCTGGGGTCGCCATCAAACATAGGCTCACAGATATCTACTCCTTCGGCAGAAAGTGCAATATCAAAACTATCGGTAGCGCTACACATGGCAAACATAAAACCACCCCCGATTACATAGTCGCGAATTTTTTTTGCCACTGCCAATTTTGCTTCCGAAACTTTATTGAAGCCCAATTTTGCCGCAAGTGCTTCGGCCTTGGCTTTTTCTTCTATATACCAAGGTGCGGCACGATAGGCACGGTAAAATTTTCCGTATTGCCCGGTAAAATCTTCGTGGTGTAAGTGAAGCCAATCGTAGAGAATTAATTGATCGTTTAACACCTCTTCGTCATAAATTACGGTATATGGAATCTCGGCATAGGTTAAAACCATGGTTACTGCATCGTCCCAAGGCAAATTACCCTTAGGGGAATAGACTGCAATTTTTGGTGCCTTTTCTAAAACTACAGCGTCCATATTTTTTGACGGACTGCTTATTTCTGTAAGAATTTGTTCGGTTTTGCTGTTGGAAATTACTTCAAAAGAAACCCCGCGAACCTGGCATTCCTTCTGAATTTCGGCAGAATCGGGCATTAAAAAGGAACCGCCTCTGTAATTCAGCAGCCATTTTACTTTTTGATTTTTTTCCAAAACCCAATAAGTAATTCCATAGGCCTTTAAATGCTCCTTTTGGCTCTCGGCATCCATGGGAATTAGGATATAAGAAGCTGAAGCTTTTATTGAAAAAAGGAGTAGAAATACAATTATAGTAATACGTGCCATTGTGCGAATATAACGACAATTTCCAAGCCAAAGTACTTATACAATATTAAAACGGCACATCATTGTCGTCATCTGTCAAAAAATCTTCATTCATTGAACTTCCGAAGGCTTCGTTTGCAGAAGGGAGGTTTTTGGTTCTAAACGTATCGTCGTTTGCAGCGTCGTTCATTCTGGAGTGAATTTCGGTAGGATGATCAAAGTGCTCCAAATTATCAAATTTACCGAGGTTTCCAATAAATTTAAGCCGTATTTCATCTAAACCACCGTTACGGTGCTTTGCTATTATAAGTTCGGCCTGGCCTGCGGTTGGGGTGTGTTCTTCATCATCCCACTCATCAATTTTATAATATTCCGGACGGTAAATAAATGATACGATATCTGCATCCTGTTCAATTGCTCCAGATTCACGAAGATCTGAAAGCAGCGGTCTTTTACTGCCACCACGGGTTTCCACTGCACGAGAAAGCTGGGATAGTGCAATTACGGGAACACTCAATTCTTTGGCCAGGGCTTTTAGGTTACGTGAAATGGTAGAAATTTCCTGTTCCCTATTGCCTCCTTTTTGGCTTCCGCCGGCTGTCATCAATTGCAAATAATCTACTATTATTAGCTTAATACCGTGTTGCGAAGAAAGTCTTCTTGCCTTGGCGCGTAAATCGAAAATTGAAAGCGAAGGAGTATCGTCAATAAAGAGTGGGGCTTTTTCGAGGCCTTTAACTTTTACATTTAATTGTTCCCACTCGTGTTTCTCGAGATTTCCGGTACGTAATTTTTCGGAACTCAATTGCGTTTCTGAGCTAATTAAACGAGTTATAAGTTGAACGGACGACATTTCCAAAGAGAAAAAAGCAACAGGAGTATTGTGCTCCACTGCCATATTTCGGGCCATAGAGAGCGTTAATGCGGTTTTACCCATACCTGGACGAGCAGCTATAATAATTAAATCGCTGGGTTGCCAGCCCGAAGTAAGTTTATCGAGTTTTGTAAATCCAGACGGTACTCCAGAAAGTCCTTCTTTGTTGGCAATTTCCTCAATTCGTTTTTTTGCTTGTATTACAAGATTTTGGGCCGTTTCGGAAGAACGCTTTATATTTCCCTGTGTAACTTCGTAAAGTTTTGCTTCGGCATTGTCTAAGAGGTCAAAAACATCTGTACCTTCATTATAGGAATCTTCAATAATTTCATTCGAGATTTTTATTAAACTTCGCTGAATATATTTTTGAAGTATGATGCGCGCGTGAAACTCAATATGTGCCGAAGAAGACACTTTTTGGGTTAATTGTATTAAATAAAATTCGCCTCCTACGAGTTCTAATTTCCCTTGTTTCTTTAATTGCGTAGAAACGGTTAATAAGTCTACGGGTTGGCTATCTTCAAACAATTTATGAATAGCCTCAAAAATGTATTGGTGCGCCTGTTTATAGAAAACTTCGGCGTGTAGGATATCTATTACCTCATCTACACCTTTTTTATCAATCATCAAAGCGCCAAGTACAACCTCTTCTAAATCAAGTGCTTGCGGCGGTATTTTGCCTTTTTCGAGCGATATAACTTGCGAAGGTCGAGTTGAAAAACTGGTTTGAGGTTTGATTTTTTCCATGAAGCGAATGTAAAGAAAATGTTAAGAGAAATGAAGTGTTTCTGGTCTTACTATATTAACCATTCTTCAACAATTGAACTGTTGAAAACTCCAAATTATTGTTAATAACCCGTAAAAAAATCCAAGGCTCTCGCCTCGGATTTACGGTAAGATAAGCTATAGTTCAATTTAACCTTTGAACTCGCCCATTTCTAAATATTTATTCATTCTATTTTTAACCAAATCGGTTGGGGATAACATTTTTAATGCGTTATAAGTCTTATCAATTACCCCGGCAACCGTTCTAAAAGTTGTTTCCCGATCGCTATGTGCACCTCCTAGAGGTTCTTTAACTATTTCATCAATAAGTTTAAGCTTTTTCATGTCTTTTGCCGTAAGTTTTAGGGCTTCGGCAGCTTGCTCTTTAAATTCCCAACTTCGCCATAATATAGACGAGCAGCTTTCTGGACTAATAACGGAGTACCACGTATTTTCCAACATTAAAACCTTATCGCCAACGCCTATTCCGAGTGCACCGCCGCTGGCTCCTTCTCCAATAATTACGACAATAATTGGCACTTTAAGGCGTGTCATTTCCAAAATATTGCGAGCTATTGCCTCGCCTTGGCCGCGTTCTTCTGCCTCGAGCCCCGGAAATGCTCCAGGCGTATCTACAAAACACACAACGGGAATTCCAAACTTTTCGGCAGATTTCATTAATCGTAATGCCTTTCGGTATCCTTCTGGATTTGCCATTCCAAAATTTCTATACTGGCGTGTTTTGGTATTATAACCTTTTTGCTGGCCCACGAACATATAACTTTGATCGCCTATTTTTCCGAGGCCACCAACCATAGCTTTATCGTCTTTAAAGGCACGATCTCCGTGTAACTCCAAAAACGAATCGCCACAGATAGCTTTTATGTAATCTATAGTATATGGCCGATCTGGGTGGCGGGATAATTGTACGCGCTGCCATGGGGTTAGCTTTTTATAAATTTCCTTTTTAGTATCCTTTAGCTTCTTTTCAATCTGTTTGCAGGTGTTGCTTACATCTACATCGCTCTCCTGGCCAATAAGGCAGGCTTTTTCGTATTGCTCCTGCAATTCTTTTATAGGGAGTTCAAAATCAAGATATTCCATAATTTTTTCCTTCTTTTAATAAAGGTTTGCTTACAAAGATAAAATTTTGTTTTAGGTGTTACTCAATCTTCTTCGATTTCTTTCTTGAGTAATTTTAATGATACCGTTGGCAATAACCGTAATTAATATTATTACAGCTCCGTAATAAAATTGCGCGCTCATATTTTCTGAATCGCCAAGGACAATAAGCGCCAAAATAATACCGTACACTGGTTCCATATTTATGGTTAGCATTACGGTGTACGGACTTATCCATTTCATTACATGTATTGATGCAATAAAGGCATAGGCGGTGCAAACGGATGCCAAAATTAGTAAATAGATCCAATCGTGGGCAGAGATTGTAAAAAATTCAGTTGTAAATTTTTCAGCAAATGCCAGATAAATAGTAATTCCCAGAACTCCAAACATTAATTCGTAAAATGAAATTGCTGACGCTTTGTATTTTAAAACAAATTTGCCATTAATTACCGAAAACAAGGCACTTAAAAATGCTGATATTAATGCAAGAATAATTCCTAAAGTATATGAACCTTCAACGTCAAAAATAATATATAAACCGCCCACTACGATGAGGCCGAAGAGCACTTCGTAAATAATTATTTTGCGTTTATAAAAAAGCGGTTCTAAAATTGAGGTGAAAAATGCGCCGGAAGAAATTACCGCCAACGTTACCGATACGTTCGAAGCTTTAATGGCTCCGAAAAATGTGAGCCAGTGCAGGGCAATTATAATTCCCGCCAAGGCAAAGCCACTCAACGTTTTTAGTGAAAACTTTAAATTTTCCTTTCTAATTTTTAAAAATGCAAATATAATTAGGGTAGCTAAAAGCATGCGGTACCAAACCAGCGGAATGGCTTCTAAGGTAATTAAGGCGCCCAAGACTGCGGTAAACCCCCAAATAAAAATAATAAAGTGGAGATGGAGATAGTTTAATAATTTATCGTTTCGCATTTCTTAGAAGATAAATTGCCAAAATTGCAAATAGAAAATTAGGAAACCAAGTAGCAACGAGGGGTGAAAAATCGCTCTGTTCGGCCATGGTGCCAAATACCTTATCGAAGAACACAAAAATCATCCCAATACTAATGCCTATTGCCAGATTAAGCCCCATTCCTCCGCGTCTTTTCACCGAAGAAACAGCCACTGCAATAATGGTTAATATATAGGCCGAAACTGGCAAACTCCAGCGTTTGTAGCGCACCACTTCATACCTATTAATATAAGACGAACCACGCGCTTTTTCCTTTTCAATAAAGTCGTTGAGCTCCGTAAAATTCAAGGTTTCGGCTATGTATGTAACCGGTGTTAAATCTTCCAAATCGAAGGAAAAAACGGTATCTAATTTAGGCTTGCTTTCCAAAATATCGTTTTTCTCGCCAATTATTCGTTTTTTATAATGAAATAGGGAATATGTGCTATCCTTTTCATTGTATTTTATCTGTCCGGCCGAAATTTTATACGTCATCTCATTTCCTTCAAAATGTTCCAATGTAAAGTTGCTTCCAATTTTATCGGAAACATTAAAGTAGCTTACATATATGTAGTCGTTTTCATTAATTTGCGTATAAACATTACTTTGATCCCTATCCTGTTTTCCCTTTTTTAAATACGTATATGCAAATTCGTTAAATCCCTTGCTAGCCTTTGGCGCTAAATACATACTGAAAACAAGCGCGGCAATACAAACTATGGTGGCTCCAATAATATACGGACGCAGAAAACGATAATACGAAACACCACTGCTTAAAAATGCAATTACCTCCGTATCGTTGGCCAGTTTTGAGGTAAACCAAATAACTGAAAGAAAAAGAAACAACGGAAATAACAAGTTGGCAAAATAAATAGTGAAATTATAGAGATAGATCATCACCTCCATAAACGGCACTTCATTTTCAAGGATTTTGTCAATTTTTTCGGCAAGATGAACTGTAATACCAATAGGTATAAAAAGCAATAACAGCAGCGTAAAAGTGCCCAAATATTTCTTTAATATGTACCTATCGAGTATGCTGAGCATTTTACAATCTTTGCGCGAGTTTTTTAACCATGCCGTTTTTCCAATCCAGAAAATCTCCTGCTAAGATATGTTTTCTGGCTTCGCGAACCAACCACAAATAGAAACCGAGGTTGTGAATGGTAGCTATCTGTCTTCCCAACATTTCATTTACGGTAAATAAGTGGCGCAGATACGCTCTGTTGTATTCTGTATCTACCCACGTAATTGCCATGGGGTCTATTACCGAAAGATCGGCTTCCCACTTTTTGTTTTTTATGTTAATAATACCTTCCGAAGTAAAGAGCATTCCGTTCCTCCCGTTTCGCGTAGGCATTACACAGTCGAACATATCTACTCCAAGTGCTATATTTTCAAGAATATTGGCGGGAGTTCCTACGCCCATTAAATAGCGCGGTTTATCCTGTGGAAGAATTTCGGTTACCACCGCCGTCATTTCATACATCTCATCTGCTGGCTCGCCAACTGAAAGTCCGCCAATAGCGTTGCCCTCTGCTCCAACCGAAGCAATGTACTCTGCCGATTGTTTTCGCAAATCTTTATAAGTACTGCCTTGAACAATAGGAAAAAACGTTTGCCCGTAATCGTATTTTAGCGGAGTTTTTTCTAAATGTTTTATGCATCGGTCCAGCCAGCGGTGCGTCATATGCATAGAACGTTTTGCGTAGTTATATTCGCATGGGTACGGTGTACACTCGTCAAATGCCATAATGATATCCGCGCCAATTGTACGCTGAATTTCCATAACATTTTCGGGCGTGAAAACGTGGTAACTGCCATCTATATGACTCTTAAATTTTACGCCTTCCTCCTTAATTTTTCTATTTGCTGAAAGCGAATACACCTGATATCCTCCACTGTCGGTTAAAATATTTCGGTCCCAGTTCATAAATTTATGAAGGCCGCCCGCCTTCTCAAGGATTGTAGTTTGCGGTCTTAGGTATAAATGATATGTATTTCCCAAAATAATATCTGGATTAATATCTTCCCTTAGTTCGCGTTGATGTACGCCTTTTACAGTACCTACGGTACCAACGGGCATAAAAATAGGAGTTTCAATAACGCCGTGATCGGTCGTAATAGTTGCGGCGCGGGCGCTACTTTGCGGGTCTGTGGCTTCTAATTTAAATTGCATTCAGCAGATTTTATTGAGGGGGCAAAGATAACGGTTATTAAATTCCAAATCCCAAATTTCAAATAACAAAATTACACAACGGCTCTTCCGATTTAAGTATGGCTGATGTAGTGATTTTGTAATCTTCTGTCTTCGTGCATCGCGCATCAGACAGTTTTCTGTTAACAAAACCCTGAAATCGTTAATAAAAGCCTTCGTGTACCTTTTGCCTCCCCCCGATAATACATTACTTTTGACACTGAATTTTAAAACACATTATGGCAGATTATAAAGCACTTGAGGATTTGGTAGTTCAAGTTCGAAGAGATATTTTACGGCAGGTACACAAAGTGAATTCTGGGCATCCGGGAGGTTCACTTGGTTGTGCCGAGTTTTTCGTTGCACTTTATAACGAATTGATGGAACGCAATGATACTTTTGAGATGGACGGCATAGGCGAAGATCTTTTCTTCCTATCAAACGGGCATATTTCACCAGTATTTTACAGTGTTTTAGCACGTGCGGGTTACTTTCCGGTAGAAGAGTTAAATACCTTCCGCCTTTTAAACTCGCGTTTGCAGGGGCATCCAACTACCCACGAAGGCTTACCTGGGGTTCGTATTGCGTCGGGATCACTCGGACAAGGAATTTCAGTTTCAATTGGAGCGGCACTCACAAAAAAATTAAATAACGATAACCACCTAATTTACACACTTTGTGGCGATGGCGAATTGCAGGAAGGTCAGAATTGGGAGGCAATTATGTACGCGGCAGGAAATGGGGTAGATAATTTAATTTTAACTGTAGATTTAAATGGCCAGCAGATAGACGGTTCCACAGACAATGTGCTACCCATGGGCAATGTTAAAGCGAAATTTGAAGCATTTGGTTGGGATGTAATGGAAATTAAGAAAGGAAATGATCTAAGTGCAATTATTTCTGGCATGAAAAAAGCAAAAGACAAATCGGGTAACGGAAAGCCAATTTGCGTTTTGCTTCATACGGTTATGGGCAATGGTGTAGATTTTATGATGCATACGCACGATTGGCACGGAAAAGCGCCCAATGACGAGCAATTAGAGAATGCTCTTTCACAAAACCCTGTAACCTTGGGTGATTATTAAAGCCCCCCTAGCCCCCGAAGGGGGAACTCAGACTCTAAAATGAAATTATTAATTTAAAATATAACCCGCTATAAGCCCCTCCTTCGGAGGGGTTTGGGGAGGCTTATGAAAAAATACACAGATACAGGTAAAAAAGACACACGTTCAGGTTTTGGTGATGGACTTACGGAACTGGGAAAGAAAAACAAAAACGTTGTAGCACTTTGCGCAGATCTTACAGGATCCTTAAAAATGGACGACTTTAAAGCAAACCATCCGGAGCGCTTTTATCAAGTAGGAATTGCCGAAGCAAATATGATTGGTATGGCAGCAGGGATGACCATTGGTGGGAAAATTCCATTTACGGGAACATTTGCCAATTTTTCTACCGGAAGGGTTTACGACCAAATTAGACAGAGCGTAGCATACAGCGGAAAAAATGTAAAAATTTGCGCATCGCACGCAGGTTTAACTTTAGGGGAAGACGGGGCAACGCACCAGATATTGGAGGATATTGGCTTGATGAAAATGCTTCCGGGAATGACCGTAATAAACACTTGCGATTACAATCAAACTAAAGCTGCAACTATAGCAATTGCAGATTATAATGGTCCTGTATATTTACGTTTTGGAAGGCCCAAAGTTGCAAACTTTACACCTGCCGATCAAAACTTTCAGATAGGCAAGGCGGTACAATTGCAAGAAGGCACCGATGTAACTATTGTTGCTACCGGTCATTTAGTTTGGGAAGCGTTACAAGCTGCAGAAACTTTAAACGAAAACGGAATTACGGCAGATGTTATAAACATTCACACCATAAAACCCTTGGACGACGCCGCGGTTTTAAAAAGCGTTAAAAAAACCGGCTGCGTAGTTACTGCCGAAGAGCATAACTTTTTAGGCGGTCTTGGCGAAAGCATTGCACGTTTGCTAGCAACTCAGCATCCTGCACCCCAAGAATTTATTGCCACCAACGATACCTTTGGTGAATCTGGCACACCGGAACAATTAATGGACAAATACGGTCTAAATGCCGCAGCAATTGTAGGTGCGGTAAAAAAGGTAATTGCTAGAAAATAGCATTTTAAACTATGGTAAATTAAAAAGCCCTATGCTAGAATTGCATAGGGCTTTTTATATACGTTCTATCTAAACGCTTCTTTAAATAGTAGGGTCTAGATAATCTGGAGTTCCGTTTCCGTTGGTATCTGGGAAGGTAATATTGCCGTCGCCATCTATCTCTATTTCATACTTGGTTAAACGGCCGTCGCCATCGTCATCGTCATCCAAATAATTCGGGATTCCATCCCCATCGGTATCTTCATCCATCAAATAACCATTACCGTTAAGATCTTCCATATAAGACGGTATTCCGTCATTATCGTGATCTGCAACTTCAGAATCAAACAATTCAAAAGAAAAAATTAGTTGATCATAAGCATTCAAACCACCTGTAGCTGGAGGATAATTATAGTATCCCAAACCTGATGGAATAAAAACGGCACCTATACCAAAATCTTCAAAAGAAAGTGTGCCATCAGGATTGGAGATTACGTTTGCAGCTCCTTTAAACTGAATAATTGCTTGCTGCAACCCTCTAATAATTCCTGAGGTAGTTGGAGAGTCAACCAAGCTAAACCGAACGGGAATAACCGAACTATCAAACAAATCCAGGTTCATAAGCCGCCCTTCATAAGTGTTAATGGTATAATCTGAAAAATGGGGTTTGTCGCCCCCACCCTCACGAACGTTTAGGTAATACAGTTTATAGGTAACATCTGTATCTATTACATCGGCAACTTCTAAAAAATCTACTTGTTCAAATAAGGGGGTTTTTCCAGCATTGTCTCCCGCAAGGGTATCGAACTTAATTTTAAAATTTTCGGGATCTGTCTGAAAATCCTCGTAATTATAGAAATGGGTTTTCAAAAACGTTTCAATTTCATCTTGCGCTCTTGTTGCCTCTACGCTACGATCTCTGGGCGGGGGTGGTTCTGGCCCGTCATCTTCATTCTTTTTACAGGAAACTGTAACAACTAGCATTACAACTAATAAAGCAAAAGCATATTTAATTTTTATCATCATCAATTTTTTGTGGGCGCAAGATACAATTTTCCGCTATTTTTGCACACTACATTAACGTTGTTTTGAACATATTAATTATGAGGATTGACAAATATTTATGGGCCGTTCGATATTTAAAGACTAGAAATATCGCCACACAAGCTTGTAAAAAAGGTGCCATTCGGGTTAACGGCGATATTGTAAAAGCTTCGCGAAATGTATATCCGGGTGATAAGATTACACTTCGAAAAAATCAAATAAATTACCAGTTAGAAGTTTTAGACCTCCCCCAAAGCAGAGTTGGCGCCAAGTTAGTAGATCTGTATAGAAAAGACACAACTCCCAAAGAAGCTTTTGAAACAAATGAAATGCTGCAATATGCAAAATCGTACTACCGTAAAAAAGGCGTGGGAAGACCTACTAAAAAAGACCGTAGGGATTTAGAAGATTTTACTGAAGAAGCAACCAATGACGACATTGACACCCAACAACCATAATTTTTAAAATTTAGACAATGCAAGAAATAACATCCGTAATACTAGACAAAAAGCAAATAGCCCACAAGATTAAAAGAATTGCTTACCAAATTTACGAAACCAACGTAGAAGAAAAAGAAGTTGTAGTAGCCGGTATTACGGGCAACGGTTTTATATTGGCAGAAAAAATTAAGGTAGAAGTCGAAAAAATTTCGCCTATAAAAGTTTTGCTTTGCGAAGTTTTAATCGATAAAAAAAATCCTGCTGAGCCTCTGGAAACCACTCTGAAAAAAGAGAATTACGCGAATAAGTCACTTCTATTGGTAGATGATGTATTACATTCTGGAACCACTTTAATTTACGGCGTAAAACATTTTTTAGAAGTGCCTCTTAAACAATTTAAAACTGCGGTATTGGTAGATAGAAATCACAAAAAGTACCCAATAAAAGCAGACTTTAAAGGCATTTCGCTCTCTACATCCTTAAACGAAAACGTCTCGGTTATTTTTGAAAAAGGAAACGATAGAGCAATTTTAGAATAGACGTCCAACTATTTCTTCGGTAGTTTCCGCTATATTTTTAGCACTACTTTCTACAATAATATTGGCTTGATTGTAATAAAAAGTTCGTTCAAAAAGATGTTTTCGTATAAAATCATTAACCTCATCTTCCGAATTTAAATGCGCCAATAGCGGCCTGTGCTCCTTTTCTAAAAGCAATCTATTGGTTAAAACGTCTAATGAATTTTTTAAATACACCAAAGTTGTATTGGGCTCTTCCAACATAAAGGTAAGCGAATCTGCATAGCAGGGAGTGCCGCCACCGGTAGCCAAAACAAAGCTGCCAGCCTGTTTTAACAAAGTCTTTAATACTTTGTTTTCTGTTTTTCGAAAATAGATTTCTCCCTTTTGTGAAAAAATTTCAGGGACAGACAGATTTTCTGATTGTTCAATTTCGGTATCCAAATCCTTAAAAGGCAAGTTTAATACCGAAGCGAGTTTTTTTCCTACGGAAGATTTGCCGCTTCCCATATATCCTATTAAAATTATTTTCATCAGTATATTATATTTGAGAAATAAAGAGATGGAATGCCCCACTATTCATCTTCGGGTATTTTAAATTTGGTTTTGGGCATTTTATAGTTGTAAAATTGCAAAGTTCTCCTTTTTTACGACAAGAATCTTTAAAAAGAGTAAAGATAATTCAGAAAATATCGAAAAATATAAAAATAATTCATTTGTGAAGCCTTGTTTTTCAGAGGTTTTAAAATTTCTTTAAATTTATTGCAGTTTCGTTTTGAGAATTTAATTTAATGATAGTATATTTGCACCCGCATTAAGGAAGACCTGGTAGCTCAGTTGGTAGAGCACCTCCCTTTTAAGGAGGTGGTCCTGGGTTCGAGCCCCAGCCAGGTCACAAACACAGAGATACCCGTTCAGACAGAGCGGGTTTTTTTATGGCTATTCCGAAATATACGGAGCGAGAAGTTTGGATCAATACCAATTGTTGTGGATCAAGACCAATTGTTGTGTTTATGCAAAAATTGTGGTTAATCTATAAAGGAAGAATTCTACATTTTTGACTCCTCTAAACTGCGCTCTAAAAGCTTTTATTTTTGCATTGAATGATTCTGCTGATGCATTTGTACTTCTGTTTATAAAATAGTTTAAGATTGATCTATAACAGCTCATTATAATTTTTTGTGTGGCGCACTACTTCCTCACAGAATAGTTTTGATGACCTTTCCGCTCCAAATCCCGAAGCGTCCACGGGATTCATCCCGAAGGCTTTCCTTTTTCTATTAACACGGTTAGTAGCTTCCTGTGACATTGGGTTGCTGGCAGAATCCATCATAAAATCCCATTCCTCCGCAAATAGCGCCAATTGTAATTGTTTTACCTGTGCGGCAAAGTCTGTTTTTCCTCTTTGGACTTTTCTTAATTGTTCAATTTCATAATCCGTTAAATATTCTTTGTATTCTTTTAAAATTTTTCCAATAGTTAAATGCATAATTTGTTTTTTGTTAAGTATTAATAATTGATAGTTAAGGGTTTTTGGTTAATCGCTTGTTACAAAATTAAAATTTACAAAGGTGTACTTCTCCCCTTTTTTGTAGGTCATTTCGGTATTTTCCTTTACCAATGCTGTGCATAGGGCCACTTCGTGCCTTACTTGGTCTTCATTTATTTGTAAAGGGAATAAAAGTTCGTATTCTGGGGAGAACTATTTTGAACTTTCCCGATAGCCGTTCTATCTTTTGATAGAACGGTTTTTTTTAAAGTAGTATATAGGTTGTAGGCGTGTAGCCAAATATCTTTCTGTATTAGAATATCACCTATTTTTTTTGGAAAGAATGAGTTAAGTATGGTAAGCTGCAAATTTGAAAAGTCCTTGCCGAGAAAAGCGATCAAATTATTTTTTAAACTTTAAACTAAGGATTAGCTGGCTAATTTTTTAAATACTTCAAAGTCGCGTTAAAATTTTCCTATAATTTATTTTGAAGCTTTCAATAATTATGATGTTTTATACTTTTATGTAAAACAATCTATTTTGAAAAAAGCAATACTCGTATCTCTTGGGCTTATTATAGCTATTATTGGGATTATTTACATTTCATTATGGAGCAAGCCAGCTAATCCGGAAACCGACGTAATTATAGCTACAAACAACATAGATGCAATCGATTTTAATAAAATTGATAGCGTTTCCGTTGCAGCCAGTACTTTGTATAAAGGAGATATGCTAAAAAATCTTATGCAAGGCGAACAATATAGAGATGTATGGGCAACCCCGGTAAAAGTACCCGTAGTTTATTTAGGCCAACTACACGGAGGCCTCTCTATTATAAAAAAGGGCGGGGGTAAACAAACTAAATCGTTGCGCCTAAAAAATGAAAAAGGAGTGGTTTATACCCTTCGGAGCGTTGCAAAGGATCCCGATCCGTTAATTCCCGAATTCGCTAAAACCCTAGGTATTGAAAATATAATAATTGATGGGGTTTCGGCGCAACATCCATACGGCGCAATGGTTGCTGCAAAATTATCAGAAAAGATAAATATTCAGCATACACATCCATCGTTGGTATTTGTACCTAAACAAAAACAACTCGACCAATATAATGAGGAATATGGCAATAAGCTGTATTGGTTGGAATATGAAACTAAAGGAGAAAAAAATTGGTCTAATCTAGAAAATATTATTGATCTCATTGACACCGAAAAATTACAGGAAAGAAAACTTAAATACCGAGATAGCCTCAAAATAGACAAAGCAGCCTTAATACGAAACCGATTGTTTGATATTGTTATTGGCGATTGGGACAGACATGCCAAACAATGGGGATGGTTTTTTCAAAAAAACCAAAATCACTATACCGCAATTCCATTAGCGAGCGATAGAGATAATGCATTCTTTTCCATAGATGGGGTTTTGCCTAGCATTATTTCATCCAAAAATATACAACCTCGGTTGCGACCTTTTGAGCGGGAGATAGCGTATATGCCCGGTCTTGTATATCCGTTTGATGTATATTTTTTAAAAAACACACCAAAGGAATTATTTATAGAAGAAGCTAATTATATTAAAGCCAACTTATCGGAAACGGCAATTGACGAAGCATTTGCAATATGGCCTAAAGCAATTTACGATATTCACGGTGAAAAAATTAAAGAAATACTAATCTCCCGCCGCAACGATTTAGAAAAATATGCTGTGCAATTTTATGAAGTTCTGCAAACAAAGGAATATTTACAAAAGCCGTTAAAAGGTTCAGAAGATACTGATATACCTAAGAATTTGCAGCAGTGTTTTGAATGCCTATAAACCTTCAAGATTTCAACATTCAATACAAAAATACTTCATTATTTAATTGCATTCGTCAGCTATTTTATTGAAAGCATTTTAAAAGTAAGCTTCATTTTTTTGCTTGTCTATTAAGGTGATTAGTTTTACATTTGCGCTCGCACTAAAAAAGTTGCACTTACCGTTTCAATTTTACTTAAAGCACAGATATTGCTTTATAAAAACTGAAAAATGTATCCACCCGGGTGCTGGAATTGGTAGACAGGCATGGTTGAGGGCCATGTGTCCTTTGGGCGTGTGGGTTCAAGTCCCATCCCGGGTACAATTTTAAATACTTCACTTTTAAAATTATCTTTTGTAGTTATATACTACACTGTTTGTTTAGAGTTTTTGAACTTTATATAAACAATCTCACTTCTTTTTTGTACTTTTCCCTTTAAATAATAAATTATTGTTCTGTGATTAAAACTCAATTTGGTATTAAGGATCTAGAAAATCTTTCAAATGTAAAGGCTCATACCATCAGGATTTGGGAAAAGAGATACAACCTGCTTGAACCTGACAGAACAGATACAAATATTAGAAAGTACGACCTTCAAAACTTAAAAAAACTCCTCAATGTAACCTATCTCTACAATGCAGGTTATAAAATTTCAAAAATTGCAAGTTTAGATCCGGCGCAGATGCAAGCGTTGATAATGCAAAATATTGATGGTATTGATTCTGAATATTTAGGCAATGTTTTTAAATCTGCCATGTTCGAATTTGACGGCGAACTTTTTGACGCTACTTTGGAAAAGCTTTTAGAGAAAAAATCGTTTCGCAGTATTTTTGCCGAAATATTCGTTCCACTGCTTAATGAAATGGGCATACTGTGGCACTCGGGTACTATTGACCCCTCTCACGAACATTTTATTTCAGAAAAAATTAAGCAGAGTATCATTGTGCACTCGGCAAAAAATAAAAAAACGCAGATCGATAAAAATGCGCATTTGTTCGCACTTTATTTACCCTATCGCGAAATCCACGAAATTAGCCTGCTTTACGCCAATTTTGAATTGATTTCTGCTGGCTTTAGAACCATCTATTTAGGTGCTAATATTCCATTAGACAGCTTAAAGCACATTCTTAAAACCAAAACGAAAGTAATTTTCGTAACCTATTTAACCGTACTTCCGGAGAACGATAATCTTGAAAAATATCTGAAGGATTTTCAAAATGAAGTGGGCTCCAAAGGTCCGAGCGAAGTTTGGGTATTGGGTCGCAAAGCGAAAAACAATATTAAGAATTCAAAAAACATAAAACTTTTTAGGGAAATTGAAAATTTCACCGAAAAAGTAGATAGTCTTTCAAACCCGTAGTTTTATTAACTATACCACTAAATTTTAATCATTTATAATTCGATTATTTTCATAATTAAAAGCCAAAAAATTTTCAAACTTCTTTTTTTGTTTAAATAATACGTACTTTTGTTAAACAATATGAAAGAAATAGCAATTATTGGTTCCGGATTTTCATCTATTTCAGCTGCTTGTTATCTCGCACAGGCCGGTGCTACGGTAACTATTTACGAAAAAAACAGTACCATTGGCGGTAGGGCAAGACAGCTAAAAAAGGATGGCTTTACTTTTGATATGGGACCTACTTGGTATTGGATGCCCGACGTTTTTGAACGTTTTTTTAATGATTTCGATAAAAGTCCTGCAGATTATTACGAACTCGAAAAACTAAATCCTGCCTATCGCGTTTATTTTGGCAAGGACGACTTTATAACTATTGAAGATACATTAGAAAAAATTTGTATCGCCTTTGAAAAAGAGGAGGCTGGAAGTTCAAAAAAACTTCGCAAATTTATGGCGCAGGCTTTAGACAATTATAACATAGCTATAAAAGACTTGGTTTACAGACCTGGGGTTTCTCCTTTAGAATTGGTAACGGCTGCGACTATGAAAAAAATAGGGCAGTTTTTTAGCACCATAAGCAGAGATGTACGCAAGGAGTTTAACAATCCAAAACTGATTTCCATTTTAGAATTTCCCGTGTTGTTTTTAGGTGCAAAACCTTCTAAAACGCCTTCGTTCTACAGTTTTATGAATTACGCCGATTTTGGCTTGGGCACATTTCACCCTAAAAAAGGAATGTACTCCGTTATAGATGGCATGAAAACCTTGGCCGAAAATCTTGGAGTAAACATTAAAACCAATCAAAATGTAGAAAAAATTTGCATTGAAAACGGCAAAGCGAACGCCCTGATTATTAATGGAGAAAAAATAAATGCCGATGTTGTTTTGAGCGGCGCAGACTACCATCATACCGAAACGCTTTTAGACAAATCGTTCCGGCAATACTCTGAAGAGTATTGGAATAAAAAAACCTTTGCGCCTTCAGCATTACTATTTTATGTAGGATTTAATAAAGAACTTAAAAATGTAGATCACCACACATTGTTTTTTGATGTAGATTTTGAAAAGCATTCACAGGAAATATACGACTCCCCACAATGGCCGGACTCCCCTTTGTTTTATGCCAGTTTTCCTTCCAAAACAGACAAAAGTGTTTCGCCTGAAGGCAAGGAAGCTGGCATTTTTTTAATCCCATTGGCCCCGGGCTTAGACGATATTCCCGAAATTAGAGAAGAATATTTCGAAAAAATAATGGATCGCTTTGAAAAAATTACAAACCAAGAGGTTACAAAAAACGTTATATTTAAAGAATCCTTTTGTATTAACGATTTTGTTTCAGATTACAACAGTTATAAAGGCAATGCATATGGGCTGGCCAATACTTTGATGCAAACAGCCTTTTTAAGACCAAAATTGAAAAGCAGTAAAGTGAAAAATTTGTTTTTTACTGGCCAACTTACCGTTCCGGGACCGGGGGTTCCACCAGCACTCATTTCTGGAAAGTTAGTAGCAGGATTAATTGAAAAAGAAAACCAACATTGAAAGAACTTTTTGACATAGTATCTAAAGAATGTAGCAAAAAGGTTACTGAAACTTACAGCACCTCCTTTTCGCTCGCCACGCGTATGCTTGGCACCTCAATAAGGCAAGATATTTATAACATCTACGGGTTTGTGCGTTTTGCTGACGAAATTGTAGATTCGTTTCACGAGTACGACAAAGAGGTGCTTTTTAATAGGTTTGAAACCTCCTTAGATCAAGCCCTGTTGGATGGTATAAGTTTAAACCCAATTCTTAATTCCTTTCAAGAAACCGTTCGCAAATACGATATTGACAGAGAACTTATAGATACTTTTATGGCGAGTATGCGGTTAGATTTAACCAAAAGCGTTTATAAAACTACCGAAGAATTTAACCAGTATATTTATGGCTCTGCAGATGTGGTTGGCCTTATGTGCTTAAAGGTTTTTGTAAAAGGCGATAAAGAAAAATACAACCAATTAAAAGACGCTGCGATGAGCTTAGGCTCGGCTTTTCAAAAAGTGAATTTTTTACGCGATCTAAAGGACGACTACGAAAATTTGAGTAGAACGTATTTTCCCAATACCAATTTAGATGCGTTAAACGAAGATTCAAAAATCGAAATAATTAAAGAAATAGAAGCAAATTTCAGTCACGGGTATCAAGGTATTTTAAATTTGCCCCGCGAAGCAAAATTGGGGGTTTTTGTGGCGTATAGATATTACAAGCGCTTACTCAGAAAACTTCAACAAACGCCAGCAATAGAAATTAAAAATGCCCGTATTCGAGTTCCAAATACCGAAAAAATTGGACTTTTAACGCGTAGCTATGTAAAATATCAATTAAATTTGGTGAAGTAAATTTCGGGAATGTTGCTACTATAAAAATTCACCATAGCATTACAAAAACTATAAATTACAAGTAAAAATGACGACAGTTCTTTGGATATTAATTTTCATACTTACATTTTGTATTATGGAATTTATGGCGTGGTTTACGCATAAATACGTAATGCACGGGTTTTTATGGAAATTGCACAAAGATCATCACCACAAAGACCACAGCAGTTGGTGGGAGCGCAACGATTTCTTTTTTATATTCTATGCTTTGGTTAGCATTTTTTGTTTTGTAAGTTGGAGTTTTTACGGCTTTTGGGCTGGGTTGCCAATAGGTCTTGGAATATTTGCATACGGACTCACCTATTTTTTTGTTCACGATATTTTTATTCACCAGCGTTTTAAAATGTTCCGAAATGCCAATAATTGGTACGCTCGCGGTATTAGGCGTGCACATAAAATGCATCATAAACATTTAGGAAAAGATAAAGGTGAGTGCTTCGGAATGTTGTTCCCCCCATTAAAATATTTTAAAAAGTAAACCATGTGGCACCTATATTTTATGCTCAATCTCGCTTCGTTGAGCATTCCTTTTATATTTAGCTTTCATCCAAAATTGAAGTTTTATAGACTTTGGAAATACTTCTTCCCTGCCACCTTTATTATGATGGCATTTTTTATACCTTGGGATATTATTTTTACCCAAAATGGTATCTGGGGTTTTAATGAAAAATATTTGTCGGGAATAACTATTGCCAACCTGCCTTTGGAGGAATGGCTTTTCTTTGTTTGTATTCCCTATGCCTGTCTTTTCACCATTTATGCGTTTAAGGATTTAATGCCAAAGTTTCAACTTTCAAATAATACTACAGCTGTAGTTTACTTCAGTTTACAGACTATTTTAATCGTGCTCCTGCTATATTTTTACGATCGCTGGTACACTGCTATAAATTTTGGATACGCTATTGTACTATTAGCTTTAGTGTATAATTATAAGAGGGCGATTTTAAATGTATTCTTTCCGGTGTTTAGTATTCTGTTAATTCCATTTTTTATAGTGAATGGATTTCTTACAGGCAGTTGGATACAGGAACCGGTAGTCTGGTATAACGACGCCGAAAATCTAGGAATCAGGCTCGGCACCGTACCAATTGAAGATAGTATCTACGCTTTAACTATGCTTTTAACCATTTTTGTTTTGATGGAAAAATTTAAAGAGAAGTACAGTTCAAAAATCGGTTAAAGGGTAACTTTTTTAAAAAATACCTCCAAAATAACCACAATAAAATTTGATATACAATAGATAGGTTTTGTAAAACGATTGAGATTTTGTACTACATTTAATCCCGAAAATTACAATTGTTTATGATTCATCCTAAAACAGAACTTAAATTTATTAGCGAACAAATAGGGTATGGCGTTGTTGCTACTGAAATGATTCCCGCCGGCACGATAACCTGGGCATTAGACGATTTAGACAGGGAGTTTTCTCCAGCTAAAATCAGCAAAATGAACCCGCTATATCAAGATATTTTAGAAACCTATTGCTACAGAAACAGAAAAGGCAATTATGTACTTTGCTGGGATTACGGTCGCTTTGTAAACCATAGTTTTAAAAGCAATTGTCTATCTACCGCCTATGAATTTGAAATTGCGATTCGCGATATTCAAGCTGGTGAAGAACTTACCAACGATTATGGCTATTTAAATATTTCCGAACCATTTAAGGGAATAGACGAAGGTACGCGTCGTAAAACGGTTTATCCAGATGACCTCTTAAACCACTACGAGGTTTGGGACAAAAAGCTTATTAAAAACTTTCCAAAAATTACGGAAGTGGAACAACCCTTAAAATCGTTGATAAACGAAAAGTTATGGAGCGATATTCAAGCTATTATAAAAGGCAAAAAAACAATGAAGTCTATTAAGGAAATTTACTTTGCAGGATAATTTTAAAATCTATTCTGAAAGAAGTGTCTCTAAAAGTGCTCTCATTTTTTTACTGTTCCAATCGGCCGCACCTTCTTCATCTATAACTATTTCACCTGTTTTTGAAATTAAATAAGTAGTAGGTAGTGCTTGCGATTCCAACTGTTTTGGAGCTTTATATTGCTGAATAAATACCGGCAATGTATATTCGTTCTTTTGAAGAAATTTATGCACCTTTTCAGAATCTTCGGACGTAACAAAATAGAAATCTACCTTTTCGCCATAACTATCATATAATTTTTGAAACGATGGCATTTCGGCAACGCAGGGCGGACACCATGTAGCCCAAAAATTTACCACTGCAACCTTCCCTTTAGATTTTGAGAAATCTACATTCTCGCCATTTAAAAGCTGTAAATTCCATTGATAATCCTGTAGTGTTTCGCGTTCGGCCTCCGTTTTTTCGGACGGTGAAAACGAAATAAGCCGCTGTACGAAAACCTGAATGGGCATTCGTGTTTGTGGAATTATCAGCAATGCCAAAAATGTAAAAAAGAGCACGTTGCTCCAGTTCTTCTTTAAAAAACCTTTCATATTTTAATTGAATAAAAAACCTCACAAATCGTGAAGAACTGTGAGGTTTAAGTAATAATATAAAAAAACTATGCGTTCTGTTTTTTAATCAAATTTAATGCAGACCCTTCTCTATACCATTTTATTTGCGCATCGTTATAAGTATGATTAACCTTTATGGTATCCTTACTCCCATCCTTATGCACAATTTCCAAGGTAAGCGGTTTATTTGGTGCAAATTCGGCAATATCAACAAAATTAAAGGTATCGTCTTCCTGAATTTTGTCATAGTCCGCTTCATTGTCAAAAGTAAGACCCAACATACCTTGTTTCTTTAGATTGGTTTCGTGAATTCTGGCAAAAGATTTTACCAAAACCGCTGCAACACCCAAATGTCTGGGCTGCATTGCTGCGTGCTCGCGAGACGAACCTTCGCCGTAATTATGGTCGCCCACAACAATTGTTTTAACACCTTTTGCTTTGTACTCACGTTGCACATCCGGCACGCCGCCATACTCACCAGTAAATTGGTTTTTAACAAAATTGGTTTGCTTGTTAAATGCATTTACAGCGCCAATTAGGGTATTGTTTGCTATATTGTCCAAATGTCCGCGGTAACGCAGCCACGGCCCAGCCATAGAAATATGGTCGGTAGTACATTTTCCAAAAGCTTTAATCAATAATTTCACACCCTGTAATTCCGAGTCCTTTATAGGAACGAACGGCTCCAATAGCTGTAAACGTTCGCTATCGTTGGCTACTTTTACTTCAACGGAACTTCCGTCTTCTCTTGGCGCCAAATATCCGTTATCGTCCACCTCAAAACCTTTTGGCGGCAATTCCAAACCACGTGGCTCATCGAGTTTCACCTCTTGTCCCTCGTCGTTTAGAAGAGTATCGTTCATCGGATCAAAATCTAAACGGCCCGAGATTGCAATTGCGGCCACCATTTCTGGAGAGCCAACAAATGCATGTGTATTTGGATTTCCATCGGCACGTTTTGAAAAGTTTCTGTTAAAAGAGTGTACAATGGTGTTTTTTTCATCGCCCTTTCTATCGCTTCGGTCCCACTGACCAATACAGGGGCCGCACGCATTTGTAAAAATTGTAGCGCCTAAATTTTCAAATACATCTAAAAGTCCATCCCGCTCGGCAGTAAATCGAATTTGTTCCGAACCAGGATTTATCCCAAAGTCGCTTTTTGGCTTTAATTTCTTATCAATGGCCTGTTGCGCGATAGAAGCAGCACGCGTTAAATCTTCATAAGAAGAGTTGGTACAACTACCAATTAATCCCCAATCTACTTTAATTGGCCAATCATTTTTCTTGGCCTTGTCGCCCAATTGCCCAACAGGAGTTGCCAAATCGGGTGTAAATGGACCATTAAGATGTGGACGCAATGTGGTTAAATCTATTTCGATAACTTGATCAAAATATGTTTCGGGATTTGCGTAAACTTCATCATCGCCCGTTAAATATTCACGTATTTTATTGGCCTCGTCTGCAATATCGGCTCTGTCTGTAGCTCTTAAAAATCGCTCCATGGCATCGTCGTACCCAAAAGTAGAAGTAGTTGCCCCAATTTCGGCACCCATATTACAGATGGTTCCTTTTCCTGTACAGGAAAGATTTTTTGCGCCAGGGCCAAAGTATTCAACAATAGCACCTGTTCCACCTTTTACGGTAAGGATTCCAGCTACTTTTAAAATAACATCTTTTGAAGCCGTCCAACCGTTTAGTTCGCCGGTTAATTTAACTCCTATTAACTTCGGAAATTTTAATTCCCAAGGCATGCCAGCCATAACATCTACCGCATCTGCTCCGCCAACACCAATTGCCACCATTCCCAGACCACCTGCATTTACAGTATGGCTATCGGTACCAATCATCATTCCGCCAGGAAATGCATAATTTTCCAGAACTACTTGGTGAATAATTCCCGCGCCAGGTTTCCAAAAACCAATTCCATATTTATTTGAAACAGATTCCAAAAAATCAAAAACCTCATTACTGGTTTCGTTTGCGCGTTTTAAATCCGGTGCAGCACCTTGTTTAGCTTGTATTAAGTGGTCGCAGTGTACGGTAGTTGGTACTGCTACAGTTTTTTTTCCCGCTTGCATAAATTGCAGAAGTGCCATTTGTGCTGTTGCATCTTGACAGGCAATTCTGTCGGGGGCAAAATCTACATAATCCTTTCCGCGTTGGAAAGCTTTATCGGGATTGCCATCCCAAAGGTGGGAGTATAATATTTTTTCAGAAAGGGTAAGTGGTTTTCCCGTGATTTCGCGCGCTTTATCAACACGTTCAGCCATTTGGGCGTAAACCTTTTTAATCATATCAATGTCAAATGCCATAGTTGTATTTTTTGTAAGTGCAAAATTACAAAATTTTATAATATTTAAAAAGTATTTAATGAAATTGCTTATTCAGTGAATATAATTCACTGAATATCAATTTTTATTGCGTAAAATTATCGAATTACTAATTTTGAATGTCTAATATTAAGAAATTCAAAATTTTTAATGATCGTAGTCGAATGAAATTCGGAACAGATAAATAAAAGTCATTAATTAATAAAGACTCTTTATAATTTCTTCAATCGTTAGACC
The DNA here is from genome assembly GCF_038742595.1 of Aequorivita flava. NCBI lineage: Bacteria > Pseudomonadati > Bacteroidota > Flavobacteriia > Flavobacteriales > Flavobacteriaceae > Aequorivita > Aequorivita flava. Next base: position 113,620 of record NZ_JBANCF010000008.1, on the reverse strand, counting down.
TTCTGCTTCCGCTTTGTAATTTTTAATTAATCTGTGGCGTAGAATTGCAACTGCGGCTTTTTGTACATCCTCAATATCCGGGGAATATTTTCCGTGAATTGCAGCGTTTGTTTTAGCCGCCAAAATCAGGTTTTGCGACGCGCGTGGCCCTGCGCCCCAATCTATGTAATTTTTAACCATTTCAGGCGCTGTGGGACTATTGGGACGGGTTTTGCCCACTAGGCCTACAGCATACTCCACCACATTATCGGCAACGGGAATTCGTCGAATTAGTTTTTGATATTCAATAATTTCTTGGGCGGTAAAAAGTGCATTAACAGTTTGTACCTCACCGGTAGTGGTTTGTTTTACAACTTCCACTTCTTCAGCAAAAGAAGGGTATTCCAGATTAATGGCAACCATAAAACGGTCTAATTGTGCCTCCGGCAATGGGTAGGTTCCCTCCTGCTCTATGGGGTTTTGTGTAGCTAGTACAAAATAAGGCAAATCTAATTTGTAGTGATGGCCGGCAACAGTAACCGCACGTTCCTGCATAGCCTCTAAGAGTGCCGCCTGCGTTTTTGGTGGGGTTCTGTTAATTTCGTCTGCAAGAATGATATTGGCGAAAATTGGCCCCTTAATAAATTTAAATTCGCGATTTTGGTCTAAGATTTCAGAACCTAAAATGTCGCTGGGCATTAAATCTGGCGTAAATTGAATTCTTTTAAATTGCAGTCCAAGTGCTTCGGCAACAGTATTAACCAATAAGGTTTTTGCCAGTCCGGGAACGCCTATTAGCAGTGCGTGGCCTCCTGAAAAAATGGCGATCAAAACTTGGTCCACCACTTCCTCTTGACCGACGATTACTTTTTTTATTTCTTTTTTTAGGGCGTTATATTTTGAAACTAGTTGTGTTACCGCTGCTACGTCTGACATAGTATTTTTCTATATTATTTTTTTAACCAATCGCCTGCAAACTCGCAATCTTGGTAGTCTTCATTAATGCTAATATACGTATCTTTTATCTTCTCGTTCTGCCACTTATTTATAACCTTAATTTGCTTTTCGCGCAATGCCAATTTTTTTATTCGCTCGTAATCCTTAGAAAAATCTGCTTTGTGTTCTTCGTATTTTTGAGTTACGGTTAAAATCTTTAAGCTACTTTTCCCTGTTCTGTCGCGATCTGTAAATACTTCAGACACTTCCCCTTCTTTTAAGTTATAAACCTGCTGGCTTAGCGTTGGATCCATTTTGGTAAGATCAAACTTTGTGTCGAAAGAAATAGGATTTACCAATTGGCCACCGTTATTGCGTGTTTCCTTATCGTCAGAATTTTTTCGAGCTGCTTCGGCAAAGGAAATTTCACCTGCCTCAATCTGGTTTTTTAAGTCTTCAATTTTCTTTTGAGCTTCATCAATAGATTTTTGTGAAACCTCTGGAAACATTAAAATATGCCTAACATCTACTTCTTGACCACGAATTTTTTCAACATAAAGTAAGTGCCAGCCAAATTCAGTTTCAAACGGCTCGCTAATTTCACCTTCTAAAAGTGAGAATGCTTGATCCTTAAACTCTTTTGCCCAAGGAGAATCGCGTTTAACGCCCGTGTATAATCCACCTTTTGAATTAGACCCGGGATCTTTGGAATAAAGCACAGCTTTTGTAGAAAAACTGGCGCCATTATCTATAATATCTGCGCGAATGGCATTTAGCCGTCCTTTTACCTCGTCAATTGCTTGTTTTGTGATTTTTGGATCTACCACTATTTGGGCAATTTCAATTTCAGCTCCAAAAACAGGACGTTCTTCTTCAGGTATGGAAAAGAAAAACGTGCGAACTTCTTCGGGAGTTACTTCTACTTTTTCAATTACTTTTTGCTGCATTAAACTCGCTAGCTTTATGCTTTTATTGGCTTCAAATAAATCTCTTCTTAAATCGGCAATGTTATCCTTTCTGTAATAGGCGGCAACTTTTTCTTCACTTCCCAATTCGCCAATCATATATTGTAATTGCTGATCTATCATTCCATTAATTTCGGCATCTGGAACCATAATACTGTCCTGTTTTGCTTGATGGGCGTATAATTTATCTTCCATTAGTTTGCCCATTAACTGGCAGCGGGTAATGTCTTCAATAGACATTCCTTGCGATTGCATTTCTACATATGCCTTGTCTATATCGCTGTCTAGAATAACGTATTCGCCAACTACGGCGCTTACACCTTCGGCCTTAAATCTTTCAAAAGGTTTTACAGTGTCGCGCGTTGTTGTTTTTTGCACAACCAATGAATCATTGCTTTTTACCACACCGGTGCTATCAGGTTCTACAACGGTTTGTGCTTGAAGCATTGCTGTAGAAAAAAGCAACACCAATAAAAATTTATTCATTTTTATAGATTTCAAAATTATTTGTTTCAATAGCATCTTTTGTAATATCTGTTTCTAATTTTTTTATAAGTTCAAGCTTTCTTTTATTGAGAATTATCTGACGTAAAGTAGGCTTAATATAGGAGATTGGCGCTGTATCGTTTAGATTGAGCACATCTTCAATTTTCACCAAATATACTCCTAATGAATCTTGCAATTGTGTAAAATTGGATTTTTTTAACACTTGTTCGCTGTTGTCTCTAATTATTGGCAGCGCACTTAAAAGCACATCCTTTTTTACCCAAACCGAATCGTTAAAGTTTGATGAAATAAACTGGTAGTTTTGACCGGTAAGAGCCGCTTGATCTTTTTCATTATAGCGGTTCAACTTTTCCTTAACAGCTGCCAATCCATCGAAGTTTAAGGGTAATTGAACATACCGTATTTTTACGAGTAAATCTTTTAATTTAAAGTTTTCCTTATTTGTATTGTAATATTCTTGAAATTCCTGTTCAGTAATTACACTGTCTAATTGCTTGCTTACGATTACATTTTTATACGCTTCGGTGAGCAAATCGTTGTGATATTCTTGAACAAGTTTGTCGTATTGTTCGAGCTTATCGGCCGGAATATTTATTCGCGCCTGACCAATAAGCAATTGTTGCGTTGCCCAACGATTAATGTAATTGTTTACTATTAGGGTACTGTCTTCGGGCGAGGTACCTGCGTCTATTAGTTTTTTAAGATCTGCTTCGTATAAATAGGTGTCGTTTACACGAGCAACCACGTTCTCTTCTGTTTTCCTTTGGAAATATTCGCAGGAAACAAAGCTAACACTGGCAAGCAATATATACAACAGCGATTTTATCACTTCAATTCTCTTTTAACGTGTTTTAAAGCTTTTTTATCTACTTTAACGGTGTATTTTTTTCGAAGGCTTTCCATCCAAGATTTTTCCAAATCGGTTTGATAATTGCTCAATACTTTTCCCTTCACTTCGTCTAAAGTTTTGTAACCAGGAGCGAGCACCTCTTTTACAAAAACCACGACAAAAGAATCATTACTCGGGTAAATATCGGAAACCCCTTCTTTTATTGCCAAATTGGTTGGCAATTCTGATTGGTCTATTTCAAAAATACCGGGAGTTATTAAAACATTTACTTTGTCTTCGGTATTTAGCGCTGCTTTTATTTCTTCGGAAGTTTTGCCTTGCGCGAGCATTGTTTGAATTTGCTTTGCGAAACCGTCAGAAGTAGCGGCATAAATTTCGGCATCAACGCGCTGTTTCCACTTATAATTATCTTTGGTTTTTGCGTAATATTCCTGAACGGCCAGGGTGTCTTCCTTGGCTTTATTCCAAATATTTTTATTCATTACGTCAAAAATCAAAAGGCCGTCGCGGTATTCCGTAAGCACAGCGGCATACTCTTCATTGTCGTCTTTTAATTTATCTTTAAAGTATTCTTTTAATTGCTCTGTTTCAAATTCATCGTAAAGTTCAACAAGCAGGGCATCTTTCTGTCTAAAAAGTCTTGTGGTTTTTTGACGGGCATCTATAAAGTTTGCAAAATCTGAAAACTTTACGGCTTTATCGCCAATGGTAAAGAGGGTTTTATCTTCAGCCGTTGGAATTGGTTCCATTTTCCATTTTCTTTTTAGTACTTCGTCGCTTACATAATTTGTAAAATACGAAAGAAAGTTGGCTTCTTTTTTATAACCGTACTTTTCCTTTATTTTATTGTTGGTAGCAGTGGTTACCAATTTTGAACGGTCGCCTTCCGAAACTCTTTTCTCCAAACTCAATCTTTGCTCCTCAAATGTTTCCATCGGTAACTTTTCATCCAAACGGATAATATGCCAGCCAAAATCTGTTTTTATGGGCTTGCTAATTTCGCCAATGTTTTTGAGGGCGTACGCCGCCTCCTCAAATTCGGGAGCGCGAAGATCGCCTTTGGTAAAGGCTTTTAGCTTTCCTCCTTTTACTGCGGAATTTTTATCGTCAGAAAATTGTTTTGCCAAACTTTCAAAAGATTCGCCTTGCTTAAGCATAGTGTAAAGCTCGTTGATGCGTTCCTCTGGATTGAAGTTGCGCGCACCCTTTTTATCTGAAATCATAATATGCGACACAACAATCTTCGGCATTTTGGCTCTGCGGTCGTTTACTTTTATAAGGTGATACCCAAAACTGGTACGGACAATATTCGAAATTTCGCCCGGTTTTGTATTATATGCTTCGGTTTCAAAAGGGTAAACCATATTAAAAACCGTAAAATAGCCCAAGGCGCCCGCTCGTTCTTTGGCCCCAGGTTCTTCAGAAAACGTTTTTGCCAACTCGCCAAAATCTTCGCCTTTTAATGCTCTTTCGCGAATCGTCTTCATTTTGTTATAGGCCGCCAATGTATCCTGTGGCGCAGATTCATAATCTACACGGATTAATATATGCGAAGCATCAATTTCAAATTTACTGCGTTCAAATGCTTCCATTGCCAATTCTTCGGTTACCTTATCTTCAAATAAATAGTTTCTTGAAAGCTGGTCGCGATATTTGGAAAACTCACTTTTATAGGCACTTTCTTTGTCTAAGCCTTGCGCTTGTGCCTCGGCAATTTTTAATTTGTAATCTATAAAAAGTTGCAAATAGCCATCTATGTCTTTTTGCGATTCGTCTTGAACAAGGTCGAGGTTCTTTTTATAAACGCGCTTAAATTCGCTGGTATAAACCGGCTCATCGTTTATGGTCATCAACACTTCCTTTTTATTTTGTGCAACTACCGCGGTGGCACTCAAAAGGACCAAAATAAATAGGGAAAGAAAATTTTTCATCGTTTAATTGATTGTTTATTTTTAATTGAAGCGTGGCAAAAATAGCAAAAAGCTACGGTAACACACATCAGAAAGGCTAACGAATTTAATATAATTATAGTGTTTTGCAGTTTTAATAAATATGTTGAAAACCCGTAACTTGCACTAGTTTTTAAAATGAAGGAATTCTTTGAATTTACTGAGACTTAATTATTGATAAAAAACGCTACTTAAATGACTGAAAGAGTAAAACTTATATGGGATTTTCGAGGTCCAAATGCAAAGCATATTGCCGAACATCACGCCAAGCATCTCAATGAATTTATAGAAACAAAAAATCTGCAACACAGTTTTACCGGACACGAAGAAATTTCGCCTATGTTTTCTATCGCTTTTATGGTGGTTGAAAAATCGCTAATGCAAAGTCTGCGCGAAACCTTAAAACCCACACGTGGCCAACTTTACGATGAGTGATGAAAACTTTCTTTAAAGATAAATTTGAATATACCCATCATTGCAATCAGCAATTAATTAAACTGTTGCTTAAAAACCCGACGGTTTATCAAAACAAAATAAGCGCCCTAACCAGCCATATCCTCAACGCCCATCATATTTGGAACCACAGAATATTTGGGGTTACACCGGCCCTTTCAGTTTGGCAAAATCTGGAAATTAATCACCTGCAAAAAATAGATACTGAAAACGCAACACACAGCTTACAACTACTTAAGCAAAAGGAATTAAACAACACAATTAATTATACCAATAGCAAAGGGCAAGAATATACCAATACGGTTAGCAACCTACTGTTTCATATTATAAACCACAGCACGTATCACCGAGGACAGCTAATGAGTTTTTTAAAACTTGAAAATGTGGAACCTATTGTTACAGACTATATTTTTTACAAACGATAAATTCTTGGCCTTACATTTGCAATATTTATAGTAATATTGTGCTCTAAAATTTAAAAACCCATTACAATGAAATTTCTTAAAATCGCTATATTCTTTATTAGCATCTCCACATTCGCCCAAAGTAAAGTAGGCGCGGTAGATGTAGAGTATATTCTATCTAAAATGCCAGAATTGGAAAATGTAAAAACCCAATTAGAAACTTATGGCAAACAATTAGATATTGATCTCAATAAAAAAATTGACGAGTACAAAGTTTTGGCCGAAGGCTATAAAGCCGGTGAAGCTACTTTTACGCCAACCCAGAAAAAAGAAAAACAAACCGAACTGATGACGTTGGAAGCCGATATCCAAAAATTTCAACAAAATGGCGCCAAACTGTTGGAAATAAAGCGTCAAGAGAGCCTTAAACCGCTTTATAGAAAAATAGGTGTAGCTTTGGAAAAAGTGGCGAAAGCACAAGGTTATACTCAGGTAATGCAAACAACGCAAGACGTGGTTTTTCTAGATCCAAATTACGATCTTACCATGCCTATTTTGGCCGAATTGGGCATTAGTGTTACAGCCGATGATGAAGAAGGAAAATAACCCTTTTCTATATTAAGATACAAACGTGAGGTACTTCAACCTCACGTTTTTTTATGCCAGAACTTTCAAAAAAAGGTATATTTGGAAAATCCCAAGGAACCGAATTGATGGATCTTATTAAGAATTTTGCCGAAAACCAAGGCGGAAGCTATGAAGAAGAAAGCGTTAAAAATGTGTTTTCGCAAATTGGCCGACTGATTTACCAGCCCAAAAAAGCATTGTTTAAAATTGGCAATTCTCAATTCAGTATAAATCTGGATGAAGTGGGCGGCGCCATTCCTACGGCAGAACCTTTTAGGATAACACTTCACTTAGATAAAAATTTCCAAAATACCCTGGAAATTTATCCTTCAAGTTTTGTGGAAAAAATTCTTCAAAAAATGTTATCAGCTAAAAAAAAATTACGCAACAACTATACCTTTATCGGCAACGCCAGTATAATTGAACAATTAATAAAAAACAAACCATTGCTCACACGGCTTCGAAAAAACCGTGTTTATATAAGAATTCCAAAAGAAAATACTTCAAAAATAATCTTAACGCCTCCATATGGAATTAAAGACGAAATGCAACTGGCAGATTTTATTGAAATTTTAAAATGTATTGAAACAACTCTTAAAACTAAGTATGGTTCTTGAGATTATTGAAAGAATTAAAAAAAATGCATCGGGAGAAAGTGAAGATTGCATCAACATAAACGGAGTTGCATTTCAGCTACACTGCAAATGGCGTAAACGGGTTTTTATTTCTATTTCACCGAAACAGCCAACGCTTATTGAAACCACCGTTTCTACCATAAAAAAAGCGCCCTTAATGAGTATTATTGTACGCACTCCACAATACAGAATTCAGGGAGCACGAACTAAGACTACCGAAAATTTATTGGCCAATAAATTTACGCCCGCGCTGCTACACTATCCTTTTTCCGAATTACGTTGTATTAATAAAAATATAGCATTTACCGCCACTCTTAAAAAAAAGCACATTATTCAATTAGAAAAAATGGTATTATATTTTGAAGCTTTGTTGCGCACGGTAAAATAATTAGTTCCAAAACCAAAAAGCGTCTAGGAAGTACCCGACGCTTTTGTTTTATTCTTTACTAATATATAATTATCTGCTGTAATTTGGGGACTCGCTGGTAATGGTAACATCGTGCGGATGGCTCTCATTAATTCCTGAAGCGGTAATCTTTACAAATTGTCCCGATTGTTTTAAAGTTTCAATATCTTTTGAACCACAGTAGCCCATACCTGCTCTAAGTCCGCCAATAAACTGTGTCATGCTCTCAAACAATTCACCTTTATAAGGTACGCGACCCACGATTCCTTCCGGCACCAGTTTTTTAATATCGTCTTCCACATCCTGAAAATAACGATCTTTAGAACCTTCGCGCATAGCTTCTACAGAACCCATTCCGCGATACGATTTATATTTTCTTCCTTCGTAAATAATAGTTACTCCGGGCGATTCTTTAGTACCTGCCAATAACGAACCTAACATAACACAATCTGCACCTGCAGCAATTGCTTTTGGAATGTCGCCAGTATAACGAATTCCACCATCGGCAATCACGGGCACACCGCTATCTTTTAACGCTGCAGCAACTTCCAGCACCGCTGAAAATTGTGGAAAACCAACTCCGGCAACTACTCGCGTTGTACAAATAGAACCTGGTCCGATGCCTACTTTAACCGCATCTGCGCCGGCATCTACTAGATATTTTGCCGCTTCGGCTGTTGCAATGTTTCCAACAATTACATCTAAATCCGGGAATTTCTGTTTTACTTTTTTCAACACCTCAACCACGCCCTTTGTATGTCCGTGTGCGGTATCGATAATTACGGCATCAATCTGTGCGTTTACCAATGCCTCGGCTCTTTCAACTGCATCGGCAGTAACGCCGAGCGCAGCAGCTACTCGCAGTCTGCCGTATTGGTCTTTATTTGCATTGGGTTTTTGGGTTAGTTTGGTAATATCCCTAAACGTAATTAGCCCCAATAATTTGCCATCGTCGCTAACAACGGGCAGTTTTTCAATTTTATTTTTTTGAAGAATTATCTCCGCCTCTTTTAAAGAAGTACCCTGTGCCACCGTTACTAGATTCTCGGTAGTCATTACTTCGCTCAGCGGGCGCTTTAAATCTTTTTCAAAACGCAAATCGCGATTGGTTACAATGCCAATTAAACTTCCGTTTTTGTCGGTAATTGGTATTCCGCCAATGCTGTATTCGCGCATTGTGTTTTGGGCATCGCCTACCGTATTTTCTTTGTGAAGCGTAATTGGATCTATAATCATTCCACTTTCAGCACGCTTTACTTTGCGCACTTCGGCAGCTTGCTCTTCAATACTCATATTTTTATGAATTACCCCGATACCACCCTCACGAGCAATGGCAATAGCCATGGCACTTTCGGTAACGGTATCCATAGCTGCGGAAACAATTGGAACGTTTAATGAAATATTACGAGAAAACTTTGTGGCGATAGAAACTTCGCGAGGTAAAACTTCAGAATAGGCAGGCACTAAAAGTACATCGTCGTACGTAAGGCCTTCTCCTAGAATTTTGTTGTTGTGTGCGGTCATTGCAATTAAATTAATATCCGAGGCTTAACGGTAGAAGTAACAGGATCGGAATGTGATTATGGCTTAATTGCGTGCAAATGTACGGTAATTAATTCAGAATTATGAATTATGAATTATGAATTATGTATTGTTCTACAATCGTACCTGCAACGTAGCATACCAAGTACGCGGTTGGCTGGGAAGGATTCCAGGGCCTGGATAGCCAGTAGCCCTTCGTGTAAAATAGCTATTATCCAACACATTGTTGATGCCGCTTTCCAACTTAAACCGGCCAAAGGTGTAAGAAAGTGAAAGGTCTAGAATATCATAAGCCGGGATTTCGCCAACAATACCGCTCTGGCTCTCAAAATCACGCCCGCTGTTGGTGGCATCGGTAAATTGCTTGCTCAAATATGTATATTGCAAACTTCCCAAAAAGTTTTTATAGCCGAAACCAAGACCCGTTTTTAGATTGATTGCAGGAATAAATTCCACTTTTTTGCCTTCCACATTATTTTCTTCGGATGAAGTGTACTCGCTATCGGTTAATGCCAGATTCACGAAATAATTCATCCTGAAATTTCGGTTTGTTGAAAAGGTTTCCATAATATTCCAATCTATAAAACTTTCCAGACCATAGGTAACCGCATCGCCAATATTACCACGGAAGCGCTCCTCTTGAATATCGCTCACTTCGCGAACAATAACCCCTAACCTATCCTGATAACTCAGAAAAAATCCACCGATATCATACGAAAGGTATTTGCCAACCCTGCCGCGTGCGCCTAAATCAAAAGTGTAACCTTGTTCATCGGTAATATTTGGATCCACTACCAAAGAAGGATTTGTAATCCGAATGTCATTAAAAGTTACCGATCGGTAATTCTGGCTAAGGTTTCCGTACACTTCCAAGGATTTCACGGGTTTGTAGCTCAATCCCACTCCCAAGAGCACAAAAGCACGATCAAACTCGCGGTTATCTGCAATATCCTCGTTTAAAATTGGATTGCCAGCAATGTCGAAATTTATTTTTTTGTACTCCCCTTTACTTTGTGTTTTTATATATTCAAACCGGAAACCGGGCGTAACCGAAAACTTTGGAGTAAGGTTGAAGATATTTTCTCCAAAAGCAGCAAAATTCAGGTTCGGGAATTCAAAATCGCTTTGGCGGGGATAATTCGGAAATGCTTCCGAAGCAAAATCAAAATTTGCATCACTACCATTGGTTCCCGGGCCTTGGCGTTCGCTATTGTTGGATTGGTAATATTTTCCGCCGAATAGCACCACATGCTCCTTTCCAAATAAATTATAGTGCGTTAAAAGCCTTGCTTCGGCACCCCAATTGTTGAAATTTCCTGAAATCAATTCTCGTGGCGCATCCAAATCATCCTGCTGCGACACCCTGTTTTCACGGAAACCCACAGATTTTCTAAACGCATCCAGCGCAAAAAGATTAATGCTTACATCTGTTTTTTCAGAAAAACTGTGGTCCAAGCGCAACGAATACAACTTCCAATCTACCTTAAACCAATTCCGTGTCCGGTTGCTAAATGTTGGATCCTCCTCAAACTGACTATCCGTAAGCCCTCCCGGCTGCTGTGCCAAATAGTTTAAATAGCTCATTTCAAAAGCGAGCTTTGTGTTTTCAGAAAAATTATATTCCAAATGGGCGTAGGCGTTGTGCGAATCAAACTCAGAATTTGGCCTAAAATCGTCGCCTGTTTTAAAGTTGTAATATGCGTAATAGCCAAACTTCCCCACTGTGCCGCCCAGGCTGTTAAAACTGTTGAAAAGGTTATACGAACCTAAGGATTGTCGGGAAACCCATTCTATTTTTTTCTTCGAATTGGGTTGGTGCAATTTAAAATTTATCAATCCGCCAAACTGCGTTCCGTACTGAAGGGATGCCGCGCCCCGCACTACTTCAATCTCACTAATAGCATCTGCCGGTGGCGTATAATAACTTTCGGGATAGCCCAAAACATCTGCCGAAATATCGTACCCGTTTTGGCGTGTATTAAAGTTTGCGGTTCGGTTTGGGTTTAAACCGCGTCCGCCAATGTTCAACTGTAAACCGCCGTCGTTGTTTTCATAAATATTAAGCCCCACAACCTGCGCATAAATCTGGCGCGCGTTGTTTGTTGCCGTATTAAGGGTAAGGTTTTCTACCATAACCACTTCGCTCTTTTTCCCTGCGTAAATGGCAGTGCCTTCTACCTGTTTTAGATTTCGCAAAGCAAAAATTTCCTCTTTACGTTTTGTGATCAGTACTTCGGAAAGCTGCTCGCCCAGCAATTCCAATTCAAAGGTAATTGCAGTATTTTCCGAAATGGTTAGTTGGTTTTTTAGAACTTCATATTCCAAATTGAAAACCGCAAATTCATAAGTTCCCGTGGGAATATCAAGAAATTCAAAATTTCCTTCGGCATCACTTACTTTAGACCTTCCGAGGTCGAGAATATACACTTCGGCATAGGCTATAGGCGTTTTGGTTTCCTTTGAAATCACTTTTCCGGAAACAGAAAATTGTGCAAATGCCGAAATATTTGCAAATACGAATAATAAAAATAAGGCGTTTTTCAACATTGTATTATATTAAAATCCTTTAATGGTATCGTTAAATGGCAAAATCCAATCTTTTCTTCGGAAGGATTCGCGTTTTTTCATCAAATCTGTATTTGGGTTTACGTAGGGCTGGCTCAACCTGCCGTTAAGTGCTACGTAACTTTCTGCATACACCGCTACATTTTGGTGACCTTGGGCTTTAAAATGATTTCCCAAAAAATGTGCGTATTGCAATATAAAATCCGGTTGGGTGCTCATTTGCTTTTCCTGAAATGGCGACAGAAAATCTGTGTTATCTACTAAAAATTGCTCTCCCGTTTCAGTATTTTTTATTTTGAATTGTGCATATCCAGCTTTCTCCATTAACATAACCCGCCACGAAAAACGATAGCCTTCTTCCGTCCAAAAAAGTTCGTTGGGATACGCCAAATAGCGCCACGGAAACAATAGCTGAATCACGAAAAACACAGCTAGAATTGGCAGGGCAATATTTCTTTTAAAACGGTATTTCTTTGTTTGGGACAATGCTACCATTTTAGAATAATCAATTCGCAATAAATTTGAAATAAAACGAATTATTTTTTGATGAAAACCCGCGTCAAAAAAGATAAGCGTACTAACAATCATTATATAGGGGAACATTCCGATAGGAAATAAAACCCGCGTCATTACGTGAAAAATTACGACCAAGGCAAAAGCAAACCAACGCGTAGGCCGATAAAGCAATAAAAAGGGAATAGCTAAATCATACAAGGCACCACTCCAACTGAAAGCGTAATGCACCCATTGCTGCTGCATCAAGTCTCCCAGAAAAGGAAGATCGTATTTTGAGGGAAGCCAAATTTTCAAAGGCATGGCATTAAAGAGCCAATCGCTGTTCAGTTTTGCCAAACCTGCATAAAAATACACGGTACCCAACATAAGCTTAATACTGTCCACCGTCCATTTTGGAACAAGCTGAAAGGCTTTTTCGGGATTTCTGTAAGCATCTACCGAAAAGTATGCATTTGCAGGAAGAAAAATCATTAAAAACGCAACGCAGCTAATAAAATAATAATGGTTGAGATAAGTGGTTTTATCCATCAACTCAATATAGGTGAAGCTTAAAAAGAAAACGATTATTGCAATTCGGTATTTATATCCCAAAGCCACAAACAGCGCTGCAACTCCACAGATTAAAAATAAAAGATATGTATAATCGCCAATTGGCTTTATCCAATCAAAACCATAATAACTGAAGAAAAATTTGGGTTGGATATAAAGTTTTTCAATCCAACCATTCATCCAAAAACGAACAATGGACAAAGCCATCATAAATCCGAAAAGAACACGAAAGACCGCGAGAGGTGCGGCCTGTGTGTGTTTTCTAAAATATGTTTGAAAGGCTGTAAACATTAGTCGCCGTCGGCATCAACGTAATCTATATTTACGTCCAAAGCCTGTATCATATCAACTTTTAGCAATACTACCAAACGCTGCAATTCGTCGTAAGTCTCGAGCATTTTTGAGTTATCGGTCTCAATCTGCTGCACAAAGTTGGCATTAAGCTCGTTCGCTTTATTTTTTGCAACTGTGAATTGATTGTTTATTAAAGCACTTAGATTTTCACCATTTTTAATAGTATTCAAATAATCTAAATATGTTTTAAAACTCTGTCCAGTAGAATTTCCGTTAAAACTTTTCCCGTTGAAGAAATTTACACTGGCATCAATAGCTTCCAGCAAAAGTTCTTTTGAAATATCCTTTTTGTAAAAAGCCTCTACGTTTTGTGGCAAAGTTCCGTTTGAAAATATTCCTGCGGGAATACCCACTTTACCTGCACGAAGCGCTTTTTCAAAATAAAAAATATAGTCATTCGTGAGCTTATCTACCGCCCCGGAAGCCGATGAACTTGTATTTGCCACAAAGGTATCGCGATAGCCACCTGTCCAGCTAGCAAGCACCTCGCTGCTTAAACTTTTTATGGTTTGCGAAAGGGTTGAAAGGTAGTTTTTGTACCCTTCAGCATTGGAATTTGTAGTGTAAAAAGTTACAATTTCGGCATCATTTTCGGCTAGACCGTTCAGCATATAATCCAAAGCCGGAAAACCTTGTTTGTCTATAGTAGAAGGCAAGTTGAAATCATAAGTACCGCTGGCGATGAAATCTTCAATCTGTGCCACTTTTGTAGGGTACACGTTTAAACGATTTCTAAAACGGATATCCTCTGCTATACCAATTTCAAACATAGAAACATGTTGAAACGACACATAGGCATCTTTCCAGGCCGCACGTAACGATTGCAAATTTTCTACTGTGGGTGCTGCGTTAAAGGCAGCGGTGGCAGCTTCCATTTCAGCTACTTTTGAGTTAAAGCTTGTATATGCCGGAATGATGATATTATCGGCCCAATTGGCGAGCATAGCGCCCCGATCAAAATTATCGTTAGTTTCTGCAGGGCCGTCATTATCGCTGGAACAAGCTGAAATTGCCACAGCTATAATTGCCAAAAGGATTCCTAGTTTTAAAAATTTCATCATAAAATATTTTAATTAAAAACACAATCGGCCAGAATAACTGACCGATTGTTTATAAAATTACTAAATTACATACTACCGGCCTCCGCAACGGTGAAGTCGAACTTCTCCGCCATAGCTTCCGATACCGCATCCAAGGTTTCTGGAGTTATGTCCCAGAAGCCGTTATTGGATGATTCAGTTAACAAATCTAATAAGGTGTCAACCTCGGTTCTCGTAAAAAGTGGGGTACTATTATCAGAACTTCTGGTGAAACGGAGACTGTAAACAAAACCGTACGCTTCTGAAAGTGCGTGAAAAGCACCTTCACGATTGCCATCTACTATTTTGTTTTTGCCAGCTTGTAAATAATAAATACCACGCACGGCGATTACTTCGGAAACTTTCTCGCGAATAATTGCTATCTGCTCGTCACGAACTTCGTAATTTTTGGCTACAATTGCCGCACGACCTAATTTAAAGGCATCAAATATCTCTGCCGCGATGGTATTAAAATCTGGATCATCATTTACTCGACCAACATATTCATTTAAGAATTTATCGTCTTCACCGATGGTTAAATTTGGATTTTCAGGATTTGCAGATGCTCCATACAGATATCCATAAGCCTCATCCCACTTATGCTCCATGGTGGTGTAGGTTTTGCCTTCTTCGGTAATATTATTGTCGTTTTTTTCGCGATTATCTCCTTCATCGAGAACAGCGGTACTTAGATAGTTGTTCAACATTTGGTCTGTCATCAAGGCACCTAAAAGGCTTTTTGCAAATGCTTGATTATACTCTAAGCCTTTGCCATTTACGTAACGTGTTTTAGTGCCATCGGCAATCTGACCGGCAACGCCTGGTGAAGCTACTGTCATTCTGTTTGGAAATACCTCGTTGAATTGTGCAGAAATGTACGAGTCAAAAGTGGCTTTAATAGCAGCACTTTCAGAAGTATTTGTAAAGAAATAATCGTAGGAAGCTGCAGTTTTGCTTCTAAGATTTTTATCGGATGCGTTAAGATCTGCGTCGCTAAAATCGTTGTTTCCCGCCTGGTGATTGAACATTGCAAGCACTGAGGCTTCCGTACTATTATCAAAATCGGTAAATGCACTCGATGTTTCTCCTGCCATTAATATTCTGGTTGTCTGTCCGTTAAAACTAACTGTGGACTCGGCACCTCGCATAAAAGTGTAGGTAGCGGGAGCCTCAACTGTATTTTGTACAATAGGCTGATCGTCATCGGATGAGCAGGATGCGAAAAGAAGTACTGATAAAACTGATATTGAAAGAATTAAATTTTTCATTTAAGTTATTATTTAGACTGAATTAAAATAGATTGGTTTTTCAGCCGCAAAAATAATAGTGAAAAATAAACCTCACAAGTTTATTTAGAACAAATTTAAATAAACTTTAAAAATTATTGGTTTGAGGAAACCTCCAATTGTTGCTTATATTGAAGTCTTGCTACCCCTGCCCATTGCAGCAATAGTTTCTTTTCCGCTTCGGAAATATCGCCGTGTAAGATAGTGTACGATTCCAAGGGCATTTCACCCTCTTCAACCATTTCAACGAGTTCTTCTAGTTTGTGCTCTTTCTTTTTAAGGGTATAATCGTTCCAAGCCGAAACATTGAAATGTTTTTTTCCGTGCTCAATATGATCGTCGAGCCAAAATGACATTGGAGCAATTTCGGCATACCACGGATATACCGTTTGATCACTATGGCAATCGTAGCAGTTTTCTTTTAAAATAGCAGCTACTTTTGCCGAAGGTTTTGTTTCTGTTTCAAATAGTGTAACATTTTCATATCCGCCACTATTTTTTTCAGGACGAATAAATTGAATTGCCACCAGTGCAATGAGCGCTACTATTAATACAATTTTTATAACTCTTTTCATTTCTTAGTTTTTTTGCGACTTTAAATAATATATAATTGCTTTTCGGATATCGGCCGGTGTTTCAGAATCTTTTGGGTAATAAATTTTTACGATGTCTTTATTCTCGGGAGTTAAAAAAGGTATGTCCAATCCTTTCAGCAAAAAGTCGCTAAAAGCTACGGTATATGTTTTTGAATCGACAATAGTTTCAATGCCATCGCCAATTTGCCAAGCGCCTTTATTATTTCTTGAAAAATTATAGCGCTGTAAATATGCTCCTTCGCCACTCTGTAATTCGCCGTAATCTAATATTTCCTTTAATAGCTTTCCTTTTAAAGCTACTTTTAACACACTTCCACCAAAGGGAAGCACTCTAAAAATATCTATACTTGTAATATCACCTTCCAGTTTATCGTCAATTCTAATAGAGCCACCATTTACTAAAGCGCCTGCCACTTCATTATTATATGAATACGCCATTGAACGCGCAATTAACTCACCCAAATTGGTTTGTTTGCTTCGGCTGGGGGTGTCTGTGCCATCTAATGGAATTGTGGCGGTGTAAATAACTTCTTCTGGATTTTCAACTACTTCCTTTAGTTTTTCATCTACAATTTCAGTCCATTTGTCCACCACAGCTTTTACTTTTGGCGAAGACGCTATCTTATCGGTTACCATTACCAATTCAGAATCTAGCTGGAGGTATTTATTTTTTAAATTATATGTAAATGTATGTACATACAAGCTTTTAGCATTGGCATCTGCTTTGCTAATTATTGTATTGCCAACTTTTTCCAACATGTTAAAATGTTCGTGTCCGCCCATTATTAACGGTACTGATCCTACTCTTTTTGCAATTTCAATATCTTCATCAATCGCTACATGGGTGAGCCCTACAACAAAGTCTGACTCCTGCAAGGCCAAATTATATGCTCTTTCAGCTTCGTTATAAATATCGCCGTAAAAAACATAATCTTTGGGGTTTGATGGTAATGTTACCCCAAAAACTCCAAACTTTAAACTATTACCGGCTGCATTATTCGCTTTAAAAATTGAATAATCTGTTGCTGGAACTGTAGTGTTGTTTTGTTTGCTTTTAAAAAATTTGTTTCCACCTTCAGAAACTTGGCGCACGTTTGCCGACGTCCATTCAAAAGTTGATTCGTTTAATCTTTTTTGCAAATCGTCTTCGTCCAAATCAAATTCGTGGTTGCCAAATGTTACCAAATCTATCTCCATCGCATTAAGCACTTCCACCATCTGTTTGCCATTTACACGTTCGCCATCTACTTTTAGTGTTCCTATTAAAGAAGGGTTTAAAAAATCGCCTGCTAAAAACATATAGGTATTTGGAAATTTTTCTTTGATTGAATCCCGAATATGTGCTACTCGTGCCAAACCTCCGTATTCGCCACCGCTTAAGGGTGCAATTTCATAAACATCGTTAATTTGAACAAATTTTAGCGTAACTGTCTCACCACCTTTATTTTGCTCATTAACCGTAGGTTTCACTGAGGAGCAGCCTACCGCGAAATATCCCAGAAGAATTGCAAAAAATATTGTTTTATTCATAATCAATGGTATTTAGTAAAAATTTTTGTTGCTTCGTTATGTGCACTTTCAAAAGACATAGGATTAATATTGCTCGAAATCTTTTCAGCCGTAAAATAACTCAGCATTTTTTCGGTGGGCATATTTCCCGTTAACTCATCTTTTGCCATCGGGCAACCACCAAAACCTTGAATAGCACCATCAAACCTTCTGCAACCGGATTTATAGGCAGCATCCACCTTTTCGTACCAAGCCGTTGGCGTGGTGTGCAAATGCGCGCCAAACTCTATGTGGGGATATTTGGGTATTAAATTACTAAATAAATATGAAATAATCTCGGGAGTGGATGAACCCACGGTATCGCTTAACGAAAGTATTTTTACCCCCATGCCTGAAAGCTTTTCCGTCCACTCGCCTACTATGTCAACATTCCAAGGATCGCCGTAGGGGTTTCCGAAGCCCATAGATAAATAGGCAACCACTTCCTTGTTATTTTTATGGGCGAGATTTAATATATTTTGAAGTATTACTAAAGACTCCGCAATAGTTTTATGCGTATTGCGCATTTGAAAATTTTCTGAAATGGAAAAAGGATATCCCAAATAATCAATTTCAGGGTGTTTTACCGCATCTTCGGCACCGCGAAGATTGGCTATAATTGCAAGCAGTTTACTTTTGGTCGTTGATAGATCTAGTTTTGAAAGTACTTCGGCAGTGTCTTGCATTTGCGGAATTGCCTTCGGGGAAACAAAACTTCCGAAGTCTATTGTATCAAAGCCACAGCGCAAAAGCGACTGTATATATTTCACTTTTTGATCGGTGGGAATCCAATCTCTAATGCCTTGCATGGCATCGCGCGGACATTCTATAATTTTTACGTGCTGCATTGGTTCAAAGATAGCAATTCCTACGCAGGCAGGAATCTTTCAATTTTAAAAAATTAATAGGTTTATGGAATTAATATAAAAACAGCAATACCTACAAATACCAGTATTTGCAGCCACTTTAAAACTACCCCCATATTTTTTGAGTCCCTAAGCAAGCTTGAAATTCTA
Source organism: Aequorivita flava (assembly GCF_038742595.1). Classification (NCBI taxonomy): domain Bacteria; kingdom Pseudomonadati; phylum Bacteroidota; class Flavobacteriia; order Flavobacteriales; family Flavobacteriaceae; genus Aequorivita; species Aequorivita flava. The sequence goes on along the minus strand of NZ_JBANCF010000008.1, from coordinate 94,858 downwards.
CCGGCAGCAAGGGCAATTGTGCTAAAAGTTAAAAAGGAAACTACCATAAAAGTAATTCCCAAAATATAAAATTGAATGACCGTATTTTCGGTTTCATTCCACAGAAAACCAGGGAAAAAGGCCAAAAAGAATATCATCACTTTTGGGTTAACCAAATTCATAATCACCCCTGTTTTAAAAAGTTGGACGTATGTTTTTTTAGGAGCATTTTCTGCCAATGAAATATTTACATCGCTTTTGTAAACTTTATAAGCCAAGTAAACCAAGTAGCAAGCTCCCAAAACTTTTATAGCGTAAAACATGTTGTCGGAAGCAGTTATAATTGCAGAAATACCAAAAGCCAAAAGTGTAGTGTGTACAATGCAACCACTTATTAAACCAGCAGTTGTAGCAATACCGCTTTTGGTTCCATTTACCAAGGATTGCGTAAGCACATAAATATTATCTGGCCCTGGGGAAATGGCTAGCGCTAAAGTGGCGATTGAAAAAGAAATTAGCGTTTCGAGCATAAAATAAGACGTAAGACCGCTGCGCTAAAAGACGTAAGATTTAAGACTCGCAGTTCATTGAATTCGGGATATATATTTAATGTCATTTTATTATTATAAAAATTGTCCTACGTCTTAAGTCTTCAAGTCCTATGTCTTTTCAATATCGCTTTGTTAATTTGCTTTATCAATCCCGGTCCTTCATAAATAAAACCTGTATAAAGCTGCACCAAGCTGGCGCCGGCTTCGAGTTTTTCCAAAGCATCAGCAGCAGAATGAATGCCCCCAACCCCAATTATCGGGAAACTTTTATTGCTTTTTTCAGAAAGAAAACGGATTACTTCCGTCGCTCTTTTATTTAAAGGTTTCCCACTTAAACCTCCCATTTCACCTTTATTTCCTGAAGAAATCCCTTCGCGCGAAATAGTTGTATTGGTTGCAATAACCCCATCAATTTTGGTTACGGCAACAATTTCAATAATGTCTAAAAGTTGCTCATCGGTTAAATCTGGCGCAATTTTTAAAAGAATTGGTTTGCGTTTTGCTTTTAAATTATTTCTATCTTGAAGTGTTTGCAGCAAATCTGTCAATGGTTTCTTTTCCTGCAACGCGCGAAGATTAGGGGTATTGGGCGAACTTACGTTTACAACAAAATAATCTACATAATCAAAAAGTGCTTCAAAGCAAATAAAGTAATCGTTTACAGCTTCCTCGTTGGGAGTGATTTTGTTTTTGCCTATGTTTCCTCCGATCAAAACCCTTCGATGGGGCCTGTCCTGAGTGGAGTTGAAGGGCTCCGAGTGACAGTTCATCTTCAATCTTTCAACCGCTTCATCTACTCCACCATTGTTAAAACCCATCCGATTTATAATTGCGGAATCTTCCTTTAAGCGAAACAATCGTGGCTTTTCATTTCCGGGTTGCGGTCTTGGCGTAACGGTACCTATTTCAATAAAGCCAAAACCAAAATTTGAAAGTTCTTTATATAACTTTGCATCTTTATCAAAACCCGCTGCGAGACCTACGGGATTTGGAAATTTTAACCCAAAAACTTCGCGCTCCAACTTCGGATTTTCTACCTTATACATACTTCGGAAAAGACTTCCGAAGCCAATTTTATCAAAAAATCGAATTAAGGTAAATGTAAAATGATGAATATTTTCAGGATCGAATCGAAAAAATATAGGACGAATAATACTTTTGTACATAGTTGAAAAAATGTGCTACAAAAATACACTAAACAATGTATTTGTTATTTTGAATATGCGTTATTTTGCAGAGTAAATATAAAGTTATGATTAAAAAACAACATATTATTGACCGCTTTACCGGGTATGTAAAAATTGATACTGAAAGCGATCCAAACAGCAACTCCACACCTAGCACCAAAAAACAATGGAACCTTGCCAATACCCTGGCCGACGAATTAAAGGCCATTGGGATGGAAGACGTTACTATAGACGAAAACGCCTATATTATGGCAACTTTGCCTTCTAACGTTTCGCATCCGGTTCCTGTTATTGGTTTTGTTTCGCATTTTGATACTTCGCCAGATTTTACCGGCGCCAATGTAAATCCGCAAATAGTTGAAAATTATAATGGAAAGGATATTGTTCTCAACAAGGAGCAAAATATTATTCTTTCGCCAGATTATTTTGAAGATTTGTTGCTTTACAAAGGGCAAACCCTAATCACAACAGACGGCACCACCCTTTTGGGAGCAGATGATAAAGCGGGTATTACCGAAATAGTTTCGGCTATGGAGTACCTTATAAACAATCCCGAAATAAAGCATGGAAAAATACGTGTTGGCTTTACTCCCGACGAAGAAATTGGCCGCGGAGCACATAAATTTGACGTGAAAAAATTTGGGGCAGATTGGGCTTATACCATGGACGGTAGCCAAGTAGGCGAGCTTGAGTACGAAAATTTTAATGCTGCTGGGGCCGTAGTTACCATAAAAGGAAAAATTGTTCATCCGGGATACGCAAAAGGCAAAATGGTGAACAGCATGTATATTGCCACAGACTATATAAATTCGTTACCTAGACTTGAAACCCCAGAACACACCGAGGGTCGCGAAGGTTTTTTTCACCTTCACAATATAAACGGGACGGTAGATGAAACCAAATTGCAATACATTATTCGCGATCACGATAAAAAGCATTTTGAAGCCAGAAAACAAATGGTTCAGCAATTAGCAGACGAGCTAAATGAACAATTTGAAATGGAGGTTATTTCTGTTGAAATTAAGGATCAATATTTTAATATGCGCGAAAAGATTGAACCTGTAATGCACATTGTAAAAATTGCCAAACTGGCGATGGAACAAGCAAATATAAAACCGCTCATTAAGCCAATACGCGGCGGTACGGATGGGTCGCAATTAAGTTTTATGGGGCTTCCGTGCCCAAATATATTTGCAGGCGGGCACAATTTTCACGGAAGGTTTGAATATGTGCCGGTTGAAAGTATGATAAAAGCGGTAGAGGTAATTGTAAATATTGCACAAATTACCGCCCAGGATCTTTCAAAATTTAAAAACGAAGAGGAGTAAATTTTAAGATTTCCAATAATAAAAAAAGCACCAAATTTCAAGTTGAAGTTTGGTGCTTTTCTTTTGGAATTTTAGTTTTACCTATTTCTTTTCCTTCACTGGTGCGTTTAGTTTTGCCGTTCTTTCCATAGAAATGGCAGAACGTTCAAACTTCATTTTTCCGGCTCCACTTTCAATAATGCAAGTGCCGTCGTCATAAAGTTCAAGTACTTTACCGTGCAAACCACCCGTGGTAATAACTTTATCGCCTTTTTTAAGTTGAGCGACAAACTGTTTTTCCTGTTTGGCCTTTTTCATTTGTGGGCGTATCAAAAAAAGATACATTACCAAAAACAATAGGATTATAGGTAAAAAATTTTGTATTTCTGCCATAGCAATTATTTATTCCTAAGCTTTATAAATTAGGATGTTGGGGTTTTTATTGGTTGTGCAGCCGCCGCACCTGCTTTAGGATTTACAAACGCTTTAATGGTTAAAGTTTCGGTTCCTGCTTTTGTGTTTGTAGTTAGGGTAACTGTTTTACTAACTTGGTTTTGGCCGCTACCGTTAAATTTCACCAACAATTGACCTTCTTCTCCTGGTGCAACTGGCTCCTTGGTATATTCTGGCACAGTACAACCGCAGCTACTTTTTGCGTTTACGATCATTAAAGGTGCTTCGCCCGTGTTTTTAAATTTAAAAACGTGCTCCACATTAGTTCCTTGATCGATAGTTCCAAAATCGAACTGACTTTCTTCAAAAGTAATTACAGGAAATTTGCCCGATTCTGCGTCGCGAGCTTCTGCAGTAGCAATGTTTTCTTCATTTACTTTGTCTGCAGCGTTGTCTTTACAAGATGAAAAGGCAAAAACAGATAGTATTGCTACTAATAAAACTGATTTTTTCATGATAATTTAGATTTTTTATGTTTTTAGCACGCCAAAAATAAGGATTTTTTTACTCTTATTGAAGCCCCCGCCCAATTTTATTAAGTTTTCCATTTTCCTCAAATTCCTTTACAATTTTATCTAAAATACCGTTGACGAAAATACTGCTTTTGGGGGTTGAATATTCTTTGGAAACCTCTAAATACTCATTGATGGTAGCTCGTACTGGAATTGAAGGAAAGTATAGAAATTCGGCTATACCCATTTTTAGAATTATTAAATCTAAATCGGCAATTCGCTCTTGATCCCAGTTTGGAGTTTTACCTTCAATCTGTACGTTTAACTTAGTGTCGTTTAAAATTACTTTTCTAAAAAGTTGAAGTGCATATTCGCGGTCTTCAGAATTTTTATACAAATTAGGCACCAACAGTGCTGAAGCGTTGTTTTCTGAAAGTTTGCTGAGCATTTTAACAATTGCCGTGTTCACTATTGGAAAATCATCTATCCACGTTAGGCGTTTGTCTTCCAGATATTCGTAGATTTTTTCATTGGGCGCAATCACTTCTTTGTAAACACGAAGTACAAAATCTTTGTCTTCTTTAAATGTAGTTTCATTTAAAGTCAGATAGGTTTCGTACCAATCTAATTGACGCAGTTCGTTAAAAAGCAAAACTGCGTATTCGTTATCTAACTGCCAATAATTGAGTTTTTTCTTTTCAATTACATCAGAAAAAGTAGTGTTGTCGGCAATTATTTTCAGTAACTTATTATCGACAAAGGTGCGACTCGGATTTTTTTCTATTGCCGTGGCAAGGTGCTTTTTTTGGGAGCGGCTTAAAAAACTCTCGGCTTGATCCTGCATGGCCAATAGCAATTGAATCAACAATAAATACAGATCCTGCATTTGGTCTATACTGTGTAGTAGAAATTTTTCCTGAATATCAATATTCGGATCGGGACGCTGATTATAAGCATAAACGGATTGCAAAACTTTTACGCGGATATGTCTTCTTGTAAGCATATATTTTTTGAAAGAACGGGTTTAAAGAAACAACGCACAAGATACATCCTGTGCGTTGCAAAGATAGTGTTTTAAGAAAAAAGAATGTTATTTTTCATTTTTTCTTGCATCAATTCGGGCTTGAGCCACGTTAAATGCTGCTTGATAGGTAGTAATATTATCGGTATCGGCTTTCTTTAAAATTTCGATTGTAGTATTGTATATATTTTCAGTTTTACGCATTATTTCCTTTCGGTCGTAATTTTCAAGTTCAGCATATACATTAATAATTCCTCCAGCGTTTATAAGAAAATCTGGTGCGTACACAATACCTTTTTCACGAAGCATGGTTCCGTGCTTTTGTTCTTCAGCTAACTGGTTATTGGCAGCGCCCGCAATTATTTTAGTATTTAATTGGTTAATGGTAATATCGTTTATGGTAGCTCCCAGTGCGCAAGGCGCATAGATGTCCATTTTTTCTTTGTAGATGTTATCGCCACCGTAAATCTGAACACCGTACTTATCGCGAACTTCTTCCAAACGCTCTTGATTTATATCGGTAATATAAACTTTGGCGCCTTCGTTGCTTAAATTTTCAACCAAAGCTTCGCCTACATTGCCAATTCCTTGAACATACACTATTTTATCTTCAAGAACATCGCTTCCAAATTTATATTTTGCCGCAGCTTTCATTCCCATAAACACCCCGTACGCAGTAATTGGGGATGGATTTCCGGCTCCGCCGTTTGCTTCAGAAATACCTGTTACATACGGAGTTACCGTACGCACCAAATCCATATCTGAGGTTGCCATACCCACATCTTCTGCAGTTATGTATTTACCGCCCAAGGAATGTACAAACTCACCAAACTTTAACATTAGTTCGGGTGTTTTCTGTGTTTTTGCATCTCCAATTAAAACAGCTTTTCCGCCGCCGAGGTTTAAACCTGTAATTGCGCTTTTATACGTCATACCACGCGATAGGCGAAGCACGTCGTTCAGGGCTTCCCATTCACTGGTGTAATTCCACATTCTAGTACCGCCAAGCGCTGGTCCTAAAACGGTATTGTGAATACCAATTATTGCTTTTAAACCAGTATCTTTGTCATTGCAAAAAACGATTTGCTCGTGATTGTCAAAGGACATTTGCCCAAAAACGGGGTCCATTTTATGAAGTTCATTCGTATTTATTACCTCGGTTACCATAGCTTATTTATTATATTATATATCCTTTAAAACGGCGGTGCAAAAGTAACCCTTTGTTGTTAATTTCACAAAGCATCGACCTATAATTTAAGAATATTTAAATAATACACAAATCTATAAAATGAGGCGTAGTGTGGGCAGCATATTTTGCAGGGTAACAATAGTGTGTGCAATAACTCAAATAGAGTAAATGAAAGAATTAAAATATCTAAATAAATATTTTTTAAAATATAAAGGACGCCTACTCTTGGGCGTTTTTATAACTGTAATCGCCACTGTTTTTAAATTGGTAGTACCAATGAAAGTAGGCGATTCGGTAACCTCGGTAAAACAGTACTTAAATGGTGAAATATCAAGTATAAGCGTTGTAGAACAACAGCTTCTTATTAATATCCTATTGCTTTTAGGTGCCGCATTACTCTCGGCGTTCTTCACTTTTATGATGCGCCAAACCTTTATTGTGGTTTCCAGATATGTAGAGTACGATCTTAAAAACGAAGTGTTTCGGCATTACGAAAAACTACATCTTGGCTTTTACAAACAAAACCGTACAGGCGATTTAATGAACCGCATTAGCGAAGATGTTTCAAAAGTACGTATGTATGTAGGCCCTGCATTAATGTACAGCATAACCACAATTACTTTATTTGTGGTGGTAATTAGCTATATGTTTTACAAAGCCCCAGTTTTAACTTGGTACGCTATTGCGCCATTGCCCATTTTGTCTATTGCTATTTACAGATTGAGCGTTTTAATAAACAGGCGTACCACAATTGTACAGCAATACCTTTCAAAACTCACCACCTTTACACAAGAAAGTTTTAGCGGAATAGCCGTAATAAAAGCCTATGGAATAGAATCTCGTACCAATACTAATTTTGAAGAGCTCGCAGAAGGCAGCAAAGTAAAAAATATAGATCTGGCAAAAGTTCAAGCTCTGTTTTTTCCGCTAATGATGTTGCTAATTGGCGTTAGTAATATTCTGGTTATTTATATTGGCGGCACACGATATATTAATGGCCAAATTGCCGAATTTGGAACTATTGTTGAGTTTTTAATCTATGTAAATATGCTCACCTGGCCCGTTGCAGTCGTGGGTTGGGTAACCTCTATGGTGCAACAGGCCGAAGCTTCGCAAAAACGTATAAACGAATTTTTAAAAACCGAACCTGCCATTCAAAATTTAGTTTCAGAAAGCACTCCTATAAACGGTTTAATTGAATTTAACAAGCTCTCCTTTACCTATCCAGATACGGGAATAACGGCGCTAAAAGATGTTTCATTTACTGTGAAACCAGGCGAAACCTTGGCTATTATTGGCAATACGGGTTCGGGTAAATCTACCATTCTAGAATTAATAGGAAGGCTTTATGACGTAGAAGAAAACATGTTAAAAATTGATAGCAAAGCCATAAAAAACCTCAACCTCGATAACTTGCGCGATAGTATTGGCTATGTGCCACAGGACGCCTTTCTGTTTAGCGATACGCTTCGCAATAATATTCGTTTTGGAAAGGAAAATGCTTCGGAAGAAGAAGTAATTGAAGCTGCAAAAAATGCGGCCGTGCACAAAAACATAATTGGTTTTTCTAAAGGGTACGACACCGTTCTGGGCGAACGGGGCATATCATTGAGCGGAGGGCAAAAACAACGCGTTTCCATAGCACGCGCGTTAATTAAAGATCCACAGATTTTGCTTTTTGACGATTGCCTCTCGGCGGTAGACACTGAAACGGAGGAGGAAATTCTTCAAAATTTATATAAAATTTCAAAAAATAAAACTACCCTCATTGTTAGCCATAGAATCTCGTCAGTTAAAAACGCAAATAAAATAATAGTATTGGAAAACGGTAAGATAATTCAAAATGGAACGCATAATGAGCTGGTAAATTCTGAAGGATATTACAAAGAACTTTACGCCAAACAACTCTTGGAAAAAGAAATGTAAATTTACCTTGGCAAGTTTGGATTTTTTTTGGATTTTTGGCACAACCTAAGCAAAAAACAGAAATTATGAGTGAGCACTATACGATGGAGCAAGAAGAAATTTTTTCAAAAGTAATGCGCGCCGGCAGACGCACCTATTTTTTTGACGTAAGATCTACAAAGGCGGGGGATTTTTACCTAACCATTACTGAAAGTAAAAAATTTACCAACGACGATGGTTCCTATCATTACAAAAAACACAAAATCTATCTTTATAAAGAAGATTTTAGTGAATTTAAAGATACCCTAGCAGAAATGATAGATTATATTATAGACGAAAAAGGGGAAGAAGTAATTAGCGAACGCCACCAAAAAGATTACAAACCCGCTCAGCCCGCAGATGAAAATGAAAAAACCGAAACACCAGTGGCTGCAAAAGCAACAGACGAAACATTAAAGACAGATACCAGCAATTTTACCGATATTGAATTTGACGATATTTAAAAAATTGTATTCCAACTACAAAACCGGCACGGCTAAAACCGCTGCCAGTTTTTTTATTGTAATATTCTGTTTGTCTTTTGCAGCTAACGCATTCATATTCTTAAACTTCCTCTTTGGATTAGAATAACCTATAAATTTTTCAAACTTGTAAAAAGCGCGTAAACAGCTTGGTTTTTTGATTACTTTAGCCCAAATTTTAAGCGTATGAAGCAGTTCAAAAAATGTTTACCCTTTTTAGGAATAATCTTTAGCATAGCCCTAGGTTATTCGCAGGAAGACACGGCTTCGGTTAAAAAAGATTCCGTTAATATCGCATTGTTGGAAAACTACAACAAACGACTTTCCGAAATTGAGAAACAACGGGTAGAAGACTCCATAAATAAAAGTAATCTTGAGGCACAGATTAACGCGTTAAAAACTACGGATAACCTTAAGAAAGAAGAGCTACAAGCACAACTTACGGCCCTCACGCTAAAAGAAAAAACACGCATAGCCAACAAAAAGGCGAAAATAGATTCATTAAAAAATACTACGCAGGGGTTTCCGGTAATAGGTTTTTTTAACGATACCCTCTTTGTGCTCTATTCCAAATTGGGCAGTTTTTCTCCGAAGGAACGAGCCGATATTATTTCGGAAAGAATAAAGAAGTTAGTAAACAATTACGACTTTAAAGCCAACTCATTAAAGGTTGAAGACGCCGAAACTGTAAAAGATATTGTCTGGGATTCAAACATAATTATGAGCATTTCAGAAACTGATGCGCTTTGGAACGACACCTCCAAAACTGAGCTTGCAGAAGTGTACCGCGAAAAAATAACCGCGGCCGTTTTGGAATATAGGGACCAAACCAGCTTTGCAACCCTGGCCAAACAAATTGGGCTCGCGCTATTAGTATTGCTGGTAATTATTCTATTGATCTACTATATTTCAAAAGCCTTTAATTGGACCGCTCATAAAATTCAACTGCAAGAAAACCAAAAAATTCAAGGTATAAAAATCAAAAACTACGTTTTATTCGATGCCAAAAGACAGGTAAACGCACTGCTTTTGGCGAATAAATTAATAAAGTGGTTTGTAATTCTTATTGCCGTTTATATTGCATTACCTATTCTATTTGGTTTATTTCCGTGGACCGAACACTTTGCAGATACCCTGTTTGGTTATATTCTGAACCCACTGAAAAACATTCTAATGTCTTTCTGGAACTACTTACCAAACCTAATTACCATTCTAGTAATTATTATCGTGTTTAGGTATGCCCTAAAAGGAATTAGCTTTTTAAAAGATGAAATAGCCAAAGGCAATTTAACAATTAATGGGTTTTATGCAGATTGGGCCGCCCCCACCTATCAAATAATCAGAATTTTGGTAATTGCCTTTATGTTTATCGTTATCTTTCCGTACTTACCGGGAAGCGAATCGCCAATTTTTAAGGGAGTTTCGGTCTTTTTAGGATTTCTATTTACCTTCGGCTCAGCAGGATCACTCTCTAATATTATTGCTGGTTTGGTATTAACGTATATGCGATTGTTTACTATTGGGGATCGCGTTAAAATTGGCGAAGTTACAGGCGATGTAATTGAAAAATCGTCGTTGGTAACACGTGTACGTACGGCTAAAAATGAAATTATTTCCATTCCAAATTCCACGGTAATGAATAGCCATACCATTAATTACAGCAGTGACGCTCCCGCTAAAGGGCTTATAATTCATACTACGGTAACTATAGGATACGATGTACCTTGGAAAGATATGTACGAAGTTTTAATTGAAGCTGCATTGCGCACCGATTTAGTTTTAAAAGAACCCAAACCCTTTGTTTTACAAACTAGTTTAGAAGATTTTTATGTGGCATATCAAATTAATGCCTACGTTCGGGAAGCCAATAAACAAGCTACAATTTACTCAGATTTGCATCAGAATATACAGGATGTTTGTAATGAGCGCGGCATAGAAATACTCTCACCCCATTATCGTGCAGCCCGCGATGGCAACGCAACCACAATTCCTTCAGATTATTTGCCTAAGGATTATGTAGCACCTAGTTTTAATGTGAAAACCAAAACTGAAGATAAACAAACTTAATTTTTAACTTTAAGCCCATTCATTTTCAAAATCATATCTTTGCCGCCTTTAATTAAAAAATAACTAAATGCTCGCAAAATACTTATTATCGTTTACCCAAAACCCTAAAAACGATATCCTCTCCGGATTAACGGTAGCCTTGGCTTTGGTTCCAGAAGCGGTTGCCTTTGCGTTTGTTGCCGGAATTGACCCGTTGGTGGGGCTTTATGGCGCATTTATTATGGGGCTTGTAACCGCACTTTTTGGCGGCCGCCCTGGAATGATTTCTGGTGCTACTGGCGCTATGGCTGTGGTCATGGTCCATTTAATTCAAAAGGGAAACGAAGTAGGCCTTTCACTGGCAGATCCAGTAGAATATCTCGGACTACAATGGTTGTTTATAACGCTTCTTTTTGTGGGAGCCATTCAAATAATGGCAGGTGTTTTTAGGCTCGGAAAATTTGTTCGGCTAATTCCGCATCCAGTAATGATGGGTTTTGTAAACGGCTTGGCCATTGTTATTTTTCTTTCGCAATTAGGACTTTTTAAAGAAAGTCGCGGCACGGTTCCACAATGGCTTTCTGGCATGGATTTATGGGTAATGTTAGCCTTGGTCGGACTTACCATGGCAATTATGTTCGGGCTACCAAAACTAACCAAGAAACTACCCGCAGCCCTTATTGCAATAATTGTGGTAGCCTGTATTACCATTTTCGGAAATTTAGATGTGAGTACCGTAGGCTCCTTTATTCGCGATGGTGGAGGAAGTGGCCTAAAAGGATCCCTACCTGTTTTCCAAACCCAGATTTTTACGTTTATTGATACCCTAAGTGGGCATTGGGATTTAATACTTTCCACGGCATTTCTATTGGCTGCCGTTGGTTTAATTGAATCGTTAATGACGCTAAATTTAATTGATGAAATGACCGAAACCCGCGGTAGCGGCAATCGTGAATGTGTTGCTCAAGGCGGCGCAAATATATTAAACGGACTTTTCGGTGGGATGGGCGGTTGTGCCATGATTGGGCAATCAATTATCAACGTGAGCTCTGGTGGACGCGGCAGACTATCGGGCGCTACCGCGGCAATTGCGCTTTTATGTTTTGTGCTTTTTGGCGCACCACTCATTGAAAAAATACCTATTGCGGCATTAGTAGGCGTAATGTTTATGGTGGTAATTGGCACCTTTGCTTGGAGCAGCTTTAGAATATTGCACAAAATTCCAATTGCTGATGCAGTTGTTCTAATTACCGTTTCGGCTGTAACCGTTTGGCAGGATTTGGCAATAGCCGTATTTGTAGGTGTAATTATGAGCGCTCTCGTTTTTGCTTGGAAAAGCGCTACGCGAATTCGCGCACGCAAACGAATTAAAGACGATGGCACAAAAGTTTACGAAATCTGGGGCCCTTTATTTTTTGGTTCCACTACCGCTTTCAACACAAAGTTTGATGTGTCTGACGATCCAAATTCTGTGGAAATTGATTTTATAGAATCAAAGATTTCCGACCATTCGGGTGTGGAGGCAGTGCGAAATATTGCCAATAAATATTTAGATAGCGGCAGACAAATTAAGCTAACACATCTGAGTCCAGACTGCAAGGCGCTACTTTTAAAATGGAATCCGGAATTTGATACCATTATTGAAAACTCCATTGAAGATCCACGGTATTATGTTGTTACCGACACTTTAGATGCAGAGGCATAATTGCAGTAAAAAGTTATACAGTTTCTGTTAATCTGCATTTTAGCAAAAATTTATAATTGCCCTTATAACATTCTTTATAATTTTATAAGAAAATGTTATGCGCGAAATTACCCTATTGGGTATATTGCTAATGTTCGTATTTTTTAGCAGCTCATGCAATTTCCCAAAAGACCCGAACAATTCTTTCGAAAACGCAAAAAAATCTTCCCTGCGGATAGGAGTTGTTCCGAAAATTGATTCCACTACTATTTCATTCGAAAAAAATCTAATCGAGCGATTTGCCCAAAAGGAAAATCTGCAGACGCAATTTATTAGTGAAAATGAGACAGCATTGGTAAAAAAGCTGGAAAACTTTGAATTAGATATAGTTTTGGGTGGATTTGAAAAGAAATCGAATTGGAAATCTAAGGTAGGGATGACCAAACCCTATGATGGCAAACATGTATTGTTTATTCCGCGCGGGGAAAACCGATTACTTTTTCAGCTTGAAGAATTCATCGAAAAAAATCAAAAGCCATGAGAACAGAAGCCTTTGAACTACCCGAGGATTTAAAACCGAAACTAAAAAAAGCCAAAAGATTGGAATGGATTACGCTGGTGTATTTGGCAACCGTAGTTGTGCTTATGTACTTGGTTATGGGTTCATCCCAAGCCATGAAAACCGCTTGGTTGGAAGACGCTTTAAGTATGATTCCGGCAATTTCATTTTTAATAGCATCGTGCATTTATAACAGAAAACCCAACAAAAAATTTCAATTTGGCTTCCACCGTGTGTTTACCATTGCATTCTTAACGGGAAGCGTTGCCCTGTTTGGAATGGGTCTTTTTTTAATGGTAGATTCGGCTATTACCCTTATGAAGGCCGAACATCCTACCATTGGAACAATAATGCTCTTTGGCAAGCAAATTTGGATGGGTTGGATTATGATTGCAGTATTGATTTATAGTTCGCTACCCGCAATGTATTTAGGCTATAAAAAATTACCATTGGCCAAAAAACTTCACAATAAAATTTTATATACAGACGCCAATACACAAAAGGCCGATTATATGACCGGTTTTGCGGCCATGGCCGGAATTTTGGGTATTGGTATGGGTTGGTGGTGGGCAGATGCCAGCGCGGCGCTGGTTATTTCTTTTTCAGTTTTAAAGGATGGATATACCAATTTAAAAGATGCCGTGGAAGATTTAATGGACAGACAGCCGCTACATATTAAAGACGAAAAACCCGATGAATTGGTAGTGAAAGCCGAAAACTTCGTTAAATCATGGGATTGGGTTTTGGATGCAAAAGTTCGGTTTAGGGAGGAAGGACAGGTATATTTTGGCGATGTGCAAATAATAGCGAATCCGGGCACAGATATTCCGAAAGCCATTGAAGAGGGATTAAAAAAACTTCACGAATTTCATTGGAAAATATACGATGTAACCCTAATGCCAGTAGAAAAAATAAAGGACTATTCAGAAAAATAATCCCAAACTTTTAATGTTTTGCAAAATAAAAATCGATTTTTTTAGGTTCTCCGTTTTCAGTTCCTTCAATCCAAGCGTGGAGTGAGTCTTTGGCAGGATTTGTATAAATTATGCGCTGTGGAAAATCGTGGCTTTTATTTTCAAAGGTGAAATGTCCTTTTTCTGAATTTATCATTCTAAAAGTAACAGGTTTTTTCTCCTTTGTTTTGGCAGAAGCAACTGTTAATTCTAAATTGTTTCCTTTCAACTCCAGCGCCATGGTTTCTGCAAAAACAACTTTCCCGTCATGTTCCACAAAACTATAGCCGGTAAAAGTACTGTCATTTTCGCGCGACCAGGTTTCTTGCGAAAAAATGGTATCAACTTCCTTAGTCCAAGTACCTAACATCCATTGCAAGTTTTTAAGTTTTTCAAATCTATTTTCATCGAGAGCAGTAGTTTCAGTTGTATTGTTTTTACACGAAACAAAACCAATAGCCACGAGGCTCAATATAATGATAGTATTTTTCATAATTACTTTTTTATTATTTTAAATTGCCAATTCTTTTCAACTTAAATGGCGTAGCGCAGCGCATCTGCATATGCGAAAATAGTTTAAAAATTAAGATTGGTTGCAAATAGCTTTAAAAGCTCATAATAAAATTGGGCTACTACATTGTTTAAAAACAAAATTCATATATTTATCTACGTATTAGTTACTTAATGCAGCGCTCCCCACTTTTTAAATATTTAATCCATGATAAAAAGTATTGCCATACTTATTTTAATGGTTTTCTGTTTCAACGGAAATGCGCAAGTCACGGAGCCCATTGACGATCTACGTTTGGGTTTTGGTATAAATATTACCGCAGAATATCAGGTAAAACACGGATTAAAATTTAGAGTAGCTGCTACAGGTGGCGTTGCCAATTACGTACCGTTGGCAAAAAATAATTTTGGAGTTTTACCAGCCGTACATATTGGGGTATTGTTTTATAATAAAGGGATTTTAGGGAGCAATCTAAACAAAGATTATTACCGATCTACCTTCTTCGATTTTTTTGCTAATGCAACCGTAACCCCCGGATTTACAAATAATACGACCACATCAGAGTTAGAATATAGGTTTGTACCACTCTATCATTTTTCAGATTTTGTTGCCAATCCTTTACAAAACACATTTGATTATTCCTTTTCAATTGGTTCTAATTGGTTAATGAATCCCGATAAAAACAGAGCTTCGCAAACGGTGGGTTTCTTTAACCTAAACATTGCCAGACGCGTGCAAATTTCGTATTACAATGACGGCGGACCCGTACTTGATTATTTTGGCGATCGGGAAGATCGGTTTTATACAGGCGGACTTGTACTCTCGGCGCATTTTAACGAAACCGCATATATAGGTTTGGTAGAGCTCAGCTTTCATAAGTTTACCGGTTGGCAGCAATATGCTGTAGATACTGCGGACAAGTTGCAATTAGACCATATTCCCTATAATAATGGAGATGCTTTTGGTTTTAACCAACAACAATGGAAACTCAACGCCACCAGCTTTCGCCAAGGCTATAGCGCATACATAACCCTGTACGATTTTAATGCTTTTGACCTTCAGGATTTTTTACACTTTAACTCAGATTTTCCATATCATCCCGATTATTATTGGGGTTGGCGTATTGCCGGTGGAGTTTCTTCACTATTTAAAACCGAATAATTATGAAGCTACTTCAATACCTATTACTAACAGCTATTTTAATTAGCTTTTCGTATTCCTGCAGCAGTTCGAAAAATATTCCGGTAACTGAAACTATTGCTATTTCAGAATACAATATTTATGTTTTTAGATTGTGCGAATACAGAAATTCATACGGAAATGAACGTTACTTTCTTTGCGATGAGCCCTGTACTACCAACAATGTGCAGGCCGTTGATACCACCCAGATAATTGAAGAATTATATATTTTGCGTTCGCGTGCCAATCCACAGGATATAATTTACATAACCTCTAAATCTGATAAGTACATTCAAAGAAATCGCGGTATTTTTAACGATACGCTCTACAAAAAATATATTATGGCGTCAGATTTTGAGTATGTGTATTTCGGCACAATTACCAAATCTGATAAAATTGATTTTATTAACCCCACCGAAAACCTGTTGTTTACCTATAAATCTGAATCGGATAAATGTAGTATTATGTTAGACAGTATTTATTGTCAAACTGCAGTAAAAAACACAATTCGGAATCAGCAATTAAAAATTTCCGAACTTTTTAAGGTGCCTATTCAGTTTTTAGAATCTGAACGCAAAATAGTGGTGAACAAAAAAAGTTTAGATCCCGTTAAAACGTTGCAGTTAAAAGACAACCGAATGTATTTTAATGGAGAAACTAAAAGCATAAGTTTATCGCAACGCAAGCGCTTAAAATATCACCCAATTTATCGTCCAATTTACAAATCGGCTGTAAGAAAAATTATGAGCGATAGCCTACAAAATCAAGTTATTTTAAAAGGAAAAGCTATTTAAAATTGAAGCATCACAAAATTCGCAAACCATTTTTTACCAATTTTTCCGGCTGAAGCAAAGTAACGTCCTTACCTTCAACGGCGCCGAGAACCAGACATTCGCTCATAAAATTGGCAATTTGTTTCTTCGGAAAATTAACTACGGCAATTACTTGTTTGCCAATCAATTCTTCCTTTGAATAGAGCGAAGTGAGCTGCGCCGATGTTTTTCGCCGCCCCAATTCATTTCCAAAATCGATTAAAAGTTGAAACGAAGGATTTCGCGCTTCGGGAAAATCATTGACCTCAATGACGGTTCCTACCCGCATTTCTACTTTTTCAAAATCGGCCCAACTAAGGTTATTCGTCATGGTGAAGGGAAAGTTTTTTAATCATTTCTGGAGAAATTTCGCCTTGGTCGGCACCATAAACATCTACGAGCAAACCTCTCTGCCCGTCGTGGGTTTCTATTAAATAAAGAATGGTGTTATCTCCCGGATCCGTCATTCCTTCAAAGCGATAAAACTTTATAACATCCAGTTCTCCGGCCTTCCATTCCCTTTTCAGATTTTTAGATTCAATACCTTCACCCACAAGATTAAAATCTTCGGTAAAGCCGTTTTTTTGTAAATCTTCTATTGCTACTGATAATGATGAATATGAATTTTTCATAGTATTAAGTTTAAATTTTAAAGTTAGTAGAGTTATTCTTTAACAACAAACTTTTATAACTTCTTTAATAGAATTTGAATTACTTTTTAAAACTTGTACAATTGCAGCTAACCGATATTTCATACGGCAAGTACTGCTTAAAATACGTAACTTTATTCCGTGATTTGAAATTAATATCGAAAAGAAAAAAATGGCGAGAACAGAATCTAAAATGCTTCCTTTAGGCACTGAAGCACCCGATTTCACACTAGTTGATTCGGTTACCAACAAGCCGGTTTCACTAAAACATATTCAAGGTGAAAAAGGCACTGTGGTTATGTTTATATGCAATCATTGCCCTTATGTAAAGCACGTGCTGGACGAACTTGTACGCATAAGTAATGATTATCGCGTAACTGGTTTCGGATTTGTAGCGATAAGCAGTAACGACGTTATTAAATATCCGCAAGATGCCCCCGCCGAAATGTGGCGAACTGCGCGAAAATACAACTTTTCCTTTCCGTACTTATTTGACGAAACCCAAGAAGTAGCCAAGGCTTACCACGCTGCTTGCACTCCGGATTTATATCTTTTTAATGACGAATTAGCGCTTGTATATAGGGGACAGATAGACAATAGTCGCCCGGGGAATGGTATTCCCGTAAACGGTCGCGACCTTCGTGAAGCACTGGATAATATTCTTAACAACAATCCACAACGAAAAGATCAAAAACCAAGTATGGGGTGTAATATTAAGTGGAAGGAATAAATTCAGGAGTCGTTAATTGGGGATCGGGATTCGAATTTACAAATCCCGAATCCCGAATCACTATTTTACGTCCATTAATTCAACATCAAAAATTAAGGTAGCGTTTGGAGGAATTACCCCGCCGGCACCACGTTCGCCATAACCAAGATGCGAAGGGATTACGAAACGTGCTTTATCGCCCACCTGTAACAATTGGATGCCTTCATCCCAACCGGAGATTACCTGCCCAACGCCCAATTGAAAATCGATTGGTTGTTTTCTTTTGTAAGACGAATCAAATTCAGTTCCATCAGTCAAAGCACCTTTGTAATGCACGGAAACAGTTTTTCCCTTTTCGGCTTTTTTCCCGCTTCCTTTTTGGATTATTTTATATAGCAAGCCGCTATCGGTTCTATCAAAACCTTCAGAAACTTTCTTCAGCTCTGCTTCTTGGGCTGCTTTCATCTTTGCAATTCGCTGTTCCCTTTCACCCGTAAAACTTCTAAAGGCTTCCACGGCGTTCCAGTTTTTGGCTTCTTCGCCTACACGGATAATTTCAACCTTTTGCATGGTATCGCCCTGCGCAACACTATCAACAACATCCTGACCTTCTACAACATTTCCAAAAACCGTGTGTTTGTTATCTAACCAAGGAGTAGCTACATGCGTAATAAAAAATTGGCTCCCATTACTTGCCGGTCCAGCGTTTGCCATAGAAAGTACACCCGGCGTATCGTGGCGCAGGTCTTGGTGGAATTCATCCTCAAAATTGTAACCTGGCCCTCCAGAGCCCGTTCCATTGGGATCGCCTCCTTGGATCATAAAATCTGGAATTACACGGTGAAATTTTAACCCATCGTAATACGGTGTTCCCTGTGGTTTTGCTGAATTTTCCAAGTTTCCTTCTGCCAAGGCCACAAAGTTCCCAACTGTTCCCGGGGTTTTGTCGTGAGTAAGTTTTATTAGGATTTCTCCTTTTTCGGTAGTTATTTTCACGTAGATTCCGTCTTGCATTTTTCTAAGTTTTTTAAAAGATGTGCAAAGTTACTTAATTCTAAATTTAGAATTCTAAATTGCAGTTGAAATTGTAACAAATACATTCCCCACTCGTCATACAAACAAGAACCATCCAAAAAACAATTCCGTGGAAAATATTCTCACAATAAACAATCTCACCAAAAAATTTGGATCGCTTACCGCTGTGGACAACCTTTCCTTTTCTATTGAAAAAGGTAATGTTTACGGCATCCTCGGTCCAAACGGCAGTGGAAAAAGTACCACTCTCGGTATCGTGCTGAACGTGGTAAACAAAACCGCTGGCGACTATAAATGGTTTGATGGCACCATCGATACGCACAACGCATTAAAAAAAGTAGGCGCCATTATTGAACGGCCCAACTTTTACCCGTATATGACTGCGGTCCAAAACCTGCAATTGGTCTGTAAAATAAAAGAAGTTTCTGATAAAAAGATTAACGAAAAACTGGAACTTGTTGGGTTAATAGACCGGAAAGACAGCAAGTTTAGCACTTTTTCCTTGGGGATGAAACAACGTTTGGCAATCGCTTCGGCATTGTTGAACGATCCCGAAATTTTGATATTGGATGAACCTACAAATGGCCTTGACCCGCAAGGGATTCACCAAATTAGGGAAATCATAAAAACAATTGCTTCACAGGGAACCACTATTTTATTGGCTTCACATCTATTGGACGAAGTAGAAAAAGTCTGCACACATGTAGTGATTTTAAGAAAGGGTGTTAGTTTGTATTCGGGCAGTGTAGATGGAATGATTGCAAGTCATGGATTTCTAACCATGCAGAGTAATAATATGCAATTGTTGCAAAATGCTTTGGAAGGAAACACGGCCTTTGGCACGGTAAAACGCGAAGGCGATTATCTAATCGCTTACCTAAACGCTCCAATGGATGCTTCGGAAGTAAATAAATTACTTTTTGAAAAAGGCATTACACTATCACACCTCGTAAAACGCAAGGAAAGCCTTGAAGAACAATTTCTTGAACTTACCAAACAAAACTAACCGCAATGCTACGATTATTAAATATAGAACTCCAAAAACTGCGCTATAACCGTTCAGCAAAGGTTATTTCCATTATCTATTTTATTCTTATAACCTTTATTGCCCTTATTGCTTCCATAGAATTTAATTTTGGCGATTTTCACTTTCGGGTTGCCGATCAGGGCATATTCAACTTTCCGTATATCTGGCATTTTAACACCTATGTGGCGGCAATTTTAAAACTGTTTTTAGCCATCGTGATTGTTTCCATGATGAGCAACGAATACAGTTACCGAACGCTAAAACAAAACTTGATTGACGGCCTTAGCAAGAAAGAATTTGTACTGTCTAAATTTCTTACTGTCTTGCTTTTCGCTGGTATTTCAACCGTATTTATTTTTTTGGTATCGCTTATTTTGGGTTTAAGTTTTTCAGATTATAACGAAATTGGAATCATTTTCAGCGATTTGGAATATATTGCAGCCTATTTTGTAAAATTAGTCGCCTTTTTCTCCTTCTGTCTCTTCCTTGGAGTTTTGGTAAAACGCTCCGCCTTTGCACTTGGTTTTTTAATTGTTTGGCAAATTGTGGAATGGCTTTGTTACGGTTTAATGAAATGGCAATTTTTTAAGGACACGGAAATTGCCGATACTGTTGCACAATTCTTTCCGCTAAATGCAATGGCGAATCTTATAAAAGAACCGATGAGCCGTTTGGGCGCCATTCAATCTGCCGCGAACCAATTGGGTGAAAATTTCACAAAAGATTATCAGGTAACCTGGCTTAATGTTTTGATAGTTCTTGTTTGGACTTCTCTTTTTATTTATTGGTCGTACGCCATTTTAAAGAAAAGAGATTTGTAAAACAAAGCTATAAATTAATAAATACTATTTAATTTTTTCCGCTGTGAAACTCTGCGCCTCTTAGCGAACCTCCGTGTGAAATAGCTCTAACGCAGAGTTGTTCGGAGGCAACATAGAGATGCACAGTGAACTAGTTTAATAAAAAACCTATCTTTTATAAACAATAGAGCGTCAATTTTTGTCTATATTTAGCGAACAATCAATCACTCTGTTTTCTTTGAAACGATACCTTCTTATATTTTTTTTATTGTTTTCCTCCGTTGTTTTCTCTCAGGACATTTCGCTGTACCAACAGTTTAATGGACGTTTTGACTATACCGCTTTCGGAAATACCTTAAATGTGGAGGAAAACGGCCAAGGTGGACAATGTTTTATACTTACTAGCAGCAGTGCAGACTTTCAATTACAACCTAATCAAGAAGTAGTTGCTGCATATCTGTATTGGGCGGGTTCCGGTCCGGGAGATTTCAATGTTACCTTCAATCAAGTTCCAATTATTGCAGAACGCACTTTTAATGTTACTTACAATAGTGGCGGTAATGATTATATCTATTTCTCGGCTTTTGCCGATGTTACGCAGCAAATTCAATCTACCGGCAATGGCAATTACACCCTTGCCGATTTAGATCTTACCTTCATAATTCCGGCCTATTGCAGTCCGCCGGGCTCGGGTACAAATTTTGGCGGCTGGGCGGTGACGGTGGTTTATGAAGACCCGTC
Source organism: Aequorivita flava (assembly GCF_038742595.1). Taxonomy (NCBI): domain Bacteria; kingdom Pseudomonadati; phylum Bacteroidota; class Flavobacteriia; order Flavobacteriales; family Flavobacteriaceae; genus Aequorivita; species Aequorivita flava. Next base: position 73,587 of record NZ_JBANCF010000008.1, on the reverse strand, counting down.
GCTTCCCAATAACCAACTAAATGTTTTTGATGGGTTGGAAAGTGTTTCTCGCAATAACCAAACGCTCGAAATTACCCTGGATAATTTAATGGTTTTAGATTCGCAGGGAGCAAAAATTGGCTTTCTTGCTTGGGAAGGCGACAGCCAATTGGCCGTGAACGAAACCCTTCGTATAAATGGAAACATTCTTAGCAATCCCCCGCTAAACCCTGCAGATAACGCCTTTAACGGCACCAATAGTTTTACTGGCAGCGATGTGCTTTACAATATGGATATTGATGTGTACCCTATTTCAAATTATATAAATCCGGGCGATACTTCGGCAACAGTTCAACTTACCAGCGGGCAGGATTTTGTAATGGTGAACAACATAATTACCGTTTTAAATACCGAACTGCCCGATGCAACAATTTCAATAGACAATATAATAGGTGGCACCGAATGTGGCAACCGGGAACTTAGTGTAGATTACACGGTTTATAATCTTAACAGCACTGAAGCCTTGCCCGCCGGAACGCCTATTGCTTTTTATGCGAATGAATTCTTGGTTGCGCAAACTGCGACCGTAGCAATAATTCCTATTGACGGGGAAGAAAGTGGAACGATTACGTTTACAGTTCCCAGCAATATTGAAGCAGATTTTATTCTGAAAGCTGTAGTAGACGATACTGGAAACGGCACCGGAATTGTACACGAAATAAACGAAGATAACAACGAAGACCAAACACCTATTCATCTACTAGTAAACCCAATTATTACAGGCCTTCACAACTTAGAAACCTGTGATGTTATAGGGGAAGAATATTTCAATTTAAACGAAGCTACTTCCGAAATAGATCCCTTGTACGAGCTGAGTTTTCACCTTTCGGAAGTAGATGCACAAAACAACGAAAACCCAATTACTAATCCCGAAAACTTTCAAAATACCGAAAATCCGCAGACTATTTACATTCGTATTTCAAACTCAGATTGTTTTTTAACGGCGAGTTTTACGGTTGAAGTTGTCCCCTGCCCGCTCCCAGATGCTACTATTGTAATTTCAGAAGTTTCAGCATGTCGCAATAGGGTTTTACCATTACCATTCACAGTTTATAATTTGCAAGCTACAGGGCCACTTCCTGCAAATACTTCCATAGCATTTTATGTTGAAAACGTGCTGTTGGCACTTTCACAAACAAGGCAGAGTATTCCCATAGGCGGGAGCGAAAATGGCGAAGTAGCACTCCTCTTGCCCAACGGTTTGCCAAATACTTTTACAATTACAGCGATAGTTGATGATGACGGCAATGGCAATGGTACTGTTGAAGAACTTCGGGAGGACAACAATAGTTTTACGCAAGTTATTTCCTTTGAAAGCATCCCTCCCATTCCCAGTTTACCAAATCTTTTAAAATGCGACAAAGGGTTTGACACCGCAATTTTCGACTTAACCCAGCAGGATGATTTAATTAGAATGGGGCCGGAAGATGTGGTGCTATATTTCACTACCGCCGAAGATGCCCTGCAAAATGCAAACCCCATTACAAATCCAACCGAATATGAAAATGAAACAGATCCGCAGACCATATATGTTCGTCTAGAAAACGAAATCTGCTTTGCCACATCCTCCTTTTTATTGACAACTGAAAACTGCGCTCCCTTTATCCCGCAAGGCTTTTCACCAAATGGCGATGGTATAAACGATACTTTTGAAATAAGTAATCTACTGAACATTTACGAAAACTTTGAATTGCATATTTACTCCCGTGATGGCAATTTAATTCACACAGCCCATAATGCCGATGGCTTTTGGGATGGCATAGCTACACAAGGATTATTGTTCACAGGAAGCGTCGTTCCCGTAGGCACTTATTACTATGTGCTAATTTTAAATGACCCGAAATATCCAGAACCATTTATTGGTTGGGTTTATGTGAATTATTGATTTTTTAGAATTATATTTTATTGTGTTTTAATCGTGAACATTTGTTATACCTAACCGCACAATAAGACCTCTTTTCGTACCTTTTGCTACCCATATGTTGTCCCTAATAGAGCATAATATAGGCATATTATGATTTCGAAAAGAAGTGAAACCTGTTTTGTAAAGACTATATTTGAATAAAATCGACAAACCAACAAAAGTATATCTTATCCCGTTAGAGGCGCCATATCGGTAAAAGAAAAAACCAAATCAAAAACTAATCGTGTCAGCAGAAAATACGGGTAAACAAATAACGCGAGAAAGCCTGTCCCGTTAGGGACAAAATATGGGTAAAAGCGTCCAAATCAAAAACCAAAAACTTGTCCCGTTAGGGACAACATATGTGTAACCAACACAACAAACTAAAGAACCTTTCCTTTTAGGGAGAAAACATCAGTAAAATGGCAAATACTTATACACAAATTCACATTCAGGTCATTTTTGCAGTACAGAACAGACAGAGCCTGATAAAACCGCAGTGGAAAGATGAGTTATACAAGTATATCACAGGGATAGTTCAAAGTTACAACCATAAGGTTTTACAGATAAATGGAATGCCAGACCACATCCACATCCTTTTTGGAATGCGCCCCACGCAGTCGATTTCTGATTTGATGAAAAAATTAAAACAAGATTCCTCAAAATGGATAAACAATAGAGGATTTGTAAACGGAAAATTTTCCTGGCAAGAGGGTTATGGTGCATTTTCATATTCAAGATCACATGTTCCAAAGGTCATTAAATATATTGCAAATCAAGAGGAGCATCATAAATCAAAAACATTCGGTGAGGAATATTTGGAAATATTAAAAGAATCAGGAATCGATTACGATGAACGTTATATTTTGAAATCAATAACATAATATATGCTGTACCTAACGGCACAGAAAAACATTTTCCTTACAATTTCTACCTATATATCGTCCCTAACGGGACATTAAATAGCACATTTAAGGTGTCAGAAAATAACGAATCCTGAACCGTTAACGATCCACAGGCTGGGTATGGAATAATAATTTTTAAAATAATTCATGATCGTTACAATACGCTGCCTAACGGCACAGAAAACATTTTCCCTCCAATTTCTACCGATATATTGTCCCTAACGGGACATTAAATAGCACATTTAAGGTGTCAGAAAATAACGAATCCTGAACCGTTAACGATCCACAGGCTGGGTATGGAATAATAATTTTTAAAATAATTCATCTCGTCAGCAGAAAATACGGGTAAACAAATAACGCGAGAAAGCCTGTCCCGTTAGGGACAAAATATGGGTAAAAGCGTCCAAATCAAAAACCAAAAACTTGTCCCGTTAGGGACAACATATGTGTAACCAACACAACAAACTAAAGAACCTTTCCTTTTAGGGAGAAAACATCAGTAAAATGGCAAATACTTATACACAAATTCACATTCAGGTAATTTTTGCAGTACAGAACAGACAGAGCCTGATAAAACCGCAGTGGAAAGATGAGTTATACAAGTATATCACAGGGATAGTTCAAAGTTACAACCATAAGGTTTTACAGATAAATGGAATGCCAGACCACATCCACATCCTTTTTGGAATGCGCCCCACGCAGTCGATTTCTGATTTGATGAAAAAATTAAAACAAGATTCCTCAAAATGGATAAACAATAAAGGATTTGTAAACGGAAAATTTTCCTGGCAAGAGGGTTATGGTGCATTTTCATATTCAAGATCACATGTTCCAAAGGTCATTAAATATATTGCAAATCAAGAGGAGCATCATAAGTCAAAAACATTCGGTGAGGAATATTTGGAAATATTAAAAGAATCAGGAATCGATTACGATGAACGTTATATTTTGAAATCAATAACATAATATATGCTGTACCTAACGGCACAGAAAAACATTTTCCTTACAATTTCTACCTATATATCGTCCCTAACGGGACATTAAATAGCACATTTAAGGTGTCAGAAAATAACGAATCCTGAACCGTTAACGATCCACAGGCTGGGTATGGAATAATAATTTTTAAAATAATTCATAATCGTTACAATACGCTGCCTAACGGCACAGAAAACATTTTCCCTCCAATTTCTACCGATATATTGTCCCTAACGGGACATTAAATAGCACATTTAAGGTGTCAGAAAATAACGAATCCTGAACCGTTAACGATCCACAGGCTGGGTATGGAATAATAATTTTTAAAATAATTCATGATCGTTAAAATACGCTGCCTAACGGCACAGAAAACATTTTCCCTCCAATTTCTACCGATATATTGTCCCTAACGAGACATTAAATAGCACAATAGATAGACATTTATGGTGTCAGAAAATAGCGAATCTCGAACCGTTAACGATCCACAGGCTGGGTATGGAATAATAATTTTTAAAATAATTCATGATCGTTACAATACGCTGCCTAACGGCACAGAAAAACATTTTCCCTCCAATTTCTACCTATATATCGTCCCTAACGGGACATTAAATAGCACATTTAAGGTGTCAGAAAATAACGAATCCTGAACCGTTAACGATCCACAGGCTGGGTATGGAATAATAATTTATTAAAACAATTCATCTCGTCAGCAGAAAATGCGGGTAAACAACTAACGCGAGAAAGCCTGTCCCGTTAGGGACAAAATATGGGTAAAAGCGTCTAAATCAAAAAACAAAAACTTGTCCCGCTAGGGACAGCATATGGGTAACCGCTATAATACACGAAAAAACCTATCCCATTACGAAAATAAATTTGGGTAAAGTAAAAAGAGCGCTTTCGCGCCCCCTTCTTCAAAAAAACCAAACCACCAATCAAGATTTGCGTTCAGGATTATTTACTACTTTTCACCAAGCGGATAAACTCGGCTCGGTAGCCGTCTTTGTCGGTTCCCTTGCCCGCTTCGGCCAAAGCAATTACGTCTGCTTTCTTTTTGGTGTCAATAAACTCCGAATTGCGAAGCTGCATCCCGAAAAGTGCCACTGCTGCCGAAAACTTTAAATCTTCTGAAGCATTTTCTATAGTGCTATTTTCATCTTTCACCGTTTTTACAATGAGTTTACTCACATCGCCATCGGGTTCCTTATAGCGAAATTTTACTGTGAGCATTTCGTCTGTGTAATTTTCTGTAACCTGTTTCGTGTATTTCAAATTATCGATATCTTTCAAATACTTACTATTTATTCCAACCGGGATTATTTCATATAAAGCCGTTACGGTGTGGCCGCTACCCAATTCGCCAGCATCTTTGGTGTCGTCTTTAAAATCTTCATCGTTCAGCAATCGGTTTTCGTAGCCAATTAATCGGTAGGCTTGCACTTTTGCAGGATTGAATTCTACTTGAATTTTTACATCTTTCGCAATGGTGTAAAGCGTTCCAAAAAACTCTGTACCCAGCACTTTCTGAGCTTCTTGCATAGTATCAATATAAGCGTGGTTTCCGTTGCCTTTATCGGCTAAGGTCTCCAATTTGCTGTCTTTGTAATTCCCCATTCCAAAACCTAAACAGGTTAGGAATACACCGCTTTTGCGCTTTTCTTCTATTAAGTTTTCCATGGAACGGTCGCTGGATTTACCCACGTTAAAATCGCCATCGGTAGCAAGTATAACTCGGTTATTTCCATCTTTGCTGAAATTTTCAGTGGCAATTTTATATGCCAACTCAATGCCAGCTCCGCCAGCAGTAGAACCGCCAGCTCTTAAGTTTTCAATAGCATTTCTTATTAGCTGCTTTTCCGCACCGGAAGTTGGAGGCAGCACCAATCCCGCCGCCCCTGCATAAACCACAATGGCGACTTTGTCTTTTTCACGCAACCGGTCCACCAGTACATTTAGGGCAGCTTTTAGCAATGGTAATTTGTTGGGCGAATCCATAGATCCGGAGACGTCTAATAGGAATACCAAGTTTGAGGGCGGCACATTTTCCAAGGAAATATCCTTTCCTTTTAAACCAATCCGCACCAATTTGGCATCTGCATTCCATGGCGAATTAACCATATCTGCCGTTATTGAGAAAGGATCCTTTCCGCTGGGTTGTGGGTAATTATATGCAAAGTAGTTTACCATTTCTTCAATCTTTACGGCGTCCTCAGGTACTTTTTGCCCGTTGTTGAGCATACGGCGAATATTGCTATAACCCGCTTTGTCTACATCAATTGAAAAGGTTGAAAGCGGTGCGGTGGTAACACTTTTAAAGATATTTTCCTCTATGCGGCTATAAGATTCGTTTTCGGAAACGGGGTTTGAAATATTGGAAGATGTTCCACGAATAACAAAAGTGGGTGACGCTCCTACATTACTATTTGTTACTTTAACTCCTGCTGCTTTGCCCTGCAATTTACTCTCCAAATTTGCAGTACGGCTCCTATTTCTTCGAATTCCATACCCTTTTGCATTTCGTATGGCATCATTATTTACAGAATATGCCGTAACAACAACTTCACTTAAACTAGCACTGGGCAGCAATGAAACATCTATAATTTTGTTTGTTCCTACTCGCACTTCTTGGGTTTCAAAACCTACGTACGAATAAACCAGTGTTTGTCCTAGTTGCGCTTCAATGGAATAACGCCCATCAAAATCTGTTTGTGTGCCGGTGCTGTTGCCCCTAATTATAACGTTTGCTCCCGGCAGTGGCAGTCCGCCGTCATCGGTTACTGTGCCGCTTATGGCAACGTTCTGTGCATGCAGTTGGAATCCCAACAATGCTATTGCTAAAAATGTGAATAATGCTTTCATACTATGTGGTTTTAGTGTTAAACTTGAAGTAAAACTACCACGCGAGAAGGCATTATAAAATAAGCAATGAGCGAACGGGAGGTTTGAATGAGGGAAGTATGGGTGTAAGTAATTTAAATTTGAAATAGTAAAAGGCTTCAAACATTTAATCAAGTGTAACAATAAATTATCGCTTGCGCCTTCGCAGTTTTTTACTGTTTATTTTTTTCTGGAATGCCCTGCTGTGCTTCAACATTAATTGGTGTGTTTCTGAGTAAGTCTTGCCGTAAAGTTTGGCATATTCCGCAGCCATTATTTTTACCATTGTTTTTGAAAGCCACAACCTGCGGAAATTGTGCATACGCTTTTCAAAAGTCATTTCCTCAAAACGCATCCGGTTTAAATCAATTAAATAAAATTCGTAATTGTCGTTTCCGTTGTCCATTATCAGCGTATTTCCTGGCGAATGATCCAAAAAATTAACGCCGTTTTCATGGAGCTTAAAAGTGAATTGTGTAAACTGATTTAAAATTTCTTTACGCTTTTTAAATTGCGGATTGTGGATAAGTTCACGAAAATCAAAATCGTAATTAACCTGTTCGCTTACATAAAAACTCTCTTTTAGCCCGCCAGAAAAACGTTCAAAATAAGCGACGGGAAAAGGTGTTTTTATTCCAAAGCCAATCAGTTTTAGGGCGTATTCATAGGAGCGTTTCGCCTTACTTTTTCGCAAATATTGATAAACTTGGGATTGAAAGACATTCGGCGTTTTAAACTTTTTTATATTTAATGAATTACCTTCAACAACCACCGTTTTTATAACATTGCGCTCCCCTTTGGTTACGTATTCCCCTTTTTTGGAAAAATTGTTAAGCACATGGCGTAGCTTTGTAGCCATTTGCGAATAATCTGGGTGAATAACAAAATTTTCCTGCATTTTTAAAGAAGATAAAACCAAAAAAGGTATTTTGCGAAGGTAATCTATATGAAGAAAATTCTCGTTATACAAAACAAAAGAATTGGCGATGTTCTAATTAGCTCCGTCATTGCCAACAATATAAAAAAAGTCTTCCCACAAAGTGAAGTAACTTATTTTGTGTATGATTATACCACAGGCGTATTGGAGCAAAACCCAAATATAGACCGCGTAATTTCAGTAAAGGAAAAGGAACTTAAAAAATTCCCGAAACTGTTACAGACCATTGCAAAAATTAAAAAGGAGAAATACGATATTATTTTTGATCCGTATTCAAAATTCCAAAGTAGGATGATCTGTTTGTTTTCTGGCGCCGAATACCGCATTGGCTTAAAACGGGCACACAAGGAATTAAAACTTCCTTTTTACACCCACCCCATTAGCTTTTTGGATCATCGTTCCAAAAATTGTGGCAAGGCAATTGAAGACCGAATTAATATGATTGCTTCGGTTTTCGATTTAAAAGCACCCGAATACGCCCCAAAAATATTCTTAACTGAAGAAGAAACAAAATACTCCAAAGTCCATTCCCTTCAAAAACCAATAATAATGTTGGGCATTTTGGGCAGCACGCCGCAAAAATCAATGCCGTACGATTATATGGTTGAAATAATAGATTTTATTACCGCGCATTACAAAGCCACGATTCTTTTTAACTATGCACCGCACCAAAAAGAAGAAGCGTTAAAGGTTTACGAAATGTGCCAAAATAAAGACCAAATAAATCTTGATATTTACGAAGATTCAATCCGCGGATTTATAAAACTGATGAACCAATGCGACCTTTTGGTTTCCAACGAAGGTGGCAGTGTACATATTACAAAAGCGCTTAAAAAGCCCACATTTACCATTTATTCGCCTTATGTAAACAAGGAACATTGGTGTAGTTTTGAAGATGGCGACCAGCACGATTCCATACATTTACTGGAAGAAAAACCCAATCTCTTCAGCAGTTTTACATTAGAAGAGCGAAGACGCATTGAGCAAGACCCGCATTCGCTCTACAAACAATTGACCCCCGAAATGATTTTTGAAAAGCTAAAGCCATTTTTGGCACATCACCTCCAAAAAACCCATAGATGAATTTACTCGACAAATTTCATAATTGGAGACGCAAACAACGGTGGAACCGCCAATATAAAAAAGGACGCTGGGAAAGCTTGCGGAGCGAAAAAGAAGCCAGTCGCTACCATAAGATCATTGAATTTATCAATCGTTTTTCACCTGAAAATCCCAGTATTTTAGATATTGGTTGCGGCGATGGTTTGCTCACCGAACGGATGGCTCCAGAAGCGTGTTCTTACTTTTTGGGATTGGATTTTTCAAAAGAATCCATAAAAATAGCTTCCAAAAAGAAATTGCCAAAAGCTGAATTTCTTGCTGCCGATGCCGTAAAATTCCAACCGCAACAAGATTTTGATGTAATCGTTTTTAACGAAGCTTTTTACTATATCCACGAAACGGAGAAGCAAAATGTTTTAGATAGAATGTTGAAGAGCCTCACAAAAGACGGAATTATTATAACCTCCATTTATCGGGAAGGTCACGGCTGCTGGGAATATTTTAAGGAAGATAAAAGGTTGAAAGAACTCGATTTTACTACAGTAACTACCGATGAAGAACTCCGGTATTGGAAAATTGGCGTTTATAAAAAGAAATGAAATATCAATTGGCGGCGTCAGTTTCCTTTTCGGTGGACACAATACCGTAATTTGTCCAAACCCGCTTCTCCTTTTTTGTCACTCTCCGGATGGCTTTGTTTTTAATAAACATTTCCTTTCGCACATAACCGCGTTCATGGTCCAGATGCAGGGTAACGGTACTATACCTAATTTGTAGTGGTTTTATACCGTAATTCATTAAACGCTCGCCCATTTCGCGATCTTCACCACCGTATTGCATCCGCTCGTCAAAGCCATTAACGGCAAGTACATCCTTTTTCCAACCCGAGGCATTATTGCCATCCCAAGTAGCGCTGGTAGGGGTAAAAGTGTTTAAAATATCTTCCTTTAGGCCGTAGGAAGTCAGTTTGTTTATTTTAAAGGTTTTCTTTAGGCCGTGTTTTAAGAGCCATTTCGCATTAAAGCAGCGTTGGGTTTCAATATCTTCCCGAGTAATTTGTTTTGAAATTTTCATCGATAATTTAAAATATCCTGCGGAAAGAAAACAACCCGGACGGCTCAATCCCAAGTGGGTTGAAACCAAATCGTTTCTCGGAATACAGTCGCCATCGGTAAAAATTAAATATTCGCCCTTAGCCACTTTTATGGCTTTATTTAAAATTTTCGTTTTTTGGAAACCGTGGTCCTCTTGCCACACATGTTTTATTTGCAATGACGAATTCGCAATAAAAGAATCTATCAAATGCTTGGTTTCTTCCGTAGAACCATCGTCGGCAATTATTATTTCAAAATTCTTTTCCAGTTGTTGTTCAAATCCCCAAAGCGCTTTTTTAAGCCATTCCGGCTGATTGTAGGTACTTACAATTACCGAAACAAAAGGAGCTATATTGTCGTCCTTTACAATTCCGAAGGGTGTCCATTGCTTTTTTTTATCGCGCGTTTGTTTACGGATCGCCAAATTTTTATTGATGGAATCTTCGTTTTTATAGCCCCGCGGATGATCTAAATGAAGCACCACTGCGTTATAGCGAATCTGTTTACTTTTAATTCCAGAATTCATCAATCGCTCGCCAAGCTCACGGTCCTGCCCGCCGTATTGCATGCGCTCATCAAAACCGTTTACGGCAATGATATCCTTTTTCCAACCCGAAGCATTGTGTCCGTTCCAACTGGCGTTTGTGGGCGTAAATCTGTTGAGAAGAAATGCTTTAAATGGTCCAGAATACAGCTTGTTATTTTTAAATGAAGATTGTAAGCCGTGCTTTTTAAGCCAGGAAACGTCAAAACATTTTTCAGAATAAATATCATCTTTGGTAATATCTTTAGAAATACCCAAGGGTAGCATAAAATACCCGCCCGATAAAAAATAGCCTTCCTCGCGATATTTTACGTGCTGCTCCACAAAATCCTTTCGCGGAATACAGTCGCCATCGCTCATAATAATATATTCGGTATTGCATTGCTGAATTGCCTTATTGAGAATCTGTGATTTTTGAAAACCTTTGTCTTCATGCCAAACGTGAATTATGGGGTAAAACATTTCGGCCTCCAACCTTTTTAATAGCTGCCGCGTCTCGTCGTTAGAGCCATCATCTGCAATTACAACCTCAAACTGTCTGTATGTCTGATTGTTATACCCATAGAGTACTTTTTCCAGCCATTCGCAGGAATTGTAGGTACTGATAATTACCGAAGTATCAATTACAGTCATAGTTTGGCAAAGATAAAGTTATTTCTTGCGTAAATAAAAAGCCGCCTGATCGCCACTTTTTTCTTTGTTGAGTTGTTTGGCCTTTTGACCGTATTGATAATTTTGAACTTTACGCTGAAGCGAAGCCGAAAAACCTTTTGCCTTTGGCGCCGAAAGCGGAATATCCTTTATATATTTTTCGCTTCCCGTAAACTGGAAGTGGGTAGAATCGTATTCAACTTTATACAAATCAAAATTAGACTTGTTTGCCAGTAGCTGCATGCTTTTTTGGGAATGAAGAAAAAAGTGCCGGGGCGCATCCAACTGAACCCAATTAACGCCATAATGCTTCCAGGCAAAGGAAGAAACCGTTGGAATACGAATAATGCAAACGCCGCCGGGAGCAAGTAGTTCGTGTACTTTCTGAAGGTTCTCCAATGGGTCGGGCAGATGTTCAAAGGCGTGATGATATGTTATTATATCAAATGTGCCATCCATATCAAACACACTGCTTTTCTTTATGGTAAGCCCGTTTTCATATTGAATTGTTTCCTTTAAATACGGGTCGCATCCCATTACGTTTTTGAACCCGACTTCCGCCAGCGGATACACAAAATTGCGGCCATTTCCACAACCCACATCAAGAATACGAGTTATTTTTGTTACATCGAGGTCGTTAAAAATTTCATATTCCTTTTTTCCAATTAAATGGGCCAAAGTATTTTTATAGACGGTTCCACCTATCGCAGCATATTCGTACTGCTTCTTTTTTATGGCGCCTTTTGCTCCTTCAAATTTCTTACCGTCATAGGTGTCGAAACTGTAATAATCCCCTGGATAATATTTACCCATATCTGCTGGAAATTCACTAATCTGCAAACAACCGCAATTGGAACATTCAAAATATTCAAAAGTTTCCCGCAGGCCGTACATCATTTCTTTTGCTGTAAAAGTTTTGTTTTCTTCGGAATTGCCACATATTCTGCAAGTGTTTGCCATAAAGCGAATTTAATTTTAAGCATCAAAGATAAAGTTATTTACTAATTTTGCTGTAATGGCGAAACTTTCAGTTATCATCCCAACTTTCAACGAAGAAGCATATATTGAAGACGCCCTGTTTTCAGTTGCTTTCGCCGATGAAATTATTGTAATTGATTCCTTCAGCACCGATAATACTCCAGAAATTGCCAAGAAATACGCCACCAAGTTTCTTCAGCGAAAGTTTGATAATTTTTCAAATCAGAAAAATTTCGCTTTAAAAGAAGCTACTGGCGACTGGGTTTTATTTTTGGATGCCGATGAACGGGTAACACATTCTTTGGAAACTGAAATTAAAGCAACCCTTCAAAATCCAAAGCACGGTGGTTACAAAATAAATTTTCCGCATTTTTATATGAACCGTTTTCTCTATCATCACAGCGATGACGTGCTTCGGCTCGTAAAACGTGAAGGTGCGCAATATGCCGGCTCGGTACACGAAAAACTTACTTGCAATGGTAGCGTCGGAAAGCTGAAAAACAAAATGCTCCATTTTACCTATAAAGGATTGGAGAATTACATCTCAAAAAAAGAATCGTACGCTTGGTTTCAAGCACAGCAACAGTTTGAAAAAGGTAAAAAAGCAACGTGGCTCCATCTTTTATTTAAACCGAGCTACCGGTTTTTTCGTTCCTTTATTTTAAAGGGCGGGTTCCGTGATGGCGTTCCGGGAATGACGGTTGCTGCCGTGAATGCTTATGGCGTTTTTGAACGTTACGTAAAATTGATGCTGCTTCAAAAAGGGATGCGTTAATCAGTCCCCCTAACCCCCAAAGGGGGAGATTACAACATTGCCTTCCTCTCCCCTTGGGGAGGCCGAAAGGGGACTAAAAAAGCTTCCCAAACCGAATTTTCTGCCGAAACTTTAACATTGAAAATTCGCCCTTTACATCAATTCGCTGGATTTCATAGGGTTTTTTAAAAGGGAAAGGGTTAATTCTATTCCCGATGCGTAGCCCATATTCAATGCCGATTTGGGAAAGCATCTTCTTAAAGATTTCATTTAACTTTTTTTCCTTCGGAAATTTGCCGTAGGGATATGCCAAAACGGGTGAAAAATTCAATTTGTTCTCTGCAACAAATTCTACGCAACGGCGGGTATCGGCTTCAATTTCGGCATTGGAAAGCGCTGTATATTTTTTGTGATAAAAGGAATGAAAACCAAGCTCCACAATTTTAGGGTCTAACTTTTTTACTTGTTCCAAAGTCATAATTTCCAAAGAAGAAGTATTCCAAGTATCGGTTTTGCCCAAAAAATTCAAAGGCACAAAAAATGTAGCTTTTAACTTGTATTTCTTCAATAACGGCAGCGCCAGTTCCATTTGGCTTACGTATGCATCGTCAAAAGTAATAACGATGTTTTTGCCTTTTGGCAATGCTTTCAACTTATGCAATTCGCTAAAATGATAGGTTTTATAAGCGTTTTCGGCTAGATATTTAAATTGCTTTTCAAGGTTTACTACCGAAATGGTCAAACCATTCCCCTTTTCGGCAGTAACGTGGTGGTACATCAAAATAGGAAGTTTTGCCATGGACTACTTTATAAATTCTAAAAAAAACATTTTAACTTAAACTTCTCCCCGCTTACATCTCCCGTCTCAAGTCTAAAATTACTACTTTTACGCAAACTACAAGTTGTTTTTGGAAAACCCTGTAAAAATCTCTGCCATTGCCATTACGCTCAACGAGGCGCACAATATTGAAGGCTATTTAAAAAGTCTTTGGTTTGCGGATGAAATTATAATTGTAGATTCCTTTAGCAGCGATAAAACGGTAGCTTTGGCTTCCGCGCACAAAAAAGTAACGGTTTACCAACGGGTGTTCGACAATTTTTCGGCACAGAAAAACTTCGCCATTTCAAAAGCTAAAAATGAGTGGGTAACATTTTTTGATTTAGATGAAGAAATAACTCCCGAACTCGCCAATGAAATTGTAGCGAAATTTAAAAATCCCGCTGCCATTGCCTATTTTGTTAAACGCGACTTCTATTTTATGGGGAAACGCATTAAATACAGTGGTTTGCAAAACGATTTTATCATTCGTTTCTTTAATAAAAACCACTGTCGTTACAACGCAAATTTAGTCCATGAAACTTTAGAAGCCGACGGTAAAACCGAAAATTTAAAAAATAGTCTACCGCACCACACCTACAAATCCTTTGACGATTATACCGCCAAAATGCACCAATACAGTGCGCTACAGGCTAAAATGCTTTATAAAAAAGGAAAGCGACCCAATTATTATCATTTCCTGTTCCGACCGTTTTACAGATTTTGGAACCAGTTTATTTTCCGATTGGGAATTTTGGACGGAAAGGAAGGCTTTATCCTCGCTTATGTAAGCGCTTTTTCAGTGTTTAAACGGTATGTGAACCTTTGGCTTTTATATCGAAAAATTGACTAATCTTAAATTGCAACTTTGAAACAAGTTTTTTTAGAATCGCATAATTTAAAAAACCGTTATTCTGGCTTTGGGCAGTTTAACTATCACTTTATTAAAGCTTTGGCAGCAGTACGGCCAAATGATTTTGAAATAGTTTTAAATGCGAAGAATATTTCAGAATTAAAAAATGAATTCGGCGATACTTTTAAATACCGAAAATACAATTCGCTTACACGCCATAAACCTTTCCGCATAAAGAAAAAGTACAATCTTTGGCATTGCTTAAACCAAAATATAAAGATTGAACCATTTTTCAATATTCCGTATTTACTCACGGTACACGATGTACATTTTGTAACCGAAGGTTCTGCGGAATTGCAGCAAAAATTAAAAAAACAATTTGACGAAAAGCTTAAACGCAGCAGCGCCATCGCCTATATTTCAGAGTTCGCAAAACAGGATACACACGCACATTTTGAAGTTCCCAATATTCCCGAATACGTAATTTACAACGGCAATACAATTACCGATATTTCAATTCCGACAGATTACAAACCTTCCATTTTACCACCAAAACCCTATCTTTTTTCCATCGGGGATTTCAGCGAACGGAAAAATTTTATGAGTCTGGTAGAAATGTTGCGCTTTCTGCCGGAATATAATTTGGTGCTGGCAGGCAGTAACAGTTCGAATTACGCCGAAAAGCTTTCTGAAAAAGTAAAACATTTCGGTTTTGAAAACAGGGTATTTCAAACTGGAAAAATAGCCGATTTAGACAAACAGTATTATCTGCAAAATTGCGAAGCTTTTGTTTTCCCATCGCATCGGGAAGGTTTCGGCATTCCACCAATTGAAGCAATGCGTTTTGGGAAACCAGTATTTCTTTCAAATAACACTTCCCTACCCGAAATTGGTGGCGAGCACAGCTTTTTTTGGGATCACTACGAGCCCGAATATATGGCGAATGTGTTGAAAGATGGAATGAATACGTATAACAACAACAAAGCGTTTTATGAAAATTGGTACATCGAACGCGCCAAAAGTTTTAGTTGGCAAACAACCGCCAAAAAATATATTGAGGTGTATAAAAGCTTGCTATAACCATATAAATATTTAAAATTTTCGGCCATCTGCCACAGTTGGTAATTGTATCTTTGCCAAAATAAATCTTAAAAATTCCGCTGCTAAAAATTATGGGATGGATGTAGCCATTATCATTGTTAATTACAACTCTTCAAAATACACTTTGGAGTGCGTAAACACTGTGGTTGAAAAGACTTCGGAAGCCATTTCCTACCAAATAATTGTGGTGGATAACAATTCCACAGCTTTAGAATATAAAATTTTAAAGGAAGGTTTTCCCACCAAACCTAACATTTCACTGCACCGAAGCAACATAAACACGGGCTTTGGCGGCGGCAATATGTTCGGGGCGCAATTCGCAAATGCAGATTATTTACTTTTTCTGAATAACGATGCAATGTTGCTCAACGACTGCTTGCATATTTTGCTGAATTTTATGAAAGCGAATCCAAAAGTGGGGGTTTCAACAGCGCAGAATTTTGATGAAAACAATGATTTTGTTCCTTCTTTTGACCATAATAAAGGCTTGCGAAGATTACTTTTCGGTAGAAGTTTTCTTGAAAAAAACAATCCGGAATTATATCCCAAGCGCAAAAAAGAATATTCCGAACCAGTAAAAGTAAATTGGGTAAATGGTGCTTTTCTTTTTTTTGACAGCAAGGCATTTGCAGAGGTAGGCGGGTTTGACACCAATATTTTTCTGTATTGGGAAGAGATGGATATTTGCCATCGCTTAAAAAAATTGGGGTATGAAAGTTGGCTGGTCCCCGAAGCGCAAATTTTGCACCATCAAGGGGTAAGTACGGGCACGTCGCAAGCGATGAATAGGGAGAGTTATATTTCGTATTTATATGTGCTTCGGAAAAATTACGGCTTCGGAAAATATTTGCTTATCAGAACTTATTTGTGTGTGGCACTATTGCTGAAACCCAAAAAATGGCACTTGTTGCCGATAATTTTAAAGAGCAACAACCAAACACAATCTTTAAAACGAAAACAAAAAATGAGCTTTTTAGATGAAAACTGAAATTGAAAATTGTTTGGATATTTTAAAAAAGGGAGGGTTAATTCTTTATCCAACTGACACTGTTTGGGGCATTGGCTGCGATGCCACTAATTCGGAGGCTGTTGAAAGAATATTTCAACTTAAAAAACGAAGCGATAAAAAGTCGCTAATCTGCTTGGTAAGCGATTTTAGAATGTTGAACGAATATATTGAAAACGTACCCGAAGTGGCATACGATATTTTAAAATATGCCAAAAAGCCCACGACAATTATTTACGACGACCCAATTCGCGTAGCGGAAAATTTAATTGCCGAAGACAATTCGCTTGCAGTGCGGGTTCCAAAAGACGATTTTTGCAAAACATTGATCAAGAAATTACGGCATCCATTGGTCTCAACTTCCGCAAATATAAGCGGCACAAATACGCCGCAAAGTTTTAAGGAAATAGACCCTTTAATTTTGGAAGGCGTGGACTATGTTGTAAATTTGCATCACGAAAAAAAATCGGGAAAACCCTCGGCTATTATTAAGTTGAAAAACGATGGTTCCGTAAAGGTTATTCGGAAGTAAGTATTGCCACGAATTCACGAATTTTTTTTTAAACAACACTCTAATACAATGGCAGATATTATATATAAAGAGGATAGCTATGCTATTGTCGGTTGTATGTTTGACGTGTATAATGAATTGGGTAGTGGTTTTTCCGAAATTGTTTATAAAGATGCTATTGAATATGAATTTAAACAAAAGGATATTCCATTCGAAAGAGAAAAGCAATATTCAGTAAAATATAAAGACATTACTTTACCACATAAATTTTATGCAGATTTTGTGGTTATGGATAAAATAATTTTGGAAGTTAAATCTGTTGAAATGCTTAACGATAAACATTTAGCTCAATGCATTAACTATTTAAAAGTTTCAGAATGTAAGCTGGCGCTTTTAGGGAATTTCCAAAAAGAATTTTTAGACCATAAGAGAATTGTCCTATAAATAAAAATAATAAAAGCCCACCACACCATATTAGTGTATTCGTGGCAAAAAAAAATATTAGTGGTCAACCCATCCTACATATCAGCATTACAAAACCCAATCTTTAGAACCATTTCCAAAGCCGCTTCAAACTTAAACTTGGAGAGCTATGTAATTGGGGGCTATGTGCGCGACTATATTTTAAATCGCGGTGAAGCCAAGGATATTGATATTGTTGCTGTAGGAAGTGGCATTGAACTGGCACAGGAAGTTTCAAGATTGCTTCCGGGAAAACCAAAAGTTTCCGTCTTTAAAACCTATGGCACGGCCATGCTGAAAAGTGGGGGGATAGAGCTTGAGTTTGTAGGCGCACGTAAGGAATCGTATTCCGAAGAAAGTAGAAATCCTGCTGTGGAAAACGGCAGTTTGGCTGACGATCAAAACCGAAGGGATTTTACCATTAACGCCCTAGCCTTGAGTCTGAATGATGAAAATTTTGGTAAGCTATTAGATCCTTTTAACGGAATTGCCGATCTGGAAAACCATATAATCCGAACTCCGCTCGATCCAGATATAACGTATAGCGACGACCCATTGCGGATGTTGCGGGCCATTCGTTTTGCAACCCAATTAAATTTTATTATTGAAAAAGATTCCTTGGCAGCTATTAAGCGAAATGCCAAAAGAATAAAAATAATTTCAAAGGAACGAATTGTTGACGAGCTGAATAAAATGCTGCTCGCCAATGTTCCTTCAAAAGGATTCGCCCTTTTGCACAAAACGGGCTTACTATCCTATATTCTACCAGAATTGGTGGCATTACAGGGCATTGACGAAAAAGAAGGGCAAACCCATAAAGACAATTTTTGGCATACATTGGAGGTGGTCGATAATATTTCAAAAGCAACGGACGACCTTTGGCTTCGGTGGGCTGCATTGCTTCACGATATCGGAAAAGCACCGACAAAAAGATTCGACAAAAAATTGGGGTGGACCTTTCACACACACGAGTTTGTTGGTGCAAAAATGGTTTACAAACTTTTTAAAAGGCTGAAAATGCCGCTGAACGATAAAATGAAGTTCGTTCAGAAAATGGTTTTAATGAGCTCCCGTCCCATCGCCTTAGCCAGCGATGTAACCGATAGTGCCGTGCGTCGCTTAATTTTTGACGCAGGTGAAAATGTAGAAGATCTAATGACTCTTTGCGAGGCCGATATTACTACGAAAAATCCGAAAAAGTTTAAAAAATATCACGCCAATTTTCAATTGGTGCGCGATAAAATTGTAGAGGTTGAAGAACGAGACCATGTTCGCAACTTTCAGCCCCCAGTAAGCGGTGAAGAAATCATGAAAACCTTTAATTTAAAACCTTCGCGCGAGATCGGACTTATTAAAGACGCCATAAAAGAAGCAATTCTCGAAGGAGAAATCCCAAATGAATACGAAGCGGCAAGAGAGTTTATGCTGAAAAAAGGGGCTGAAATTG
The DNA here is from genome assembly GCF_038742595.1 of Aequorivita flava. NCBI lineage: Bacteria > Pseudomonadati > Bacteroidota > Flavobacteriia > Flavobacteriales > Flavobacteriaceae > Aequorivita > Aequorivita flava. Next base: position 54,674 of record NZ_JBANCF010000008.1, on the reverse strand, counting down.
GATTGACGATTGAGGAATAACGATTTAAGATTAACGATTGAGGATTAACGATTGAGGATTAACGATTGAGGATTAACGATTGTTGATTGCTGAACTTAAATCTGTCACCCTGAGCGCAGTGGAAGGATGGAATACAAAAAATAGTATCATATAATAATTAGTGAATTCGTGGTAAAAAAAGACAACAAAAAAGTAATTTACTGGCTCCTCACAGGATGTTTCCTGATTTTTATAATGGTTGTGGTTGGCGGTATAACGCGGCTTACCCATTCGGGGCTTTCAATTTCCAGTTATAAATTGGTCTCTGGCACCATTCCGCCGTTAAACGAAGCCGAATGGATAGCCGAATTTGAACATTACCAGCAATTTCCGGAATATCAAAAACTTCACAATCACTTCGATTTGGAGGATTTTAAGGATATTTACTTCTGGGAATACATTCATCGAGTTTTGGGCAGATTGTTGGGTATCGTATTTCTAGTGCCGTTTTTCTATTTTCTGCTGAAAAAACAACTCACCAAACCCACTATTAAAAAAGCGATCATCCTCCTATTTCTGGGTGGTTTCCAAGGGTTTTTGGGCTGGTATATGGTAAAAAGCGGGCTGATAGATAGGCCCAGTGTGAGTCATTACAGGCTGGCCATGCATCTTACAACCGCCTTTTTAACTTTTGCATATACCTTTTGGGTAGCCTTAGATTTAATTTATCCGGTTAAAAAAGAAATAAACACCCATATCCGAAACATTATTCGTTTTGGAATGGCGGTATTGCTCATTCAAATTATATGGGGCGCCTTTGTAGCTGGGCTCGATGCGGGTTGGATTCACAACCATTGGCCCTTTATGAACGAAGGAAAATTAATACACGAAACTGTTTATACAGAGCAAGTGCCCCTGTGGAAAAACTTTGTAGAAGGTAAAAGCGGGGTGCAATTTGTGCATCGCTATATGGCGTATTTGGTGGTTGCCGTAATACTATTTATTTGGTACAAAACCCGAAAATTATCCCTAACAAACCTGCAACAAAAAAGTATAAACGCTTTACTTATCTTGGTTTTCACACAGTTTATATTGGGTGTTTACACATTGATTCTGCAAGTTCCCGTAGTTTTGGGTGTGTTGCATCAGGTTACCGCCTTTTTTCTCTTGGCCTCTATGACTTTTGTGCTACATAGATTTTCAAAATAAAAGGAAGTCAAAAACCGTAAATTACAACTAAAACTGCCTACTTTTTAATACCTTTGCAACCCAAAAAATTAAACAAAATGATTTACCGTTTCAGAGTTATTTTAGACACCCACGAAGATGTTTTTCGCGATATTGAAATTAACGCTTCTGCTTCATTGGAAGATTTTCACAACGCAATAACCCAATCTTTTGGCTTTGATGGTCTGGAAATGGCTTCCTTTTACATCAGTAACGATTTATGGGAAGAAGGTGAAGAAATCTCACTATTTGACGTTAGCGACGAAGAAGGAGGTACGCGCGTAATGAACGAAACCTATTTGGAAGATGTAGTTGATGAAAATAGCACCCGATTGCTTTATGTGTACGATTTTCTAAATATGTGGACGTTTATGGTGGAACTTGCCGATATTGCCGAAGCGGAAACCGGGCAGATATATCCAAACTTGATGTACTCGCACGGTCAAATTCCCGAAGAAGCTCCAGAAAAAGAATTTATTGCAGAAGAAATTGAAGACGACGACCTTGACGAAGAATTTGATCTTGATCCGGAAGATTACGACAATCTCGATTTTGACGAAAACTGGAATTGATTCGGTTGTCGGTTGTCGGTTGTCGGTTGTCGGTTGGCGGTTGTCGGTTGTCGGTTGTCGGTTGTCGGTTAAAAAATTTTACTTATTTACATATTCACTTACTCACTTTTTAAAAAATGATCAATCTTTTTAGCACCCATATTGCATCCCTTTCCATTCATAGAGTGGGTAATAAAAGTAGAAACGAAAGTATTTTCCTTTCTGAAAGTCCGTATAAAATGGACGACGAAATTACGCCATTGCTCAAAGAGTTTTTTCTAAAACCTTTCCGTGAAAAAGAAGAAAATTACTTCCAATTTGCGCACGAAGCCGATTTGGAATTTCACGAACTTTACAACAGTGCCACTAAGATTTTCGACAATCCGAATAGCATTCACGAAGAAAGCCGAAAGATTGCAACCTACCTTTACAACCAATCGGAACATCCGCATATAAAAAGCGGCGAAGTGTATGTTGCCTATCTTGAAAATGTGCAATTGGACAATGTAAAGATGGATGCCATCGGTATTTTTAAGAGTGAATTAAAACAGGATTTTCTTCAATTTGCAGAGGAAGGAAATCAGTTGGAAGCGATGTTACAGCACGGGGTTAGCTTGAATAAATTAGACAAAGGCTGTATTATTTTCAATTCAAAAAAAGAAGAGGGTTACAAAATTCTTTCGGTAGATAGCAACCGTTACGACGCACGCTATTGGCTGGAAAGCTTTTTAGGTGTGGAAGCTTTTGCCGATGATAATTTTTACACAAAAAAGTATTTAAAATTCTGCCAGGATTTTGCGAAAGATGTTGTTCTACCGGCAGAAGATAAAAAGCAGGAGGTAATGTTTATGAACCGCGCTGTAAATCATTTTGCGAAAAACGACCAATTTGAAGAGACGGCTTTTATGAATGAGGTAATAGACAATCCCGATTTAATGCCGGAGTTTCGACACTATAAAACCGAAAAAGCACCTAAATACAGCATTGAGGATTTAACTACTTTCCCCATTGCAAACACAGCCGTTACAGCTGCGCGAAAGAAAATAAAAAACATTATTAATCTCGACACCAACATTCAGATAAAGTTAGATTTTATAAATCCCGAAAGCGCCGAAAAATTTGTTGAAAAAGGTTGGGATGAAGAAAAACAAATGTATTACTACTTGGTGTATTTTAACAAAGAACAAAAATCGTAGAGACAGATTGCAATCTGTCTCTACTACGGCCAAATTTTAATTTCCTACTTCGCTGATAAATTTAATTCGGTATAGCCGCAATTCTTCTTCGTCGTAATCGCCATCAAATTCGTCGAGGGCATCTTCAATTTTATCGGTTTTGGCCTCTAAAAAATAATCGTGGATTTCTTCCTGTTGGTCTTCGTCTAATATTTCATCGATCCAATAACTTATATTAAGCTTGGTACCGCTAAAAACGATCGCTTCCATTTCTTTTATAAACTCTGGCATTTCCAGCCCTTTTGCATCGGCTATATCGGGTAGGGCAAGTTTGCGATCTACGTTTTGAATAATATACAATTTTAACGAGCTATTGCTGCCTGTAGATTTTACTACAAAATCCTCCGGCCGAATAATATCGTTATCCTCAACGTAATTTTGAATTATTTTCAGAAAAGGTTTTCCGTATTTTTTGGCCTTCCCCTCGCCTACGCCGTGCACATTTGAAAGTTCATCGAGGGTGATTGGATATTTAAGCGCCATATCTTCCAAAGAGGGTTCCTGAAAAATTACAAATGGCGGTAAATCTAAATCGTGGGCTACTTTTTTTAATTCGGCTTTTAGAAGCTTAAACAGATTTTCATCTACCACATCGCCTCCTTTTTGTACTCCCACAATTATATCGTCATTGGCATCCTTAAAGGAATGATCTTCGGTCATCATAAATGAAGTTGGCGATTTTATAAATTGTTTCCCCTCTTCCGTTAACCGAATTACGCCATAAGTTTCAATATCTTTTTTTAAGTAACCCGCCACTAAAAGCTGTCGGAGTAGCGCCATCCAATAGGCAGCATCCTGATCTGCACCTGAGCCAAAGTAGGCTTGGGTATCGGTGCGATGCGATTTAATTAGTGCATTTACTTTTCCTATTAAAACATTTACAATTTCCTTGCTTTTATATTGTTGGTTAGATTTTGACACAACGTCTAACAGCAATGCCGCTTCTGTTTTTGCCTCGTGCTTCTTTTTTGGAAACCGCATATTATCGTCCATCATTCCACCTTCTCCAGTTTCATTGTCAAATTCTTCCCCAAAATAATGCAGGATAAATTTTCTACGCGACATAGAAGTTTCGGCAAAACCAACTACTTCTTGCAAGAGTGCGTGACCAATTTCCTGTTCGGCCACGGGTTTGCCGCTCATAAACTTTTCGAGTTTTTCAATATCCTTATAACTGTAAAATGCCAGGCAATGCCCTTCGCCGCCATCCCGTCCAGCGCGTCCGGTTTCTTGGTAATAGCTTTCAATACTTTTTGGGATATCGTTATGGATTACAAAACGCACATCTGGTTTATCTATACCCATTCCAAAAGCTATGGTTGCCACCACCACATCTACGTCTTCCATTAAAAACATATCCTGATGTTTTACCCGCGTTTTCCCATCGAGTCCGGCGTGGTATGGCACGGCTTTTATACCGTTTACCTGCAAGGCTTGCGCGAGTTCCTCTACTCTTTTTCGGCTTAAGCAGTAAATAATTCCACTTTTTCCTTCGTTTTGTTTTACAAAGCGAATAATATCCGCATCAACACTTTTTGTTTTTGGACGTATTTCGTAATAGAGATTCGGACGATTAAAAGAAGCTTTAAACGTATTGGCATCTGGCATGCCCAAGTTTTTAAGAATGTCTTCCTGCACCTTTGGCGTAGCGGTGGCGGTAAGCCCTATAATAGGTATATTATCGCCTATTCGCTGAATGATATTTTTTAAGTTTCTATATTCAGGTCTAAAATCGTGGCCCCATTCGCTAATGCAATGTGCCTCATCTATTGCCATAAATGAAATTTTCTGGGTTTGCAGAAAATCTACATATTCTTCTTTTGTAAGCGATTCGGGGGCAACGTAAAGCAATTTTGTTATACCGCTGGCAATATCGCTTTTTACTCTTTTTACTTCGGTTTTGTTAAGGGATGAGTTTAAAACGTGGGCCACGCCTTCTTCTGAAGAAAGTGCACGTAAGGCATCTACTTGGTTTTTCATCAGCGCTATAAGCGGAGAAACAATTATTGCTGTTCCGTCTTGCATTAGTGCCGGAAGCTGGTAACAAAGCGATTTTCCACCGCCAGTAGGCATAACCACAAAGGTGTTTTTGCCATCGAGGATGCTTTTTATAACCTCCTCCTGTAACCCCTTAAAGCGGGTAAACCCAAAGTATTTTTTTAGGCCTGCATAAATGTCAATTTCTGCCACGCTGCTTTAGTTTTTTAAAGACAATTCAGTTTTAGTTAACAATACATTGTTTTACAGATTAACAATTGTAATTTTGCAACCGTATTACGTTGACTGCATCTTAAATGAAAGTATCACTAGTTAAGATATCTGAATTGATATAATTCTATTCTAAATATACTAATTTCTGAAACAGTTACAAACATTCAAAAGCATTAAAATTTTGAACAAGCAAAACAGAATCATTTCCGTAGCCCAAAATACCATAGAAACTGAGAGTAAAGCCATTGCGAATTTGGCGCATTTAGTGAACGAAGAATTTGCAGGGGCAGTAGAATGCATTTACAACTCCAAAGGGCGGGTAATTATTACCGGAATCGGCAAAAGCGCTATTATAGCCACTAAAATAGTAGCAACTTTAAACTCTACGGGCACGCCTGCTATCTTTATGCATGCGGCAGACGCCATCCACGGAGACTTAGGTACAGTGCAAGAAACCGATACCGTAATATGTATTTCTAAAAGTGGAAATACCCCCGAAATAAAAGTACTCGTACCTTTAATTAAAGCCATTGAAAATAAACTAATAGCCATAACTGGTAATAGGGAATCGTTTTTAGGGCAGCAAGCAGATTTTGTACTGAATGCCTTTGTTGAAAAAGAAGCGTGCCCAAACAATTTGGCACCTACAACCAGTACCACGGCACAACTTGTAATTGGCGATGCCCTGGCTATGTGCTTGTTGGATCTTCGCGGTTTTTCGAGTAAGGATTTTGCTAAATTCCATCCCGGAGGCTCCTTGGGAAAAAAATTATACCTGCGGGTAAGCAATCTTACTTCACTAAACGAAAAGCCACAAGTAGCTCCAGACACCGACCTAAAAAAGGTTATAATTGAAATTTCTGAAAAAATGCTCGGTGTAACCGCAGTGGTGGAAAATAATACTATTGTAGGAATAATAACCGATGGCGACTTGCGACGTATGTTAACCAAAACCAATAACTTTACAGGATTAACCGCCAAGGATATTATGACCCATAACCCCAAGAAAATAGCGAATAATGCTATGGCAGTTGAAGCTATGGAAATGATGGACAAATACGGCATCACTCAAATTCTCGCAGAAGACAAAGGCAGGTATAGCGGGGTAGTACACATTCATAATCTTACCAAAGAGGGCATTATATAATGAAGAAAATTGGTTCCCCAGAAAAAGAAATGTCCTTTTTAGATCACTTAGAGGAACTGCGTTGGCACCTTATTCGTTCAACGGCAGCAGTTATGATTCTGGCGGTATTGGCCTTTATTTTTAAAGATTTTGTTTTTAACACCCTTATCTTCGGACCCAAGCAACCCGATTTTCCTACCTATAGAATGTTTTGCAACATTTCGCAAGCCTTGGGTTTAGACACCTTTTGCTTTCAGGAAATGCCTTTTAGAATTCAGAGTAGAACTATGGCCGGACAGTTTTCGGCGCATATGTGGACATCCATTTACGCGGGAATTATCGTAGCTTTTCCATATATTTTATACGAATTTTGGAAGTTTATAAGCCCCGGACTTAAAGAGAAAGAACGCAAAACCAGTCGCGGCTTTATTTTTATAGCTTCCCTCCTATTCTTTATTGGAGTTCTATTTGGTTATTACCTAATTACCCCCCTTTCAATTAACTTTTTGGGAAATTACCAAGTGAGCAAAGAGGTTTTTAACGATTTTGATTTAGACAGTTATATTGCGCTGGTGCGAACTTCGGTATTGGCTTGCGGCATTGTTTTTGAACTGCCCATCATTATGTATATCCTTACAAAAATTGGCTTGATAACGCCCGAAATACTTCGGAAGAACCGCAAATTCGCCTTAATAATTGTTTTAATTCTTTCGGCTATAATTACACCTCCTGACATTGTAAGTCAGATAATTGTGGCTATTCCTATAATTATATTATACGAAGTGAGTATATATATTTCGAAAATTGTAATTAGAAATCAGAAAAGAGAAGAAAATAGAAGAAAGAGGAAAGATTAAAGAGGAAAGAGAGAATTGACTTTGAATGTTATATATCTCGATTTAGCATTTAATAAACTAGAAAACTTCCATATTTACATATATAATGAAAAATAATATAGTTGAAGAATTTAACGCCTATCGCGAAAAGATGAATGAAAAGATGCTTGCGGAAAACAACAAGATCATCAAGCGAATTTTTAATTTAGACACCAATGCCTATATGGAGGGCGCCCTACCTAAGAAAACGAAGGAGTTGTTGGGCTTGGGAAACTCACTGGTACTTAGATGCGACGATTGCGTGCGGTACCATTTGGAGGAATGCCACAAACTAGGTTTAACCAAGGAAGAAGTAGTTGAAGGCATGAGTATTTCCCTACTTATTGGCGGCACCATTGTGATTCCACATTTACGCAGGGCTTTTGAATATTGGGAAGCCTTGGAAGAGAAAAATTAATTTTCCGGATCGCTCATTTGTTTAATTCACTAAAAACATAGAGCAGCCGTACAGACTCGCAAAAGATATTACCCCTTCGAATTCACGAATTATTGATATATTCGTGTGTTTTAATTGAATACTTTAGTGAGAAGAAAGACTCTAGACTGTAGAATAGAGAGAAGAGAATAGAGACTAAAGAGGCGTGGAACACTTATAGTTAGGAGCTCAAATATTTGTGGCAAAAAACATATAGCTCAACAGCATTCGTGTATTCGTGGCAAAAAACATTCAGCCGAGAAAAATAGTGGTTGTTGTATCAAAATTTTAATCCTATTAAATGAAGCTAAAAGCCGAAAATTTAATGAAATCCTATAAAGGCCGAAAGGTCGTTAAAGGAATTACTGTAGAAGTAAATCAAGGAGAAATTGTTGGGTTACTGGGTCCGAATGGGGCTGGTAAAACCACTTCATTCTATATGATTGTGGGCTTAATTAAACCCAATGGCGGCAGGATTTTTTTGGAAGGAACCGAGATTACCAAATACCCAATGTACAAACGCGCACAACACGGAATTGGTTATTTGGCGCAGGAAGCTTCTGTTTTCAGAAAATTAAGCGTGGAAGACAATATTTTAAGCGTTTTACAACTTACAAAACTTTCAAAAAAAGAACAGCGCGCCAAAATGGAATCGCTAATTGAAGAATTTGGCTTAGGGCACATTCGCAAAAACCGGGGCGATCTTTTAAGCGGTGGCGAAAGAAGGCGTACCGAAATTGCTCGCGCCTTGGCAACCGACCCGCATTTTATTCTTCTGGATGAGCCCTTCGCTGGCGTTGACCCTGTTGCAGTGGAAGATATTCAGCGAATTGTAGCACAACTTAAAAACAAAAACATCGGTATTCTTATAACCGATCACAACGTTCAGGAAACACTTGCTATTACAGACAGAACGTATTTAATGTTTGAAGGAAGCATCTTAAAACACGGCGTCCCCGAAGAACTTGCTGCAGACGAAATGGTGCGAAAAGTATATTTGGGACAAAATTTTGAACTTCGGAAGAAGAAATTGGAGTTTTAAGTTTTTGCCACTAATTCACAGTTTTTTTTTAAATAGTATTCGTGTATTCGTGGCAGTTTTTACAATGCAACTTAATGAATGCTTATCCCTAATTAACCACAAAGAACACAAAGGTTTTCACAAAGAACACAAAGTTTTAATTTTACAGGTCTCCATTTATAACTCTTTTAATACCCTGTTTTAATAGACTTACGTTAAAATTTATAAGAAGTCCTAACTTAAAACCGCCAAGTCTCATATAAGTCAGAGTCTGTGCTAAATGAACATCCTTTAAAGATTCAACACTTTTTATTTCTATAATGACTTTATTTTCAACTAATAAATCAATTCGATAACCAATTTCTAGTTTTACATCTTCAAAGATTAGAAGCATCGGTTTTTGTTTCTCAACATTTATTCCCTTCAGCTTTAATTTATAAAATAAGCATTCTTGGTAGGCAGATTCTAATAAGCCGGGCCCAAGTGCCTTATGAACTTCCAATGCACAGCCTATAGTTTTATTAGCTATTTATTTTTCGGTCATTCTAAATAAAATAAATTCTTAATGTAACAACTATGGCCACAATGGTTTTCACAAAGAACACACTGATCTGCGTATAACAAATCCTTCTTTGTGCACTCTGTGACTTCTTAGTGTACTTTGTGGTTATAACTCTTAAACACTGAGAAGATAATTGTTTCTTCTTTGTGCACTCTGTGACTTCTTAGTGTACTTTGTGGTTATTACTCTTAAACACTGAGAAGATAATTAATTCTACTTAGTGTACTTTGTGGTTAAACATCGAAAGCACAATATATAGCACTATTATAAAAGGGATTGCTAAAAACTTCAGCAGTACTAAAAGCACCAAACAAAGTATTAAAAATACATATCGGATGGCATTGCTTTTAAAATCCCAAGTTTTAAATTTTAATGCGAAAAGGGAAATTTCAGCATTTAGTAGGATACAGCTAATTAGGGTTATTCCTATTAAAAACCATCTATTTAATATTATGGTTTCGGCCAATTCGGAATATTGAAATTGCAGAATTAACGGTAAACTTAAAACAAAAAGTGCATTCGCAGGCGTTGGAAGGCCTATAAACCCAGTAGTTTGGCGGGTATCTACATTAAACTTTGCCAATCTATATGCCGAAGCAATAACGATGAGCAAACCAATTAAAGGCATATAATTTTTAAAACCTACATTCCACCCATCCATCGAAAAGGTTTCGGTTAAGGTTTGCATATGTCCGAAATACGATAAATTCAGCATTTGATACATTATAATTCCCGGTGCAACGCCACTGGTAATAACATCTGCCAAGGAATCCAATTGCAGACCAATTTCGCTTTGCGCTTTGAGCAATCGCGCTGCAAGCCCATCAAAAAAGTCGAAGAAAATTCCGAGGAAAACAAAAAAGGAAGCTGTAATCAAATCGCCCGAGGTTGCAAAAAGTATAGCAACGCATCCACAGAGGATGTTTAAGGAAGTGATAATGTTTGGAATTTGTTTTAGCATATGGTATAGTAAATAGGTCTAGACTGCGCTCGAGCGGACAAAACACAAGTTCTTTTATTTAAAAGAAAAATTTTTATGTAAAAATAACAAAGTATTTTCGTCCAATGCTACTAAAACACAATATGTGCACAAATTTAAAGTTTAGTATTCTGTAAAATTGTGCCATATTTGTCCAAATTTTTTAGCTTGAAAGAAAAATTTTTCCTCCTTTTATTACTTGTTTCAGCCACGCTGAGCGCACAAACAGTGCGTAAATATTCTAACGAATTTATGAATATTGGAGTTGATGCCGCTGCTTTTGGCATGAGCAACGCCGTGGTGGCTTCTTCTGCCGATGTAAACTCGGGATACTGGAATCCGGCCGGCTTGGTAAATTTGGAGGACAAACAAATTTCGTTGATGCACGCTTCCTATTTTGCGAATATTGCCAATTACGATTACGCTGCCTTCGCTATGCCGCTAGACGATAAAAGTGCGGTGGGCCTTTCCTTAATTCGTTTTGGAGTTGACGATATTTTAAATACCACCCAACTTATAGACAGTGAGGGCAATATAGATTACAACCGGATTAGTTTATTTTCAACAGCCGATTATGGGGTTACTTTTTCGTACGCCCGGAAACTGCCGCTCGACGGCTTAAATTACGGCGTGAATGCCAAAGTTATTAGACGAATTATTGGCGACTTCGCCTCCTCCTGGGGCTTTGGGTTGGATGCTGCGGTTCAATTTAGAAATGACAAATGGATGTTCGGTATTATGGCGCGCGACATTACCACTACTTTTAACGCTTGGAGTATAGACGAAGAAAAATTTGCCGAAATTCAAGGCGCCGTAGAAGGTCAAAATCAGGAATTGCCCGAAACTACCGAAATTACTATTCCAAAGCTACAATTTGGTATAGCGAGAAAGTTTGTTTACAATTACGATTATACCTTATTGGCCGAAGTAGATCTCAATTTTAGATTTGCAGAAACCAACGATGTTATTGCAACTTCAGTTGCCAGTATAACCCCTTCTTTAGGCCTCGAATTTGCTTATATAGATATGGTTTACGTTCGCGGTGGCGTTGGAAATTTTCAAAATATAAAACAATTGGACGGCAGTGAATCTGTAGGTTTTCAGCCTAATATTGGCGTGGGTTTTCGATATAAAGGCATTCAAGTAGATTACGCTTTAACCGATATTGGCGATCAAAGTGCGGCGCTTTATAGCAATGTGTTTTCTTTGAAGTTGGATTGGAAGATTTTTAGATAGAAAATGAAATCGAAATCGAAATCAAAATCAAAAATGAAACTGGAACTTTCGTTGTGGAGCTATTGAAAAACAATTAAAACATTCGTGTATTCGTGGTGAAAAATTATTTATTCATATTTATTCTTCTATTAAGTGTTTCGGTAAAAGCGCAGTTTATGCCTTTATCTGAAACTTCAGAAATCAGCATTTTAACTATCGGTCCGGGAGCCGAACTTTACGATAAGTTTGGGCATAGTGCTTTCAGAATACAAGACACTTTAAATGAAGTTGACGTAGTTTTTAATTACGGGAAGTTCGATTTCGACACGCCCAATTTTTATACAAAATTCGCACAGGGAAAATTGCTTTACGAGCTGGGAGTTAATTATTATCAGCCATTTTACAATAGCTATGTCGCCCAAAACCGTTGGATAAAAGAACAGACCCTCAACCTCAACTATGCCGAAAAGCAGGCTGTTTCAGACTTTTTGTGGAACAACGCTAAGCCAGAAAACAAAAAGTATAAATACGATTTCTTTTATGACAATTGTGCCACCAAGATTCGGGACGTAGTGCAGACCGTACTTGGCGATAAGTTGGAATTTAAGGAAGACCATATAAAAGAAGAATTGAGCTTCCGCGAGCTTATTCAGCAAAACCTCAACGCCAATACTTGGGGAAGTATGGGCATAGACATTGCCTTAGGCGCTGTAATAGACAGAAAAGCAAAACCTATAGAATACCAATTCTTACCCGATTATGTGTATGAGGGAGCGGCAAATGCCATTATTCATAGAAATGGGAAAACCGAAAATTTGGTTAAAGAAACAACCGTACTTTTTAATAACGACCCTAGCTCCCCAGAAAATATATTTTTAACCAGTCCGCTATTTATACTGGGATTATTAGGGGGATTGATTGTTTTTATAACCTACCGCGACTACAAAAGAAACACTCGAAGCCGATATTTAGATACGGCCATATTTACATTTACAGGGCTCGTGGGCGTACTGTTGTTGCTACTCTGGTTTGCAACAGATCATACTGCCACCGCCAATAATTACAATCTATTATGGGCGTTTCCAATTTCCCTATTTGTAGTGTTTGCAATTTCTAAAAAACGAGTCTCCGTTAAACTGAAGCGTTATGTACTGCTGTTAATCCTGCTCTTGGTGCTATTAACCATACATTGGATAACAGGGGTACAAGTATTCGCAATCGCGTTACTACCTTTATTGATAGCCTTGGCCATACGCTATGTGTGGCTGATGTATTTTATTGCAGCACAAACCTCAGCAGACTCAGAGATTAGGTAAACATCCCTCCCAGGCTCCCTTCTACGAGAGGGCAATTTCGGAAATGGAAAATATGAGTATGTCTAAATGGAAGGTTTTCTACGCTTATTTATGGCTTTTTAAATGAGCTCCAAAATTTGTAGGAAAAAATAATGTTTTTCTTACAGTTTAATGGCTTTGCTATGGCTTTGCTATGACTTTGCCACGGCTTTGTTCTAAACTATCCGTTTAAATGGATACTCGTCGTTCTTTAGTCGTGGGTCTAAAAGTCGTGGTTCCTGTTTCCCATCATTGAAGGTGTTATAAACATAAGTCGAAAGTTCAATTTTACTGCCCTCTATAAAAAAGAATGGTACTCAACGTTTTAACGATTATAGTAACATCCAGGAAAAAGCTTCGGTGTTTTATATAGTATAAATCGTATTGCAATTTTTCCAGGGCATCTTCATTGCTTGAGCCGTATTTGGCATTTACCTGCGCCCACCCTGTTAATCCGGGTTTTACCAGATGGCGTATTTCGTAGAATGGAATTTGTTCTATCAGGTCCTTTACAAATTCAGGGCGTTCGGGACGAGGGCCTATAACGCTCATTTCGCCTTTTATTACATTTATAAATTGTGGGATTTCATCGAAGCGGGATCGTCGTAAAAATCGGCCAAATTTTGTTACGCGCTTATCTTTGGCCTTTGCGAATTGGGCGCCATTGGTTTCAGCATTTTTTATCATGCTTCGCAATTTATATATCCTGAAACGCTTTCCGTTTTTTCCCACCCGTTTTTGGGTGTAAAGCAAAGGACCTCTGTTTCCTAATAAATTTCCTATTAAAAAAAATGGCAAGAGAAGAACACCAAAAGTTAGCCCCAATACAGAAATAAACAAATCAGAAAATCTACTGTAGAATAAGTAGAGTTTATTTTGATTGCTTCGACTAAAGGGAAAGTAGCGATAAAAATCCTTTTCTACGTGCTGTACGGGTATTCTATGGGTTAATTCCTCGTACACTTGGGTGTATTCGCGAATGGGAATTCCGTTTTCCAACAATTTAATCAGCTGGTTGTTGAGTTCAATTGTCATTCCTTCAGATAAAGGCGCCCCCACCACCACTTCAGAAACATTTGTTTCCTTCGCCAATCGGCTTATTTCAGAAATAGAAATAGAGTCTATTTCCAAACTGTGAATAATTCTACCATCTCTGGGCGACGTATTAAAATAGCCTATTACCCGATAGTTGGGATCGGACTTTTGGAGGGAAGCTACTATGGCATCCACATCCTGTCCGTGGGCAATTAACACCACTCTTTTATAAAACCGTGGGGCAGAGATAAGCGTAATATAAGCATAACGCCAAGCGAGCAAAGCTACATTAATGGCGAGAAAGAAATAGACTATCTGCAATCTATTAGACGGTAAAGTGGGGGTGTAAAAAGGGGTGAGCAAATAAAACAACACCGTTACCGAGGAGGTGATGATTACGTTTTTTACTACCACATTAAATCTGCTTGCCTTTTGCAAGTCGTACAATTCAAATATGGTTGCAAAGGTTGTGAGATATACTGCCAGTACAACAGACCACATCCAGTGTTGGGCATTGATCTTAAAGTAATCGAAATCGAACCCAATCCCCATTACATACAACAGCCCCAATACATGAACAATATCAAAGATGCGCAAGAGCACCTTTCTTTCTGAGATATCAAAATGGATTCGATTTTTGGCCATTTTAGGTTATCGGTTGTCGGTTATCGGTTGTCAGTTGTGGGTTGTCGGTTGTCAGTTGTGGGTTATCGGTTGTCAGTTGTGGGTTATCGGTTATCGGTTGTCAGTTGTGGGTTGTCGGTTGTCGGTTGTGGGTTATCGGTTGTCAGTTGTGGGTTATCGGTTATCGGTTATCGGTTGTCGGTTGTGGGTTATCGGTTATCGGTTGTCTGTTGTGGGTTATCGGTTGTCTGTTGTGGGTTATCGGTTATCGGTTGTCGGTTGTCAGTTGTGGGTTATCGGTTGTGGGTTGTGAGTTATCGGTTATCGGTTGTCGGTTGTGAGTTATCGGTTGTCGGGTTGTGGATTATGTTTTCCAGTTTTTCTTTTCGTTTAGGGAGTGTTCATTAAAGTGTGTCATCGGTTAAAAATCGTTTAGAATAAAAGTAAAAATTCTTGCGCCCTGACTATCAAATTTTACAATTAATTCGGGCACTTTTGGTACGTTATAAGGCATTTGTATTGTTGCCATTCGTCCTTTACTTTCAAGTAAAGTGGTATGGAGATAAGTCAAAAAAATTACTGAAATCCTATTTGTATTTTCATCTGTCATAAATCTCTATAATATTATTCTAAACACGCTTTGACGACCTTCCAATTTAGCTGCCCTACTCATAAAGTTCAAATTTTGGCATTGTCAGCGACATTTGATGAACTTCTATTGCATACTCCAAAGCCAAATAATAAATATCCAAATCTTCATAATAATCGGTTGTTAAACCGTCAACAGACAACAGTCAACAGACAACAGTCAACAGCCAACAGACACCCGACAACAGACAACAGACACCCGACAACAGTCAACCGACAACAGCCAACAGACACCCGACAACAGTCAACCGACAACAGTCAACCGCCAACAATCAACAGACAACAGTCAACCGACAACCGACAACCGACTCCCCCCCCTTCAAATTTAGTCAATTTTCACGCCTTCCCAATAAGCTCCATCCAACTATGTTTAACTATCTGCCAGTCCAGTTGTACAACTTTCATCCTTGCGTTTTTTGTAATTTCCTCTACTTTGGAAGGGTTATCACATAATTCTTCAATTGCATTCACAAATAGTTCGGAATTATTTGGTGGGACTAATATACCATCAATATTGTCTTTAATTAAAAACGGCATGCCCCCTACGTTTGTGGATACTACCGGTAACCCTAACGCCATTGCTTCCATTACACTTACAGGCATATTGTCAAAATTAGTGGTGTTTATAAAAATAGTGTACTCCTTTGAAAGGGAGATCCACTCTTCTTTTTTAAGCAGCCCTGGAAAGACAACCGGCAATTTTAAATCTGCCGCTATTTTTTTACAACGCGCCATAGATCCGTCCTTATCGGGGCCAACCATACAAAGAGATACTTTTATACCGCGTTTTAATAAGCCTTCTACAATTTCCAAAGCCAAGAGCGGATTGTATATTTCGGCAAAGGAACGCACCCATAATAATTTAGGAGTTATAATTTTTCTAGGTTGAAAAGGATAGTTTTTAATTTCCAAGGTATTGGGAATATAGGTCAGATTTTGAAATCCCATCGTTTTAAACTGCTCCAATATATATTCTGAAGGAGCCACATTTGTATAGGCTTTTCCAAAGAATATATTGCTAAACCCTTTATTCTTACTTAGTCTTTTGGGAAGGTTGCCCCCGTGCAATACAGGCACATAAGGCAGATCGAGGAGGCGACATATTTTACCGATTATCAAGGCGTAATAGAAATTCTGCGTACTATAGGTATCTATTAAGACCAAGGAAATTTCGTTTTTATTTTTTAGGGTTGTCCAAATCATATCGAACATCCTTCCTAATCTATTCTTTTTAGACGAAGCCATAATAACCGAATAGCCTTCGTTTTCAAATTTTACTGAAAGCGAATCGATAGCCGTCGGCGGCTTTCCGTGTTCCGCCAGCTTATTTCCTATGTATAGCAGTTTTTTTCTTTGGTGCATAATCTATCTTCAACAAACTTAAGGCATAAATAAAGGCTGGGGCGGCAATCCGCATGGAGGAATGGTTAATGGTAAAAAACCAAAAACACAAAAATGAATACAAATATATATTAGATCTATGCTGCAAGCCAAAAGCAAGCGGCGTAACCAGTAAAATTACCAATGCCAAAATACCAAATAGGCCGTGTTCAGACAGCAGCCTGCTGACTTCATTATGGCTAGCGGCTTCAATATTGGTGCGTTTTTTTCTGTACTCCTTAGATTTACCTACCCCTATTCCGGTAAAAGGTGCCTCTTTAAAAGCTTCCAATTCCGTTTGAAATATGGCCGCCCGTCCAGTACCCACATCCCCCTTTTCCCTTCCGGCTGCATCTTCATTGGCATATCTGTTTTCAATCAACCCCATAGTAGCAAATGAACTTATTACCCAAATTCCAACCAGAACAGAAACCATCAGAATTATTTTCGGCAACATAATGGCCTTTTGTTTTACTCCTGATTTTAAAAATAGGGCAATTAAAAACAAAACAGCACAAGCTACCGCTGTTATTACCCCGCCACGTGAAAAGGTAATAAGGGCACGATACCCTATAACAGCCAATAAACCAACATCTACTATATTTATAAACCTATTTTTAACGGTGAATATTCGAGTAAAAAGAATAAAGGCCCCCAACCCCAAGACAGTTGAAACCTGATTAGGCCCATATCCACCCGAGGCTGCAAAATTGGAAGCAGTTCCCGTTAGTACTTCCCGAATACTCGGGGAATAGAGAAATAGATAAACCGTAATAGATACAATTGGCAAGAGTACCGCCAATAAAATAGTTTGCAGACGTGCAATTGGTATTTTTCGGTCGTAACAGTATAAGGCTGCAATCCCCAAGCACACCGGCCCACTTAAATTAAAGCCGATAGCATTCCCCACTTTTGCTTCATAACTTAAGTTGATTGCAGAAAACACAATCCCGGGCACTAAAAATATTGTATAAAGCAAATAGGGCCAAGAGGTGAGTTTAAAACCTTTAAAAAACATCCCTATTAGCACAAAACCAATAACCGCGTATTTGGCAAATTCATAGCTTATGGCACCTCCCGTCATTCGTGAAAGCACCTCAAACCCCGTTATATATCCGGCGGCAAGAAGTATTTCGTCCTTGCGATTGGCGTTCGTTATAATGCGATAAAGAAAGTAAAAACAAATTGCAATTAGATAGTATTTGGAAAAAGCATTAAATATATAAACTGCAAAGCCCAAGGCAATATGAAAAGCCAAGAGTTGAAAATATAATATGTTATTGGAGAATTTTATTTGCTTGTATTTTTATAAATATCCAGCAATTTAGGAATAATAGTGTCTTCTGCGTAATTTTCTTTTATATGTGTTGCAAATGCTAGACCGTCTGCCCTGCGTGCCGCTTTATTTTCAATATAAAATAGCAGGGCTGCTGCCAAGGCTTCTGGATTTTTGGGTGGCACTATTTTGCCTAAGCCGTTTATCACTTCCTTACATTCTCCTACATCGGTACTTACTACGGACAAACCCGCAGCTCCGTATTCCAATAACGCTATTGGCAACCCTTCAGAAATTGATGATAAAACTCCAATATCAGCAGTTTTTAGTAGCGCGGGAATTCCGGCTTGCGACCCGTATATGTACACCTTTAAAGTTTTAGAATGATATATAAATTCTTCTATGTTTTTTAAATATTGGTTGTCATCCACCCTTCCGACAATATGCAGGGAAACATTTAAATATTTCTTCTGAATGATTTTAAAAGCTTCTAATAGATTTATATGATCCTTCTGTGGCCGAAGGTTGGCAACACTTATTATTTTTATTGAATTACTATCTTTAAGAGCGATAGATGGCTTCAATTTATTAGGGCTAACAAAATTGGAAAGATAAAACACCTGCCTTGTCTTTAATTTTTCTTCGGACCAATTCTTTAAAATCTTGTTGACTGAAATTATAGCTGTAAAGTAAAAGCTACAAATCTTTAAAAATCTATGCTTTCGATTATTTAGCAACTCACTATTTCCATAATGGTCATGCCAGACTATTTTTATATTGTAAAGGGTAATTTTTAAAAGAGTGGCAAAAAAGAAAGATGTGGAATGCGCGTGAACAATTTCAATTTTATGTTGCTTTACAAATTTTATCAATTTTAAAAAGGCCATAAAATCCAAAGCGTTTCGTTTTTTGAGAAAACAAAACCCTACGCTTGGCGCCAACTCCTTTTTAAGCTCACCTTCTTCCCGCGTTGCACACAAATACGAAGCCACTCCCGCCTTGTCTAAAGCATTGGCAATATTAACCGCCATACGCTCGGCACCTCCCGGATTTAAGGAATCTATAAGCTGTAACACCCGCATTAAATTAATTTTTTAATTTCTGCCTCAAATAACTCCAAAGTATATTGATGGCTCCATTGGGCACCGTGCACTGCCATTTTCTTTAATATCTCCTTTCCTTTTAACAATCTAAGTAGTGTTTCGGTATCATCCGCTACCTTCAATGTTAAGATTATCCCTCGGTTTCCGTTATCCAGCATCCAAGGCACACAAGATACAGGTGTTACTAATGGCACAACGCCCCAAAACATGGCCTCGGCCACAACTTTTGGCCAGCCTTCAGATTTAGAGGGTAATATCAAAAAATGACTTTTCTTATAGGCTGCCTCCACCACATCTGTTGGTTGATTTCCGTGAAGTGTAACCACCGAACCTAATTGCGCTTCCTCTATATAGTTTTCTATATCTTCACGCTGCTCCCCTTCCCCGTAAATAGCTAACCTACACAAAATTCCCTTTTTCAATAAATTTTCTACTAACTGCAGCGCATAAAGAGGACGTTTCCCGTCAGCCAAGGTACCCACAAAAACAAATTGCAAAATATTGTTGTAATTCTTTGTGGGAATTTCAGCAATTTTTTCTTCCGAATAACTAGCTGTAAAAAAAGGCTTAATATTCTTAGTCTGTTCGGGCCATTCCCCATAAACGAGCACTTTCATATTTCGAGTTAGGAAGGTATTCGAGAGTATCCATTTTTGCAGACGGTAACTCCAAGGCTGTTTCGCCTTCGGATCCCAGTTGCCAGCGTATTTGGCGGTCTTTTTTTTCTTCGGAAAAAATACTTGGACAATACATCCCAACAGGCCGATGTTTCCAGGGCATCTTAAATGAATATGATCTGTCCGGATCATTTCTTTATAGAGTTTGAAAAACACAAGAGGAACACATACCACAAGTGATAATATGTCGAAAAAGTTATTCATTGCTAGGTTGGGTACTCCCACCAAGTTTATGTGTTTCGCATTAAATGATGCTTTCAGTAAAGGTCTGTGATATTTAATTGGGGAAATTATGGTTACTTCTTCAACACTTTTGAACCACATATTCATTTCCTTGACATAGGGCGCATAAGCACGATAATTCGAGTCCTTATAAAATGTAGGTGCTGATGTAATTACCAAGAATTTCAAAATATATAATCTTTTGAACTATTTGTATTTATTGGTACCGCAGGCACTCCTAGAACAGTTGTGTTCTCTGGCACATCATTTATCACCAAAGAATTGGCAGCTATTACAGAATTATCGTGGACCTTTATCTTCCCAACTATCGTCGCATTTGCACCTATATAAATATTATTACCCAGTACAGGCACACCTCGTTTATCTCCTCTTCCACTCACGCCTATAGTCACTCCTTGCGAAATATTGCAGTTATTCCCAATAATTGCATTGGCGTTAATTATTATATTCCCAAAATGTCCTATATAAAAAGAATGTCCTATTTGCGCGGTATACGGAATCGATATACCAGTAACAATCTCAATCCATTTCTGACAGAGAACAGAAAACAATAAAAATAGCTTTTTTACAAATTGCGGCAAAGCAGACCTATAAATAGCTGAATTAATTCGGTAAACAAATAATGCCCAAAGCCCCTGCTGCGTTAGCAATAAGGTTAAACCACTCTTGCATGAATAGTGTTTATATTTTTTTAAATCGGAATTAAAGTAAAACATCATAAAACTTATTTAGTACTCCTTTTAGTATCCCACAATAAACTGAACCATCCAGCTACTCTTCCGCAGGCTTCCTTAAAGGCATCTTTTTTATTGGAAGTAGTCAACGCGTTACTGAAACGGATCAGGGTAAGCAAAAATGATGTGGCATTCCATTTAAAGCGAGCTTTTAAAGAAGGGTTTGGGTGTTTTACCCGCCAAACATAATACCCATTGCGGACTACCATTTTCCCGTATTTATAGTAGTCTGGCCTCCCTGCTGCTTCGTGGTAATGATAAAGTTGCGCCGCAGTATTCACATATAATTTTCCAATATTTGAAAGCCGGAGGGTAAAGTCTGCATCTTCGTAAAGGCCATAGCCTTCAAAATATTCTGAAAACTTCTCAGTCTCCAATATTTTTGTTCTATAGGAAGCAACGCCGCCCATAAATTGTTCCACTTCATAAATTTTCCCGCTGGGCGGAAGAAAGCTTACACTTCTGCCATGTCCAAAATCAGGAAAATGCGCTGGCGGTTTATTTGCATCTAACCCAAGTTTTTTTCGAAGCACAAAGCGGGAACCATCTGAGCGGGTCCAGCCATCGTATGAATATTCATTAGGCCTTACTTCGGCTTCGCTCAGTAACCGATGCTGTCCATTAGATACCTGGTTTTCCCACCACTCCACTTCATTTATAATATAGCCTCCCACTCCCAAGGCTTCGGGGTGAATGGAATAGGTGTTTAAAAGTGCTTCAAAATAAGTTTCAGTTAAAACAGTATCGTCGTCTAAAAAACAGACAACTTCAATATCATCCCCAACTTTTTCTATTCCAAAATTGCGCTGGCGGGTTAGGCCGCGATCTTCTTCTGTTACTTTAAAGTATTTTAGATTTTGAAAAGAATTCTTTTGAAGCATGCTTTCAGTTGCCTCATCTGTTGACCCATCCACAATCAAAATTTCATTTGGGTACAGCGTCTGCTTTGCCACCGACTCAAGCAGCTTTAACAAAGGCTGTGGCCGCATATAGGTGCAAATGATGAGGGAGAATTTCATATTAAGAAGTTCTTTTTCCCAGTTTTAGGAGTTGTTTCGCATAAAAAATCGATTTGTCGTATTGCATCAACCTAAATGGTAGGTTTAAAAGTCGAATAGGAAACATCAGCTTATTCCCAGTAAACAAATAACGTATAAAATACTTGCGCTTATACTCTGCTCTTTGTTGTTTATTGAATTGTTTATAAAATTGATACATTAATGTTGGGCTAGGTACTGGACGTATCATCCCCACAGGATTGTCGAGTTCCCACGGTTGCTGTTTTCGTTTTTTACCAAGTATTTTTGCTTGACTTCCCCAAAAACGATATCCCCCGCTAGGTGGCTTTAGGTGAAGGTTCGCTGAAAATGGATTGTGAAGTACTGTAACCCCCATTTTCGTTAGTGAAATTCCAAAGTCGCTATCCTCGCCATACCCACCGTCATAATTAATGTCGTTACCTATCAATGCTTCTACGTATTCTTTTTTTACACAGGAATTAGCATTACTGAAACTGTTTGCGGCCCCCACACACCATCGTGAGTCTCCCTTATTCTTGAGTTTAGACGAAAGATTTGACAGGTCTTGCCTTTCATTGTCCGCTCTAATGTCAAGGCCGTTACAGGCTCCAGCATTATAAGTTTGTAATAACCTGATATGATTTTCTATAAAATCTGATGGGATACGAATATCATCGTCTCCAAAAACTATATAATCGCCTTCGCAGCACGCAATTGCTTCATTTCGAGCCCTGCAGCTCCCTTTGGTTGTTTGCCAGTGGAACTGCACTTCAAAAGGATAATTTTCAGATTTGTACAAACTATGGTCCCGACTTTCTTCGGGTGTTGCATCAACTACTATCACCTGCGTCGGTAAATACGATTGATTTTTTAAATCCTCTAAAAGTTGAAGCGTATAATCCTGCCGTAACATAGTAGGAATAATATAACTAACTGTTGGATACCCCTCCAATGGTTTCAAATTTCTTGGCTGAACTTTTTGAGCTGCTTTTCGCTGTTTAAAATTTTTCCTTGCGTCTAGAAAAGCTTTCCATTCATTAGGCTTCCAAATACCTTTTCTAAAAAGCATATAATAGGAATGTGCCATTTTGAAATTCTTTCGATAAAAAACATAGCGGTCTAAAATAGAAATATTTACGTCAGCATTTTTTGTATTTGCAAAAAGATTCTTCACATAGAGCGGCACTGCCCCACTATTCCGAAGCGCATTGTAAGCGAAATCTATAGCTTGCATGCATGGAGATTCGAAATCTTTATCAAATCCATTTAGCCGTTCCCAAGCATTTTTGCGAATAGCAAAATTATTGGGAGACATCCGCCAACTAATGCATTTTTCAAGATTATCAAAATCATAAACATACCAAAAGAATACAGCTGTCTGATACACTATTTCCGGAAACGCATTTTTATATCCTTCTTTAAAGGAACTGTGCCAAATGTCACCTTCTTCTATTGAAAGTTTCTCCAACAAGTCTAAATCTGGGTCTCCTGTATAAAGAATAATCTCATCTTTAGAATTTGTAAATTCATTAAAGTTTGGAGTAATTTTCATTTCAAAAATTTCTTATAAAAATTCAAACTTTGTTTTGCAACTTCCTCCATAGCAAAAGTCTCTTCCACTTTTTTTCTTGCCGCACCCCCAAATGACTGACGTAATGCCGCGTTATTCAAAAGTTTTGTGATTTTTTCAGCATAAACTTTATGATTGGTGGGATGTACTAAAAACCCATTGAGTCCGTCGTCTATAACTTCTGGAGCCCAGCCAATATTTGAAGCAACAATCGCTTTTTTTAGCGCCATGGCCTCTATCCACGAAACCGGCAGTGCCTCTGCGAAGGTAGGAAAAACACAGACAGTGGCTTTATCAATATGTTCACTAATCTTACTGTAGGTTACTAAACCTAAGTAATCAACATTTTTAAAAGCTTCACCCGCAAAAAGAGGCTTCATTAACTCCCAAGTTGAATTACTGCCCGTTTGCTTATCACCACTGTCCTTTCCTATAAGAATGAGTTTAGCATTTGGGTGAGTTTTATTTATTTTATTAAAAATAAAAGGCAATTCTAAAAGACCTTTTTTTCGAATTAAAGTTCCAAAATATAGGATTGTTGCATCCGCTGCTTCTATATTTTTAGGTTGAAATTTCGCAATATCAATAGAGTTTGGAATTACGGTTATTTGGGTTTTAAGGTCGAATAATTTCTTGGTAACATCTGCTGTAAATTGACTTACCGAGATAATGCCATCAGCCCTTTGTAAAGCACGTTTCTCAAGAAATTTATTTTTTGTTTTTACTGGTCGTTTATCCAAATGGCAAAAATAAGTGTCGCTACCATTTAAGCGGATTACTAAAGGACATTTGGGCCTTAAGAAAGCTGTAAAACCTGTCCAATCGGGTGCTTCCACTATTTCTAGTTTCTTTTCAGCATACAACTTATTAATGAGACGTTGTACTTTTTGTTGTGTTAACAATAAGGACAGCCCCTTAATTTTTATATTTTTTATTTGATAAACCGTGATGCCGTCCTCCTCAAAAATAGTATCCTTCTTTTGTTGGTAAACCAAAACAGAAACTAGATGTCCAAGTTTCACTAAGCCAGTTGCCAGGTTTAAAATACTGGTTCCCAAACCACCTGACTTGCCAGTTTTTTTATTGGGATATTCCGGGGTTAGAAAGGCAATTTTCATTGATGCTTAATTATTAAATCATTACAAATTTTTTTGGTAAAAGCTTCAGCTCCCTCAATATTGAGATGACCGCAATCGCTAAAATATTGAGGATTCTCGTCAAATAAAGAAATATAGTTGTGAAGTGAAGGAATTCGTTTTATTAAGCTTTGAGCGTTTTCTCTATTTTCTACTTCTTTACAATAAGGCGCAGTAAAAAACTTCAATTCAAAGTCATCTCTTTTTGATAATTCCAACATTTCATCAATCTCAATATTACTTTTGTTGAAGTTTTCGGGAAATTTACCAGCTAAATCATATCCAATTCCAAAGAAAGGCATGAATCCTATGTCTATATCTTTATTTGGTTTCTTATTTAGAAGAGCTGTAAAAAACTCCCTGAATCCTACTACCTTTTCATTTTTCATATAACGATAAAAAGGGAAATTGATCATCCAAGAATAATTCTTATAGTTTTCAATCTCATTTCTTATTAAGCTATCGTGGATAAATGGCATTAACTCGGCATATACATTTCTAGAAATACCATTGTGATTATAGTTATAATCAATTTGTAAAAAAACTTGACGAAATCTCACATTATTTCTTTCGGCAATTTTTAATATAAATAACATATCACCAATAGTTCCTCCTGATATGCCAAGATTAATACAAGTTTTTCCGGTTATCTTTTCGATTAAAGCACAATCGATGTGATTTTCTGTTCTCGACGATCCCAAAAATACATAGTCATATTCTTTATTATTTAATTTAAGGATTTTTTGAATTTTATTTCTGGGGGGGGCATTTTGAAACGCATACGTATAAATGGAATCACAAACATACATAGTTGCAATTAATGCAATTATCAAAAAAATGGTAGATAATAAAAACCGTTTCATTAAAATTGAAAATATATAAAATCTTGATAATTGGAATAAACACCAAGAGTTACCAACATTATTAATACAAAAATTATTTTAAGCCATCGCAGCTTGCCAACAAATGGATGCTCAAAATTTCTGTGTAACCATTCTATTGCGATAAATAATGCTATCAAGCCAATTAGCTCTACACTATATCTTTCAATAGGCAGATATTCTATTTTGAATTTAAATCTGATAAAGATATTTTTTAAATAATCTATTGCAATGGAAATAGAATCGGCTCTAAAAAATATCCAAGCACAGGTAACTAGTATAAATGTACTAGTAATTTGATAGAATTCCTTTAGGGAAGGAATTAATCGATCTAGTGCGATGTTTTCCAAATTATTCCTATTTCTGTTTGCCAAAAGTAGTGGAAGAAATAGGAAAGCATGAATAGCCCCCCAAACCAAAAACGTCCAGTTAGCTCCGTGCCAAAATCCAGATACAATAAAAATGATAAATACATTTCTAACCTTCATTGCGACTGATCCTCTGGAACCTCCAAGGGGAATGTATAAATAATCACGAAACCACGTTGATAATGAAATATGCCACCTGCGCCAAAATTCTGCTATATCGCGAGCGAAGTAAGGATAATTAAAATTTCGCATTAAATTAAAGCCTAATAATCGTGCAGTGCCAATCGCAATGTTTGAATAACCTGCAAAATCGCCATAAATCTGAAAAGCAAAATAAATGGCTCCAATAGCCAACGTTAAACCGTTGTATTGCTCGTAGTTTTCAAAAATATCATTCACATATATGGCGCAGGAATCGGCGATAACCACTTTTTGAAATAGGCCCCAGATTATAAGATGAATTCCAGATTGGGCATAACTATAATTGAATTTTCTTTCCTTTTGTAATTGAGGTAATAAATGTGACGCCCGTTCAATGGGCCCTGCCACAAGTTGAGGGAAAAAAGCAACATAAGCTGCAAAGTCTACGAGGTTCTTTGTAGGCTTCATTTTATTTCTGTAAACATCAATGGTATAACTTAATGTTTGAAAGGTGTAGAAGGAAATACCGACTGGAAGAATTATATTCATTGTATGCTTGGACATAATTATTCCAAAGGAAGCCCACGCATCTATCCAGTTTTCTATAAAAAAGTTGTAATATTTAAAGATGGCTAATAAGCCTAAATTAATTAAAAGACTAAAGGCCAAAAACAGTTTTCTTCTTCCCCTATTCTCAATCTTGGTGATTTTTAAGGCAAGGAAAAAATCTACCAAGGTGCTAAAAGCTATCAAACTCAAAAAACGCCAATCCCACCAACCATAGAAAACATAGCTAGCAATAAGAATAAAGATATTCTGAAGACTGATTTTTCTTTTTAATACAAACCAATAAAAGAAAAAAACGATTATAAAAAATATAGCGAATGTAATAGAGTTAAAATACATAAAGGTTAACTTTCTAATATGGCTATATGTTGTTCTACCATTTTCTCAAGCCCAAAGTTTTCCTTAATCAATTTGCGGGAATTTCCATTTATCTGATCAGTCCCTTGAATAAGATTTATCAATATACTCTTCAATTCTTCGACATCCTTTGCTTTGAAAATGTATCCATTAACTCCATTTATTATAACTTCAGTATTTCCGCCAACCGGAGTAGTAATTACTGGCACATTGGCTGCCAAACTCTCTAAGATTGTCAAACTAAAACACTCCATATGAGTGGGATGCAACAGGTAATCGTATTTATAATATGTTTCGGATAAATTAGGTGAACTCCCCATAAAATTAAAATTTTCTTCAACTCCCAGGTCTTTCAACTGTTTAAATAGATGCTTCTCATAAGGCCCTTCCCCATACACATCTATTATTAAGTTGGCTTTCAATTGTTGTGGAATTTTAGCTACTGCCGCAATTAAATCTTGTATTCCTTTTGATTCCCTTAAGTGAGAAGCAACCAAAAATGAAGGGCTTTTAGCATTTCGAATAGCGCTCTCTTTTATATTTTGAATTAAAATACCGTTGTAAATAACTTCGCATTTTGGTTTTATATGCTTTCCGAAATCGCGTATTAATTCATTAACAGTATATTGAGATACGCCTATAAAAAGATCGATGTATTTAGCGTATAAGCTTCCCTTAATCCGTTTTACTATTTTCTTTTTGATGGGGTATCCGTTCAATGGTCGCGGATTGTGATCTACTGCGATAATTTTACCCGGTAAAATCTCTTTTACGCATTTATAAAATGGAGTGCATAATTCTAAAAAGTGCGTGATGACATGGGAATAAGAAGCTTTTCTTTTCTGAACATAGTCTAGAAATAAATTCTCAATCGATTTCCCATCCGCTGCTATAATATTCAACTTACCATACTCACCGTGATTTCCACTATTGGGAAAAAACCAATCCACGGATATGTTTAGTGTTTTACTACTTGCATCAAATTGCCAAAAAAAATAGTCCATCCCGCCTACTCTATCAGGCAACAATCTATAGTCGCAAAGTACCGCTATTCTCTTGTTATTTATGCCCATTGCCTCAAGGTTTTGGCTATGCGTTCGCTGGTGCCTATTAAAGGTTTTCCTATTTGCTGTGCCAATAATAATTGTCTTTCCTCTTGATGGGCATTTGGGTTTTTTAAATAAAACTGTATCGCTTCAATTAATTCAGTTTTGTTTTTTGCTATTATAGTTGCTTCGCTCTTTACAACGTATTCAATATGTTCGTAATTCAGAAAACGGCCATCGTTGTACAACCCATTTTTTTCGTTGCCAAAAACCGAATTTATCACTGGTTTATCAAACTCCATAAAATCGAGACTCATGGTAGAAAGCATATTGATACTTATATCTGAAAACTCAAGAATTGCACGTAAATATTTTACATCTTCAATAGACGGTACTCGCTGCGACCAGGCTTCCTGATGCCCGTGACGACTTATCTTCCAATCAGGGTAATTCCAAATTATAAAAGGATATTTTGCCGAAATCTCCTTAAATCGTATAGGATCTTCCGCCGGAGAAGTGCGCACTATAAAATTGAATTGAGGCAGTTGCCCAACTATCAAAGCTTCGGCAATTGTTTTAATATAGAGTTCATCATTCTTACTTGTAGAAATATCACCACAACTAAAACAGACTGTCTGCAAGTCAGCTTTTAAACCAAATTGTTCTTGGAATTCCTCCTTAGTATTTGCATATCTCGGCAGTACATAAGGTTCAAACTGGGGGGTGCCTACAACCTCAATGGTTTCAGCCTTTACATTTTTATAAAAACGAAGAAGATCATTTTTCATCAATTCGCTCCACACCATATAGTTTTTAAAATCAGCTGCCATTCTCCCTTTAGAGGCCAAATTATCCCAACTGAAAATAAATGCTGAAGTATTGATATTCAATTTATGTGCTGCATATACCAAAGGCGCAATATAAGGCGGTCGTTGATGCGTAAAGAAAAGCTGGTCTGGTTTTTCATTTTTTAAAATCGCTAAATAGTTTTTAGTAATCGATTTGTTTTTAAAAGTGCTTTGTTGAAGTTTATTGAAATAGGAAATCCATTTTTCACTGTGAAACAAACCAGTAATCTTAAAAATCATTCGCGTAGCGTATCCGCGTGGCGTTTTGTTATCTGATTTATTTGTGTTCAAATTATCAGTAATCCCAAAATTACCCTTTTTATGATTTTGAAGATGTGCTACTTCTTTTGCCTTTCTAAAAAACCAGGTAAAAAAATGCTCCTCAAAAACTTCAAGCTCTATGACCCTACAATCTGTTATTCCTTTATAGACCGATGCCGGAAGACAAGAGAAAATAACTATCTCATTAAAATTTTGTTCTGCTTCCACTAAAAAATCGCTCAACACAAAATTGCGGAAGCCTACTCCATCGGTGATTACTACGGCTAGTTTTTTGTTCAAAATTCAGGATTTTTTAGCAATGCAAAACTAATCCACTGCCAAATATGAAAACTACTATCATTGCGACCGTGAAAATAAGCTTTTATTTCTTCTTCAAGTTCGTCCGAATTAAACCAAGGGTGATCTTGGATATTATTTAAAACTTCCTCGACCCATGGCTGTAATTCGTCTGCCAGCCACTCCCGTTGGGGAGTCTGCATAGTCCTTTTGGGTGTAAAGGTTATGGAATCAGGCAAAAAATCTGACACTAATTCTCTTAATAAATATTTTTGAATTCCATTATGGAATTTATACTCTAAAGGTTGCGCAAAGGCAAACTCAACAAGTCTATAGTCTAAAAAAGGCTCTCGTAATTCGGTGCTGGCCGCCATTGATATTCTATCATTAAAACGGAGCGCCCTCGGTATTTTTGTGAAGAATAAATCGCGATACTGCAAATTCAATAATTTATCAGAAAAAGGTTTCGGATAGCTTGGCTTTTCCGCCAATTTCAAAAACTCTTTCTTGAGAACATTTTTCCTAAAAGGCGAATCCTTTACCCCTTGAATAGTTGCATCACTTTCGTTGAAATAATAATCATATCCTGCCCATTGCTCGTCCATTCCTTGTCCGTCTAGCAATACTTTAACTCCCTGTTTTGAAGCTTCAGCAAAAATCTTTCCATAAGCAATAGTCGGAATCCCACCAAAAGGTTCATCTTGGAAATGAGCAAATTGAGAAGCCAAATCAATTACTTCTTCAGCATCTAATTTCACTTTACTCAATGGGTTCTCAGTTGTGGAAATGAGAGTTTCTGCCCACTGCAACTCATCGTAACCCTGATGCCCTGTATAAAAGGTATAAGCGTTAATGTTTTTACCCTTATAGTTTTGGTTTACCAAAGCCAGTAAAAGTGAACTGTCTAATCCTCCACTAATATTAAATCCAACAGGAACATCAGCACGAAACCGAAGGTTTATACTATCTTTCAGTAATTCCAAATAATATTCTTTTGCTTCCGCAAAATTAAGTATTGGTTGCTTTTTTACAGCCTCCTCAAACATGTAATATTTTTCAATCGTAAGCTTATCCTCCTTAAATTCCAAATAATGACCTCCCGGCAGTTGAAAAATATCTTTCCAGAAAGTTTCGGACGGCATCCCATAATTTCCAAATGCAAAATAAGTTGCCCAAACTTTACTGTTAGGTTGTTTCGAAACATCAGCTGCAAAAAGCGTTTTTATTTCGGAGGCAAAGAAAAACGAATCTTGATTTTTAGTGTAGTAGAAAGGTTTTACACCAAAACGATCCCGAGCTGCGAAAAGTCTTTTCTGTTCCTTATCCCAAATTGCAAAAGAAAACATTCCGTTAAACTTATTCAAGCATTCCTTGCCCCAGATTATAAAAGCGGCGAGTAATACTTCGGTATCAGATGTAGTTTTAAAGTGATAGCTCTTCTTTAACTCTTCTCTGAGTTCTACATAATTATAGATTTCACCATTGAAGATAAGAATATAATTACCGCAAGCAGAGATAAAAGGTTGATTGGCATTATTTGAAAGATCGATTATTGCGAGCCTGTTATGACCCAAGCAAAGCTTTGGCTTAGTATAAGTTCCTGTAAAACCTGGCCCTCTATGACGCTGTGTGTTTAGCATCTTCGTTAAGGAATCTTCGTTCGCTGCTGCTCCAATTATACCAACTATACCACACATTAGCGAAAAAGGTTTTTTGCTATTTTTTCAGCATTCTCCCAATCTTCTGTCGTATCTATATTAACATAGGTCTCTTGGTTTGATTGAATGTATGAAATGCTATCACCGAAAAGTGAATTGTGTTTTAACACGACTTCTGTTTTGGTAATATAAATGGCACCATCACGAATAAATGCAGGCGGCAAATCCTGCCGACGTTTTATTATTTCCCTATCACCGACAGCAGATACTAAATGTCCATTATCGTTAGTTTTAAAAACCCAATGAGGGTTGTATTCATGGGGAACTTCTATAACTGAAATTAAAGAATCCGTTTCTGATTTTACGAATTTTGAAATGGCCTGATCAATGAATTGCTCTCCTCGGAAAGGACTTGTAACTTGAAGCAAACAAACTGCGTCATAATATTCATTATCCAGAGAAAGTGTTTTTAATGCATGTTTTACAAAGTCAATTGACGGCGAATTGTCTCGCGAATACTTTTCGGGCCTTTTAAACGGAACCTCAACACCTAATTTTTGAGCAAGTGCAATTAGTTGTTCATCTTCGGAGGAGAAAATAACCCTGCTTAACAATTTTGAAGCCAATGCACTTTCAATAGTGTATTGCATCAAAGGTTTCTCCAACAACATTTTTCTGTTTTTATTGGGGATACCTTTACTCCCTCCACGCGCAGGTATAATACCCAAAAATTTCATTAGTACGAGATTGTTTTATGATAGCGTAAGTTAACAGTTGCCAAAATATCGGCAATCCTTTTACCGCTATCACCATTTCCATAGATAGTACTTCTATTATTTTTCGGATTTTTTAATTGCGAATTAACGGCTTGCCTAATGTCCTCCTCATTATAGACAACATCCAAAACATTGTCGCCCCGTAATCTTCTATTTTGTCGAGTTCCTATATTTACAACGGGCACTCCTAAAAAGGAACATTCCCTAATACCAACGCTACTATTGCCAATGAGGCATTTACTATTGACCAATAATTTTAAAAAATCGACCGGTTCCATATTCTTAAAAAAATGAATATATTTAGGATTCTGTATTTCGCGATATGAACGAATTCCGTTCGATGTGCCGTCTGCCCCAGCATCTACATTAGGCCAAAACCAATATGTGGGAATTTGTAGTGCGTCAATAACTCTTAAAGTTTTTTGAACATCTTCCCTCGCCTGAGAGTATTCAGTAGTAACAGGATGTTGCATAACAACCAAGTATTCTCCGGAGAATGGAATCGCACTACCAACACCCCCGTATTTTTGTATTGGATTAAAATCTAATTGTGGTGATTTCAAAACTTCCGCAGCAATATCGATTGAAGGGCAGCCCGTATTGTAAACATATTCGGGGTCTTCCCCCATTTTTTCTACACGAAGTTTTGCATCTTCTGAAGTAACAAAGTGGATATCCGCCAGTTTTGTATTGGCGTGGCGTACTTTTTCATCGATATTCCCAGTAACCTCACCCCCTTGCAAGTGGATTAACGGAATGTTCTGATATGCAGCGGCAATAGAAGTGGCAATAGTTTCGAATCTATCTGCTATGGTAAGTACCGCATCGGGTTGTAAATTGTAAAAAACATTGGCCAATTCCATCACTCCCAAGCCCGTACTTTTCGCCATAGCCGTCTTGTTTTCCCCTTCCAAGACCATAAAAACTTTAGCAGAAATGTTAAACCCATCTTTCTCAATAAAATTTACGGCAGTACCGTAACGGTCAAGTAATGCTGAACCAGCCACCACCAGTTGCAATTCTAGATTAGGATGTTCTTTAATTGCCTGAAGTGCCGTTTTTACACGGCTATATGTAGGTCTGGCAGTAATTACAGCACAGATTTTGCGTTTTTTCATTGGAAAGATTGTAAATCGACTCTAAATGTAGAGAAATTTTAGGTTACGTGGCTTCCATTTTAAAATATAGGATTCAAAGACCTAAATAATTAAACTAGTCAAAGTTTCCGTAAGATGTATTTAATTTTTGTTTTAATCTTAGAACTAAACCAATATATTAAATGTGCATTTGAGGGATCTGTGTAAATAATCTTAAGTCCTCCTTGATAATTATCACTGTTTTTAACTGAATAATCTCCGTTCTTTGTAAGAGATATTAAATGGACAAATTTAGAACTTTTAAATATTTTCTTTATAATTTTAACCTGATCACTCCTATCTCCTTCAATCAAAATTATTCCATTAGGCTTTATTAAACATTGTACCTTATTTAAATTCTTTTCCGATCCATCAACAATTATAATGTCAAATAATTCAGAATCTGGAATTTTTGATAGGTCAGGATA
Organism: Aequorivita flava; assembly: GCF_038742595.1. NCBI lineage: Bacteria > Pseudomonadati > Bacteroidota > Flavobacteriia > Flavobacteriales > Flavobacteriaceae > Aequorivita > Aequorivita flava. The sequence continues at coordinate 21,714 of NZ_JBANCF010000008.1, read as the reverse complement.
TAATTTTAATTGCAAAATCAAATCTTTTAAATTGATTGGAATTTGCTTCAAACAAAACTCATTAGCTTCAGTTCCAGTAACACTGATATTTAAATTTTCATCTTGAGAGAATTTAATTATACTACCCGATATAGTACCTATTCCTACACCAATTTCTAGAACCTTTTCAATTCTATTTTTTTTTATTACTCTTAAAATATTTCGTAAAGCAAATTCACTCGCAATATATTCACTCCCTTCAAGAGTACAGAATTTTCGATACTGAGAATTGGAAAAATTATTTATATTCACCATTTATTCAAAGTTAAATTTCTATTGATATATTTGAAAAACAAACATTTAAGACATCATAATATATCCCAAGTACAAGGTAGCGCGTTTATTCAAAAAGATCTTCGTGTCGTAAAAAATCCCATTGTGTCATATCTCTTACAAGTTTTTTGCCAATAACCGCCTCAAATTCTGAGGCCTTAATTCCAAAACCTTTGGGTTTTTTGGATTCCAGATCCTCAAAAGTTAGCTTATGATTCTTCTTTAAAGATTTATTTACAGCAAGGCTCTTCTCAAATATGCCCTTTAATTCTGAGAATCCGGAATTGTCTGTCTTATCGATTGGATTGTTCATTGCAATGGAAATATTTTTGACACTCCTAACCAGTTGTGTTATTTCATCAATTTCTAAGGAAGAAGAAGAATCAGGCCCGTTATCATTATTTCTCTCAAAAACCACGTGAAATTCTAAAATTTCTGCTCCCATTGCAACAGCGGCAATACAAGTTTCAATTTTGGCGGAATGGTCTGAAAAACCTACAGGCACTTGATATCTCATTTTTAATTCGGCAATAACGTTTAGTCCGTAATTTTCAGGCTGTGTGGGATAGCTGGTAGTACATTGAAGTAATGAAAAATCACATCCTCTATTCTTTAAAAATGCCACCGTTTCGTCAAGCTCTTTATAGGAACTCATTCCTGATGATAGAATTATAGGTTTCTTTGTTGCTGCGATCTTTTCCAACATCAATAAGTTATTTACCTCACCAGAACCAATTTTATATCTTAAGACCCCGATTCTTTCAAGTAAATCTACTGCGGCGTTACTGAATGGGGAAGCTATAAATTCCATGCCTCCTGCTTCACAATGAGATTTAATGGCTCTCCATTGCTCCAAAGAAAACTCCATTCGCTTCCAATAATCAAAACGGGTTTTATCGCCTCCAGCCATATTTACGCGAAAGGGCTCATGAATACTACTTTCCGCCTCGGCTATATGAACTTGAAACTTTACTGCATCTATACCAGTTTTGGATAGCGCATCTATATATTCCAATGCCTTATCAAAGCTGCCCTGATGAGCTTGAGCGATTTCGGCGATTAAAAAGAGTGTTTTATATTTCATATTTATATTTGCTTCATCATCCCGCTAATTATTACTTTGCTCGTTGAATGTTATTGAATCAGCTTAAAATAACGCGAAAATCTCCTTTGCAATTTTTTAAATTTCTGAACTATAACAAAAGTTTTTGATCTTAAAACATAAATTTTATTATGCTGCTTAATTTCAATTTTAGTTTCATTTAAAATACGGTTAATGCGTTGGGTATGTTTCTTATTAATACCGTAAGATCGCGCGTGCCAAGTATGAATTAAAAAAGTTTCTCCAAAATGATCCATTACTGTATTTGACAGTTGGTCATCTCCATACATTTCTGCTTCCAAAAATAGAATATTTACACCTTTTCTTCTGAGCCAGAAATAGAAACAATAATATGGTTCATACAAACTTTGTGAGTCATATTTAAATGGAGCATAAAATTCATCTTTAAATTCTCCTTCAATTACATACTGATTTTTTAAAATTTCCTTTTTATTGAAGTAATTGCTTACCTCCTTAAAATTGATGATGGAAAAAAAGGTGTTAATTAAATGCGGATTGTTATTTCTATGATCTATAACTCCCCCATCCCTAACACCGCAAACGGTATATTTATTATTTTTCATAAAATCAATGATTCCAAAAACAGATTTAGCGTTCTGAAAAATAACATCCTCATCTGCCATAATTAGCCATTCAATACCTTTGTTTTTTAATTTTTTAAAGGCATAAAATAGACTATGGATGCCGTGCATCCCGTTCCGACCATCAATAATGTAATAAGGAATATTCTCTGGAAATAAATTGACGGTTTTGTTATAAAAATCGAAATTTATCACCGTAGTGAGCATTGCAATATTGGAATGTGTATTCTTCAAATTTTAGTTGGTTTTTGATTTTGTATCAAAAAATTAGACTTTTCCTTATTTTCGCCCTTATAAATGAAAATTAAATTATGATAAAAATGAATTGAAACTATATTTTCATCAAAGTATGAAGGTTCAAAGGTTGGTGAAATATATTCCACATGATTTAGCCCATCTGTTAAGGATTTAAAAAAATTCATTATGGTATTACCGCTATAATTAATATCTGAAGAGCCTCCATAATCTGGCCAGTATGAGGTTTGTGTATCTTCCACTACATAAACGCCTCCTATTTTAAGTTTTGGAAAAAGAAACTGAAAAGTTTCTATAACGTGCTGGTTGATGTGGCTTCCATCATCAATAATAATATCTAAGTTTCCTATTATTTCAATCACTTCATCTAAAAAAGATTTATCTACTTGGCTACCTTGGAAAATACGTATTCTATTTTCCTGTAAAAATGACTTATCGTAAATATCCAAAGAAAATATTGTTACAAAAGGAAAATATGATTTCCACATACGCAATGAGTTCCCTCCAAAGAAGAGATTGTCATAACCCCCTACGCCAATTTCCAAAAGTTTTATTTTCTTAAATTTAAATTGTTTGAAATGTTTTTGATAATGGGGCGTATAGAAATGATTTCCATATTTATCGGTTTTATGGATTTTGGCCATTTTAGACAAGTTAAACGGAAATAAAATTGCTTTTAAGTGCCTTAAACGGTATTTTATCTTTAAACGATTTTGAAACGAAATGTGGTTCTTTAAAAAATCACGCATTAGTAGTTTCTTTTGGCTGCCAATAAATCTTAGTATCCGCTAAATTCTGGTATTCTTTGAACTCCATTTGCGTAAGGCGTTTGCTCTCAGTTAACAGCAACGGTAAATGTACCAACAAATCCCACAAAGCTTGCAGAATGGGAATGGCGGCTTTTAAATCTCCCCTAAAAACTTTTAGCTTTAACTGTATAAACAAAGTATAAAACAACTTTCGAGGAATTTTAATTAATGGCAAAAACAACATATAATTATACCAACCAGAACGTAAGGACCGGCGTAGGCGAAGTGCATAATCGTTTTGCTTTTTCCTATCCTTTACCGCAACGCGGTGATGCACTAAAATATCGGGTAGATAGTGCACTTGCCAACCTTTTTTAAAAAGTTGGTACGAAGCGTATTCCTCCTCTCCATAAAATATATACCATTCTGGATAATTAGCTATGTTGCGCCAAGCTTTCATATTCCATACGTGGCCACAGCCCACAAAGCCCTTTACTCGCAATGGTTTTTCTAGTGTTCTAAATGAATGCGGCTCCTGAATTCCCCAAAAGATGCGGCAGGCAATAACGCCACAGTTATTATTTTCTGCAAAATGCGTTTCAATTGTCTCTAAAACAGTACTACTCAAAAAATGGGCGTCGTCGTCAAGAAATATTGCATATTGTGCAGTTGTTTCACTTAGCAATCGGTTCCGGCTCGCAATAAGCCCAATGTTCTTTTTATTATTCAACAAGATGATATTTGGATATTCCTTTTTTATGTAATTGTAGGTTCCGTCATTGGAACCATCATCACAAACAATCAGCTCTACGTCATCACGTCCCATGATTTGCTTTAAGGAACGGAGCGTTATGTTAAGCTCATCCCGTCTATTTTTGGTGGTAATAAGAATGGAAAACTTTATCACACTAGCGAATCTACAATCTTTTTTAAATAACTGGATGAAAAATATTCGTTCAGGTCTCCTCTATTCAATTGAAAATCGTTGGATTTCCAATTTACAAAACAGCTCTTCAGGGTTCCTTTTATTGCTATTACATCATCGGCCGCTGCTACATATTCATAATCAATTCCAAGCAACCTCCTGCTTTCACTATTAACGGGGCCTAAATGAAAAATAGGTCTATTTGCTTTTACTAAGCCCGGAAATTTAGCGGGAAGAAAAGGGCTGATTTCTGAAACTGCTTCCAAAACAATATTTACAGTGACTTCTGTTTCCATTTGAAGGACTTCTTCATAATTCATATTTCCCTCACTAACAAATATGGAGGGAATAGTATTGTGAATTGCTGACAATTTAGGCTGATGGTAGGAGGAAGGGCCTATCAATAGCAATTGACTACATTTTTTTGCTTCGGGGATCTCTTCTAAGAATCTTTTCCATGCCGCAATTAGTGGAAAAGGATTACGTTGTTTCAGTAAGTTCCCCGCATGCAATACTGTAAATTTATCTTTTAAATAAAAACTTGGTAAAGGGGTGCTATTTTCAGTTTTATTTCTAGGCATTTGGTGGGGCAGGACCACTGCCTTTTTTAAAAACGCATTATCAAATTGGCCCATCCATTCAGCTAATCGTTGTGATGGATAACCCAGCCACTTTGATTTATGTGCGATCTGTACAAAAAACCATTCCTTTTTAACACAGCCTGCTTCGGTCCATTCGTACGGTGGAGGATACCAATGGAATGGATAGGGATCGTGAATATAGGCAAGCCATTTGTTGTGCCATTTTGGAAGTTTTAAAAGCGCGGCGTGGGTACGGTAACTAGCGCCTTTGCTTAATGTAATAATGAGATCATAGTCAGATGGGTTTTCATGTTCCATTGCCTTAACCATGCCATTGACATCGTTTTTAAAAGTAAAGGAAAAACCAAATCTGTTTTCCATTTTTTTTGAAATATCGTTTTTCGTCAACCTTTGAAATACTCTTTGGGAACGGCTTAAAAAATAATAGATATCCTTTCTATTTTCCTTAATAAGAATGGTTTGGACGCTATTAATATTTATTTCTTTATGGGAATAATGGTAGGCTATAATATAAAAATCTTCTGCTGCCAAAGATTTTATAAAAGCATTGCAAGCTTTCCCCGCACTACTGCTATCAACATCCAAGGTTTCAGCAAGTATTAGTATTTTTTTTGACATTTTTATCGAAGTCTTTTTTTTATTCGCAAAATAACGTGAATTAAGGGGCTACCGAAATATCGCATTTTTTCCTTTAAACGATGTATTGTATTTAAGCTTGGTTGTTTCATTAAATGGGAAAAAAGGGCTGGGCTCTTAAGCCGGACACTTTCCCAACTAAAATACTTTATTAGACTAGTATCCAATATTTTTTTCGCTTCCAGATTAGAGATAACGAGTTTAGTAGCTTCAATCTTGCTTTGCATCCTCTTTTCATTACCCCTCCAGAATTCGCCGGTATTGGAATTGGAGTGTTTTCTCCCATAATACAAAGTTGCGTTGATAGACACTCCATTAAATCCATTACTTAATATTCTGCTATATAACTCCCATTCCTCAGCATATTGCAAAGATTCTATAAAAACATTATTCACATAACATTCTTTTTTCCACATAATAGCACAAGAATTAAAAGGTAATTCTTGGGTCAATAATTTTTTTACAGTCGTTTTACCATTCAACTCAATTATTTTATAATTGGAGATATTAGAGAAGTAATAATGAAAATCTCCAGTAAAAATTTCTCTGTGATATCGGCAAAAAAAGTAAAAAGGATTTTCCAATTCTTTAACACAAAATTCTAAATTGCGGGGATGAATAATATCATCATCATCAAAAAATATAATATAATCCCCAATAGCGGAGTCAAGCCCAAAATTGCGGCAGCCAGAAAGGCCTTTAGCATATTTGCTTGATCGTTTATAATAATGAAAACGTTTATCTTGTATGAATGATTGAATGATTTCTTCAGTATTGTCCGTTCCTCCATCATCAATAATCAAGCATTCCCAATTTTTAAACGTTTGATTCTGTATCGAGATTAAGGTTTCCTCAATAAAATGAGCCCTATTGAAGGTCGCCATTATTATAGAAACTTTTAGTTTCATTTTATATTTCTTGAAGTTGAATACATAATTTCAATTAATAAATCTATACCCTTTGCCGAATATTTTATAACTGTAAAATCCTAAATATAATTTTAAGTAACGTCCTCTCTTAAGCAATGAGCTGTTTTTCTGAATGAATTTAAAAATAACTAAAACATTCTCATTTCTTTCCTCTAAAGATTCCCGTAAAGTCCCAATAATCAAATTAATCAATCTATGCGCAAGTATTGGTGTTAGAATTTTTTCTTTCTGTAGTATTTCTAAATGTTTACTATATGCGAAGAATAATGAATTGTTTTGAACGCTTCCCCTATTTATTTTTTTTGTACTCAACGTTGATTCCAAACTATATCTATTATAATATTGTAGTGGTTTATCTAGGTAATTGATTTTTGGATTATTATAAATATTTAAAAGGTTAAAATCCCAATCGTCAAGAGTTTGGATGTTTTCATCAAATTTCGATTTCAAAAATTTCCTTTTCCATAAAGGACCACTAACATACCAAGAAACCTTGCCCAAAATATAGTCTTCGATTAATTTAATTGATAAAATTTTGTTTTGATGAGTTATATTTTGTTCCTGTACATCGTAAAAAGCAAGAGGCGAAATAATTACATCTAAATCATCAAACTGTATAAAATTAATTTTTGTTTCAAGCATTTCGGGAAACATTATATCATCATCATCAAAAAATTGAATATATCTACCTGAAGCTACTTTTAGACCAATATTCCTACAAACTGAAGGTCCATTTTTATTTTTATGATTATTTCTTAAAAGTTTTATTCTGGCATCTTTTCTAGCAATCTTTTTATTTTCATTAAAATCATATGGTATAGAGTGGTCGTCTATAATAAGACACTCCCAATCACCCATTGTTTGTTGTAATAGACTATCAATGGCCTTAGAAAGGTGTTTTGGTCTATTATAAGTAGCGATTATTATTGAAACTAATGGTGCCAGACTATTTTTTTTTAAAAATGGATAAAATCGGCTTTCCCAATTTAACAAAAAAATGTCCAATTCGGAAAGATGCTGTGTTCTGCTGGGCGTGAATAAGCCTTCTTAACATTTCTATCTCATCTAAAAAGAAATCCAACGTTTTTTCAAAATTAGTCTCGGCAATATCACTATGTTTTAAGAACACATATCGCCTTATTTTTTTTTGATAGTTTTTTGCAGATTGATTACGCGATGTCGGTTTTATTCGATAGTTGAACAATATTTCAGCTATAACATGAACCATCCACCCTTTCTTTGAAATAGCAATGTTAAATTCCCAATCTTCAAATCCTTCTTTTAGATTTTCATCGTAACCTTCAACTTCTTGCCAAATTGATTTTCTATACAAGCAGGAACCCATAGAGTTGTTATAATATAATGGTTCAGTGTCATTTGTCCCTGAAGGTTTTAAAACGTATGAAGTATTGTTCTTAACAGTTATAACATTCACATAACAAGTAACCATTCCAACATTTGAACGTTTATTTAAGATATCCACTGCTTTTTCTAAAAAAGAGGGTTCAAAGAAATCATCGGCATCTAAGGTCAAAATATATTCTCCTTTCGCCCTTTCTATTGCATTATTACGAGCAATGCACACTCCTTTATTTTGTTGTGTTATAAGTATATCTATTTTTGATTGTACAGATTTTATAATATTCTTGGTTTCCGTGTTTGATCCGTCATCTACGACAATGATTTCCTTATTGGCATATGTTTGCGAAAAAGCCGAGTCTATTGCTTGCTCAATAAATGAAGCGTCATTGTAGCAAGGTATAATTATCGATACTAGCTTATCCATAAATAAGTTTAAATAGTTTTTTTCGTAATCTATGAGAAAATGATTTTTCCTTTTTCTTATCCGCTATTTGTTTTTTAAAGAAAATCGGATTTTCTTGGATTAAATTAGGGTAATTTCTCTCTACATTACTAAAAAACTTCCCTTTACTGAATTCAATAAACTTTAAAACTCGACTATCGAACTTTTCTATGAGCATATTCTCAACTAAAATCCAACTTATTAAAGCTCCTTCAGTTTTATTTAGACTCGAGAAATCGCTCAGATTATTTCCATTTGACCCCCTATAAAGCACATAACCCTTTTTGGAATAAACAACTTTAGTTGTGTTCGACAAAATACGCATTATAAACTCTCCATCATCATTCAACGCCAAAGCCTCATTCCATAATCCTGATTTTTGAATTAATTTTCTAGGAATAAGATATGCATGGATTGGAAAATAACCTTTTGATTGAGTCAGTGAGTTAAGAAAACCAGGGATATTGTAAAATGATTTATAGGAAATTAAGTTGTTGTATCTTTCTATTTTACCATTTAGCAAGCCACCCCATTTACAAGTAGAAATCGTTAACGGATTTTCATCCACTAATAATTCTAGTTGACTGGATATTTTATTTGGTGCTAGTAAATCGTCTGCATCTAAAAATTGAATAAATTTTTGATTTGAATTTTGTAAACCAATATTTCTACAAGTAGCAGCCCCCTTAGAAAGCTCTTCATTCCTTTTGATAAGAAAAAAGCGAGGCTTATCCTTTATAAAATTCTTAACTAGATTAATTGAATTATCATCACTACCATCATCTATTATATAACATTTATAATCATTATATAATTGTGAATTGACGGAATGCAGGGTATCTTCGATAAATTCTTCCTTATTGTAAAGGGGGATTATAATATCAACCATAATTTACTTTAATCTAACATACTTTATAATGTTATATCCTTTCGAGAAAAATCGGGCCGTAAAGATTCCAAATAAGAATATAATTCCTTTAAAAACAGAGTTTGTTCTCGAAACAAGCCAAAAGCCTTTGGTTAGATATGATTGGTTTTGTTTCTGCAAAGCAGTTTCAAATGCGAATTGCATATATCCCGATATAAACCATGCTCTTAAAGGTTTCGGAGCCGATATATAAATATCTTCCAAAGTCAATAACTTTATTTCAGCATTGATTTTATGTCGATTTCCTAACCGATCATAACTCTTCGAACTTAAAGATTGGTCGTGAAGTCGTGCTTTTGTTAGAACTTTATTTAAAAAGTGACCATTAGAATTCTTAAACAATAATCTCAAAAAAAAATTATACTCTTGACCTGCCCTAAGTTTTTCATTAAATCTGATAGAATCTAAAAGGATTCTTTTTCCAAAAAAATCATCAGTAATCCAACCAATTGTATGAAAGGCAAAATTCATCGCATTTAAATGTTTATTTTGACGAACAGTATTAAACGGTTTGCCTAAGTGGATATCTTTGTCAGTTTTAAAATTAACGCAATCGGCTACAATGAAGTCCACATTATAAAAAATGATTGCCTCTACTTTTTCTTTCAAGTGGTTTTCTGTCATTAAATCATCACTATCAAACCAATTCACAAACTCTCCTCTACTCAGCTCAAACCCGTAATTTCGGGCTGCGTTTCCTCCAGACAAACGGTCTGCAGGTCGCTGATGGTATTGAAATCTAGAATCCTTTCCACAATAAGTAGCCATAACCTCAGCGGTATCATCCGTACTCCCATCATCTATTACAATACACTCCCAATTTTGATAAGTCTGTGCCAATACGGAATCCAGCGTTTCACCAATTAGGTGGGCGCGGTTATAAGTCGGAATTATTATGGAAACTAAAGGTTCTTTCACTAGAAATGAATTTAGCCAAAAATAGTGAAAAATAAAGAGTTAACAGATTTAAGATTCCGTGTTTTCTTACAAATTTCAAATCAAATTGAGGTTATTCGCATAGATATCTATTTAAGTTAAATAATGCTTTCCTTTAGCTCTATTGTTATCTCGGCTAAGCTCCACTTCCCGTATGACCTTTTCTGTTATATGGATTTCCTTTCTTAAAGCCTCCACACTTGAGAAACGAAGCTTTAAAAGCAACTTAACTAACGCTCGTTTTCTCTTTTTTAGTAAATGCTTTAAGTCGCCCAAATTATCGTTATTGATATCTCCATATTTCATTTTTAAACTACGTTCGTAATTGGCTAAATAATTGGAAGTTTTTGATTCAATAACTTCTCTATCTTCTCGATCGTGTTTTAGAAAAGCTGTTGGGACTACCCCTATTTTAAAATTATGGAAGCGAGCTCGCTGGCAATAATTATCGTCTTCACCATAATGGAAAAAAATAGGGTCAAAACCACCTACAGTCTCTAATATTTCCCACGACAATAACCAACCCGCAGCATTTACAAATGGCAAATCATAAACTTGCGATAAAGATTTATTCAAAACAAAATCCGAATAGAAATCAGGATTGTTTCTATAATTTACATAATTGGAGAAGTTTTGATCCAACCTTTCGCCTTTTCCGTTCAAATGAATTGGACTTAATATACCGTATTGGGGATTTTGTTGCTGCATATCTATCAAAACGTCAATACAACCATCTACTAAATACGCATCCTGGTTTAATAAAAACACATATTCTGCACCTTGTTTCAGAGCATAACTTATCCCTATGTTATTAGCTTGGCCAAAACCAAAGTTTTGATTTTGAGGTAATATAGATACGTTTGGGTAATTTTCCTCAACATAATTTACGGTGCTATCCGTTGACTTATTATCCACAATTATAACGTTCATCCCAATACAACTCTCCAAGCATTTTTTAATCCAAGGCATTGCGTTGTAAGTGGCAATAACCACTACATATTCTGTCATTTCTTTGTGTTAAGTTTTTTATAAAAGCGTTTTAATCTTTTAAATGGCAAAAGCAACAAATGTCCTAATCTATATGAAGAAGAACGATAAATCTCATCGATTTTACCACCTTGAATAAAATTCTTCGAAAGAATTTTTTCACCTTCAAACATACTGTTGCCAAGATTTGGAAAGTCGTAATCTGATGCAACCGCTATTAAAAAGTGAGGACTTGAATCTACTTCCGATATTCCATTAAAATCTCCACTATAATAAGCCATATTATTTCTGACCACCTCTTCAAATATTAATGAATTATTGTTCAGGTAGCTTTGACTTAAAACTTCGTGCTTTTTAAAGTTGGCAGAAATTAACTGAATAAATTCAGTTTTGTATAATTCCTTAACGTGAAATTCATTTGAGTAATTTCTCTTATCCGAATAATAATACTTATCAGGCGTAGATATTATCAGTATTCCTTCAGGACGTAATACTCTTTTGATTTCTGAAAACATTTTCTCGTGTTCGTCGTGATGTTCAAGGGTCTCAAAACTAACTACTACATCTATTGAATTATCACCTAATGGGATATTACTTGTTGAGCCCTGAAGGAATTTCAGATTGCCTTTATTGTATTTATTGCCTGCGGTAACGACTACAGAGAGTTCAATATCAACACCATAAACAAAAGAAGCGAAATCACTCATTAAATTACTGCCGTATCCTTCACCTGAAGCAATATCTAATATAATTTTATTATGAATATACTTTGTTGTCACGGCGTATCGATGAAGGTGTTTTACAGAGTTATCATTATAGATATTTGTTTCTAATCTCTCACCTGTAAATACTCTTGACATTGCTTCTGTATAGGTTAAATATTTTTGACTATTTAATTTTCTTTAAATAACCATTTACATTAAAAGTGGCATTTTTACCGAACATATCGCACCATTTTTTATCTACTATAAACTCTGAATGATTTGGTAAAAATTCTCGAATTGCCTTTAAAGGACCTCCATTATAGTCTTTTTCTAGGCCTAGTTCATTTATAATACCATCCTCAATGATAAAATAAGACCCAATATTAACTAAAGAATGAAATTTATTTAATACGCCAATAGTATCTTCATAAATATGGGAGGCATCTTCTATTACTATTATTTTCTCATGATCTTTAGCAAGAGTAATATCATAATTAGCCCAACCGTCTGTAAAAAGATTTATTCGCGGATGTTTCCTTACAACGGTTTCTACGTCATCTACAATATCTACTGTATGGACAATACCATGCCCGATATTCTGAAGCAAATCAGCCAAGTAATAAGCTCCACCTCCTTTCCTCGTTCCGATTTCTATTATCAAATCTGGTTTTACTTCGGAAATAATCATTTGATAGATAAGATAATCAAATGGGCATCTAACTGCTTTTACGCCCCTATAAGTAACATTATGGTGTCCTTTATCGACAGATTTAACATCGAAATGAACTTCCTCATCTGCTAATTTTTTTCCTATTTTAAACATTTATCTCACTTTTTATGGACTCCCATTTTAAACTTGGTCTAATTATTCCAGGTAAACTTCCAACATAATCACCTCTTGTTGGACTATTTTTAATATCTTCAATCATATTAAATGCTAATGCATCTCTATCATGAAAATGTACAACAAAAGGATCATGTGTAACCAATGCAACTCCCACTACTATTACTCCTTCAGAAAATAAATTTTCATAAACCCAAACGGTAGTTTGATAGATTCCTTTTTCCTTTTTCAAATGATAGAGTTCAGAATTGCTTTCATGAGAATCAAAAATATTAACACCATTGGCATTATAAAAATTAAAAGCAGAATGGATTTTATTTCCAGATTCTAAAACCTCATATGTTACTGTAATACCAACTTTTTCTGTAATTTTAAAATTTTCGCCTCTCACATATTTGTTATTATGTACAAATACTTCCAAAATATCTACAAGACCTCCTCTCCTCTTTTGAGGATACTTTTTATGGGAACTTGAACCAAATTCTGTCTGCAAATATTTATCAATAATTTTTGAAACATCGCCATTTTCAATTATACAACCATTTTTCATTAAAATAGCGCGAGAACATAATCTAAGTATTGAATCCATATTATGACTAACAAACAGTACCGTTCTCCCCTCTCCTTTTGAGATATCCTGCATCTTCCCAATTGCCTTTTTCTGAAACTCCGCATCGCCTACGGCAAGCACCTCATCCACCACCAAAATATCGGGTTCCAAATGTGCCGCCACGGCAAAGGCTAGGCGCACGGTCATCCCGCTGCTATACCGTTTTACTGGCGTATCAATATATAGCTCGCAGCCAGAAAAATCTATGATTTCCTCTAGTTTGGCGGTAATTTCGCCACGGGTCATCCCTAAAATGGCCCCGTTAAGGTATATATTTTCCCGTCCTGTAAGTTCGGGGTGAAACCCTGTGCCTACTTCGAGCAGAGATGCAATTCGACCTTTAGTTTTAATAACACCCGTCGTTGGACTCGTTACTCGCGAAAGAATTTTAAGCAGGGTAGATTTCCCAGCACCGTTCTTCCCTATAATTCCTAAAACTTCCCCTTGCTGTACTTCAAAATTTATATCGCGAAGCGCCCAAACATAATCTGATTTGGCTTTACTGCTCCTATCATTCACCGCCCCTATTTTTAAATAAGGGTCTTCCTTCCCACGGATGTTGTGCCAAAAACGATTTAAATCGTGCGAAAGCGTCCCTGTACCTACATTCCCTAGGCGGTATTGTTTGCTAATGTTTTCGGCCTTTAAAATTGTCATTTGGAATTCGTTAATTCGGGATTCGTTAATTCGTTAATTCGGGATTCGGGATTTGTTAATTAGGGATCGTGCTTTTGACGATGAGTTTGTTAATTTTGTTATTTGTTATTTGGGATTTGGGATTTGGGATTTGTTTTTTTTTGAGATTTGTGATTTGGGATTTGATATTAATGCTACCTTCAAAGCACTCCATGTACTTTTCAAAATTATCTATGCATAGTTGGGAGTGCTTGTATGCTACTTTCATGCTGTGTTAATGTATAGTTCATGTACCTTTCATGCTACTCGAGTGCTACATTCATGCTAGTGTTTCCCTAGTCATCCCCTAGTATCATACTAGTTTCACATATAAAAATATAAATTTTTAACCCCACCCTCATATCTTCCATCATAATTTTTATAAACTAAGTAATCATATCAGAAACGTCCATTTGTCATACGTCATACGTCTTCCCGTCTTACGTCTCATTTCTCAAATCTAAACAGTATCAATAAACGATTTCTCCGTTCTATTAAAAATAACCAACCCTAAAAGAAACAACCCTACACTTACTGCTAAAGTATAGAAAAATCCCAACCAACTAAAACTGCCCGTATCTAATAACATATAACGGAAACCTTCGATTATTTGGGTAAGCGGATTGTATTCCACAAAATCGGCTACATAACCCGGCAGTTTTTTCCGAGCTTCCGAAAGCGGATATGGCACTGCCGAAACATACATCAATAACGAGACAGCAAAGCCTACCAATACGTTTAAATCGCGATATTTGGTGGTCATCGAGCTGATGGTCATTCCCAATCCCAATCCGAGTAAAGCCATCATTAAAATATAAATTGGGAAAAGCAAAACATGTAAATTTGGACTAATACTCGCGCCTTGAAATAAATAATACCCGTAAAAAATAAAAAATATAAGTAGCTGTATCCCAAATTTTAGAAGGTTGCTAATGGTAATAGACATAGGCATGATAACCCGCGGAAAATACACCTTCCCAAATATTCCTGCATTGCTTCTAAACGTATTTGAAGTTCCAGTAAAACAAGCCGTAAAATAGTTCCAAGCCGTAATACCGGCTAGGTTGAAGAGAAAAGGCGGAATACTACCGGTGCTAATACTTCCCAAATTATTAAACACCAACGTAAAAATAACCGAGGTGAATAACGGCTGAATAAAATACCACAGCGGCCCCAAAATAGTTTGCTTATACACTGTAGTTATATCCCTTTTTACAAAGAGAATAAGCAAATCGCGATAGCGCCAAACTTCCTTTAAATTAAGGTCGAGCGCTTTTCGTTTGGATGAAATTTCGTAGAGCCAGGTGTCGTTTTCTCGAGAAGTCAAATGTTTATTTTAATTGGGAGCTAATATAAGTAATTTGAATACATTTTCCTTCCCTATTAAAGTGCTTAACAGTAGCCAATATAAAATCTCTTCTGTTTTTAAAGCAATCAATTTCAGGCTCATTTTTCTTCAAAATAGAATTAATACTGTAAAAAATCTCCAATTTTTATAATTTTGAAATCCAATACCCAAAGCTGTAATTAAAAGAAAGGCAGCTAGGTAAAAAAGTCATGCAACATTCTTTCAAATTTGCGTTTCAATTATTTTCGATAAATTTGAACTCCCACATAATTTGTATGAAACAATTTTTAGCCTCACTTTTTATATTTCTGCTTTGCGGTTCGCTCTCCGCCCAAACCGAAGAAATTTCCGAATTGGAATCGGAAATTGAAAAATATATCTTTAAAAAACCCGACTCCGCAAAAATTTATTTATATAAACTTTTGGCCTATTCCAACCAACGTCCGGACACCACAGTTGCTGAAACCTACAGTAAATTGGGCATTACCTACAATCAATTAGCGGTTTACGACTCGGCCACTTATTACTTTGAAAAAGGAATTAAAAAGTCTGCTGGTTTTCCGAAAATTCAAGCCGGCATTTATTCAAACAATGCAATAAATTACCGCACTTCTGCCAATTATACCGAGTCTTTGGCTGCCTTGGAAAAAGCTATGGAACTTTACCAAAGTATAGGCGACCGAATTGGCGAAGGCGTGGTTTACGGCGAAATGGCTTCTAATTTCAGCTATATGGCCGAAAAGGAAAAGGCAATTACCCACCTAGAAACAGCCATTGAAATATTTAAGGAAGCTAATGAACCCCGACTTTATATTTTACAGCAAAAATTGGCCAATGCCTACTACAACAATGAAAACTATGAATTTGCAGTAGATTTATACGAAGAAGTGTTACCCGAATTTGCCAAACAAAAAGGACCTCCCTATTATTTTACCCTGCTTGCCTATGCTGAAAGTTTGGTTAAACTCGGAAAGATTAAAGAAGGCGAAAAACGTTTGATGGAAGCCAAAGACGGCCTGGAGGCGATTAACAATTTAGAGTATATGCACGTGGCTTGGGGGAAATTGGGGAAAATTTACAAAGTAACCAATCGCCCTGTTTTAGCGTCTAAAGCCTTTGCTTCAGCTTTTGATTATCTCCTTAAAATCCAGTCCACCCGATTTATGGAAATTGCCCGGGAATACTTAGATTTCCTAAACCTTCAAGGCGATTACAATAAAGGCTTAGAGGTTATAGAACGTGTTAAAAATAGTACCAATAACTTCCAGCGTACTATGAACGTGCAAGATGAAATGAATTTTTTAGTCAGCGCCCGCGAAACATTTCGAAAAAAAGGACTGTTTAAAGAGTCGCTAACCCTCTTTGACCGAATTGACTTTTTAAAAGATTCATTAAAAACTGCCGTAGATAGAGTTAAAATAAAACAGCTCGAGGAATCCTACCAAAATAAAATCCAACGCGATAAAAATATTGCCCTTGAAGAAAGCAACGCGCTTTTAAAAAAATACAATGCAAAGCAGCATACCACAACTATTCTGAGTTGGCTCCTTACTATTTTAACACTTATACTCAGTGTAGTTATTTATACGTATCATAAAAAAAGACTCTCACTACAAAAAGTGGCCGTTACAAATTTGGAAAAGGCAAACACTATTTTAAATGAAAAACGGGAATTGGAGCAAGAACTTTTAGCCGAAAAAGAAAAAAACCTAGCCGATAAAGAACGGGAATTAGTGGCAATTTCTTTGGAAGTGGCAAACATACAAAAGCAGATAAAAGATTTAATTGAAGCCAGTAACAAAGAGGAAATCTCTGATGAATTATCAACGCAAATTATCAATACCTTAAACCAACTTAATTATTGGAAACATTTTAAATCGAAATTTATCGAGGTGCATCCCGAGTTTGGATATAACCTCATCGAAATGTTCCCAAGCTTATCTGAAGACGATATTGCTTTCTGCTCCCTGTTAAAACTGCAACTAACCGACTCCGAAATTGCATCGCTTATGGGCGTCACAGAAGAAAATGTTACCGCTACAAAGTACCGAATAAAGTCGAAAATGCAACTTCAAGACAACGATGAGGACTTTGAAAAGTTAATCCGTGAGTTGTAAAACATCCCTCCCAGCCTCTCTTTAAAGGGAGGAGCAGTTTCGGAAACCACCAATAATTATCGGACGGGAATACAAGTCCCTACTTAAAAGTGATGTGCTAATTTTGTCGAAGTGCGGGGATTTAGGGGAACTATTCGCAAAAACATCCCTCCCAGCCTCCCTTCAAAGGGAGGAGCGGTTTCGGAAATCACCAATAATTATCGGACGGGAATATAAGTCCCTTCTTAAAAGTGATGTGCTGAGCTTGACGCAGTGAGGGGATTTAAGGGAAGTATTACTTCTTCCTAAAAACCCGTAAAATTCTGCGCAACAGCGAACTTGGCTTTACTTTATCGTGGTAGCCACTGCCGTAATTGCCGTAGGTGCCATAGCCATAACCGTAGCCATAACCGTAGCCGTAGCCATAAACGCGACCAGATTTTTCAATATAATCGTTTAGTACAATACTTATATGTTTTACTTCTCCCGTTTTATACTTCTCATTTACGAAGGCAAACATATTTTTGTGGGTATAGTTAAAACGCGCCATATAAAGGGTGGCATCAACGTGTTTCATCAGTTCCAACGAATCGGAAACAATTCCCAAAGGAGGGGAATCCAATATGATATAGTCGTAGCGCTCCTTTAATTTATCAATAAGCTCATCGAGCTTTTCACTAATCAATAATTCGGAAGGGTTTGGCGGCACCGGACCAGAAGTAATTACATCTAAATGTTCAATTTCCGTTTTTTGAATTATCGTGTCTAGGGGAGTTTCATTTATAAGAAAATTCACTACCCCTATTTCATTATTGATATTAAAATCGCCAAAGATCTTCGGCTTTCGAAGATCGAGCCCCACCAAAACGGTTTTCTTTTCGCTTAACGCAAAAACCGATGCGAGATTAATGGAGCAAAATGTTTTACCCTCCCCACTCACCGAACTGGTTACCAAAACCGTTTTAGATCCTGTAATACCCTGCTTTTTATAAATAAATTGCAAACTGGAACGCAAGGCCCTAAACCCTTCGGCTATTGCGGATTTCGGTTTTTGGAGCACAACTAAGTTATTGTCAATTGGGCTTTTCCCAATTATGCCCAACAACGGAATGGGGGTGATTCGCTCCAAATCCTTCACTTTACTTATTTTGGTATCAAAAAACACCCGCAAAAACACAAATAAAAACGGCAATAACCCGCCCAGCAGCGCAGCCATCATATAGTTTAACTGTGTATTCGGGCCTATTTGTCCGCCGCCGGTGTCTTTTGCAGAGTCTATTACCATCACGTCGCTTACGTTGGCGGCTTTTACCAATCCAGCTTCACTGCGTTTTTCCAAAAATAAATTGTAAGCCCCCTGACTTAAATTATAGCGTCTTTCAATATTTAAAAGCCCCTGTTGTTCCTTTGGAAGTTTTCTGATTTCGGCTTCGTATTTAGCAATATCGCGATTAATGGATGAGAGCTCCTGATTTTTTAAGCTTTTAGAGGAACGAATATTTTCTAACAATACAGATTTTACCGCATTAATCTGTCGGTCTATATCGTTAAAGATAGGCGCACCTTCCTTGTACGAATACTGAAGTTTGTTGCGCTGCTCGGCAAGCGCTATTATTTTGCCAACCCCGCTTACCACACTTGCTTCCGAAATACCTGCAACCGATGGCGCCGGCACATCCCTGTAATCTGTGCGGTTGGTGAGATAATTTTCCAAGGTGTTGTAGTAATTCAATTCGCGACTTGCAGCCTCTTTCCGAAGGTCCAATTCGTTTAGTTTGCTATTTATTTCGGTTCCTTCGCTTTCAAGATCAAAAATTGCATTTTTGTTTTTAAATTTATTCAGCTCGTCTTCAACCGTAGAAAGTTCGGCCGATTTAATCGCCAAACTACTGTCTATAAACTTGATTGTTTTGGTAGCGAAAAGGTTTTTGCGATCCAGCATATTTTCACTTAAAACCTGCACCGAAGTGTTTAAATAATCTACCAATTCGGCCTTATTATTGCCCGTGAGCCGCATGTTTAAAACAGAAGACCCTTTGCTCTCGGCATCAACCCGAATTCCGGCATAACGCTGTACTACGCCATCAAAGTTTTTAAAAACAATATAGTAAGGCGTTCCGGGCTGCGACACCACCTCGGGGTTTGCAACAAAGGTGCCGCTAAAAAAAGGCAGGTTAATTTGCTCCCCAATTTTAAACGATTGTGAAAATTTGCCCGCGTCAATAAAAAGGGTGCTGATTTCTTTGGTGGTATAGTTTTGTAAGCTAACGGTCTTTCCATTTTCAAAAGCAAAGCTTAAGTCGAAATTTACAGAATCCTTAAAAACAACTTTTATTTGCTCATTGAGCATTTGGGGTTTCGAAGCGTCAACTTCTACCATAAAAGGAGTTTGTTTGTAGGCGTTTACCTGCTGGTATTTTCCGTCGCGCAAATAGGTGGTATAGTACTGCAATCGCTCTACTACCTTTTCGTTATGCGATCGCGACTTTAACGAAATAACCGCTGTATTAACTTTATCAGTGGTTCCGCCCCAGTTAAAAGTAAGACTGGTAGTACTGGTGAAAAACGGATTTTGATCATCTTTTATGGAGATTGTATTCTCCATTATATAAATAGGCAGCTTGCGAACGTTTATGTAGTACGCTATTCCGAAAGCGATAAAATATGAAACCAAAAACAACGGCCAATGGTGCAAAAGCCGCAAGAGAAAACCTTTAAAATCAAAGGTAACCTGGTTTTCATTTTTTTCGAATTCTTCGTTCATATTTTTATAATCGGGTAAACAACAAAATGGTTGTAACCAACGCTGTTGTAATTGAAATAATTGTGGTAAAAGACTGCAACCCGGTTGTACCCGTACCCAGCGCCTTTTGTGGCAACGGATTTATTAAAATTAAATCGTTTGGTTTAATGTAGTAGTAAGGCGAATTCATAGCATCTAACTTTGTGAGGTCTATGTGGTGCACCTTTTGCCCTGCGGGATATTGCCTAATAATAACTACATCGCTACGATCTCCGGTTAAGGTTATATCGCCACTATTGGCAATAGCTTCCATAATGCTTACTTGGTCGCGATAAATAATATTGGAGCCCGGGCTGTTAATTTCACCGTTGATAGTGTAACGGATTCCGGCGAGTTTTACGGTGACAAATACATTGGCTTCAGCTTTAAAATAATCGCGCAGCAAACGTTCTTCCAGCATTTCCCGAACTTCATCTACCGTGTAGCCCAAAACGTTTATCAGCCCCAAACTTGGAATGCGAATGTTGCCGTGATCGTCAACCTTAAATCCGTCGTAGTACAACCGTTCTTCGCCAGTAACATTTGGATTCTCGTCGTTAATGGGGTTAAAAATCCCCACGGTTTCCTGATCTAAGGCCTTAACGCGAATACTTAAAAGGTCGTTTATTTGAAGTCGGTAGGGCTCCTGCTTTTTGCGCAAAAGCGCCAACGTATCGGTGCCACTGGTATTTTCCTGCAAATAAGTAAGCTGTTTGGTGGTTACGCAAGAAGTGAAACTTGCTGCAACAATCAAAAACAACAGTAGGGACGTAAATTTCATATAGCAGGGTTGATAATGAACAAATATAAAGTAACGCATTTAATAATGAAACATATTTTCGGGAAAGCGGGTTTTATTAAAAAATGAACAATGAATTGTGAAAAAAGAAGTGTTATTTATTTCAATTACCGAATAAAAACAGGCTCATTCGCCTTCTCTGTATATTCTTCACTATAGCCGTATCCGTCATAATCGAATGCTTTTAAATCGTCTGCAGTTTTTATAGCGTTGTCTATGGCGAAACGCGCCATACTTCCTCTCGCCTTTTTGGCGAAAAAGGAAATTATTTTAAGCTCCCCATTTTTAAAATCCTTAAACACCGGAGCAATTACCGGTACTTTTAGTTTTTTTGAATCAATTGCCTTAAAGTATTCTACGCTGGCGAGGTTTAAGAAAAGCTCATCAGCTTCCAATTCGTTATTTAAAGTTTCGGTAAGGGATTTTTTCCAAAAGGCGTATAAATCCTTTTTGCGGTTTACGGAGAGTTTGGTACCCATTTCCAATCGGTAGGGCTGTATTAAATCTAAAGGTCGCAACAAACCGTACATGCCCGAAAGTATGCGAAGGGAATCCTGCAAAAGATCTATTTTTTGGGAAGGAATAGTATATGCATCTAAACCGGTATATACGTCGCCAGCAAAGGCGTAAATCGCAGGGCGGGCGTTTTCTTTGCTAAATGGAGTATTAAATTCCTTGTACCGCTGGTAATTGAGTTCCGCCAGTTTATCACTGATATCCATCAACTTTGCAACTGCTTTTTTGCTTTTGCGTTCCAGTTTGTTGTTGATTAATTCGGCTTCCTCCAAAAATTTGGGTTGGGTAGCGCGAGTGGTGGGAAGTTTTGATTCAAAATCCAAGGTTTTGGCTGGGGAAACTACTATTTTCATTACAATTATTTTGTTTCAAAAATAACGAAAACTATTGGGATTTGTGATTCGTGGATTCGGGATTCGTGGATTCGGGATTTGTTAATTGGTTGATTCGTTAATTCGTGGATTCGGAAACATTTTTGTCCGATAAAAGTAATGACTAACTCTGGAAAACCCCATATTATATGTAGTCCCTACGGGACTAGGCATTGAGGGGGGTATTATTTTTTACCCATAT
>NZ_JBANCF010000007.1:0-150719 GCF_038742595.1 Aequorivita flava | reverse complement strand
GCGTGGCAGCGGCAACACTCCAAGATTTTACCATGTACCCCAACCCGACAACCGGCACCGTTGCCATAAACCTCCCCAACCAAGGGTTTGTTGGCTTGGCGGTTACGGTTTCCAACAACTTGGGGCAGGTTTTGGAAAGCAAAGAGCCGTTGGAAAACACAACGGTCATAAAACTGGATGTTTCGGGCTATGCGGCAGGCATCTATTTTGTAACCCTAAAAGCGGGCAATGATAGTACTACCAAAAAGCTGGTGGTGCGGTAACGCTTCAAAATTAAGATCAAATACAAGGAGCTGTAAAAACAGTCATGGTCGGAAGATTTTTTCTTCCGACCATGACTGACCTAATCTCGGTTCCTTTTTTAGTTAAAAGTTTTTTCCAATTACTGCGCTATCTCAACAATTTCTAGGTTGAATATCAATTCAGAATCCGGGGGTATTACTCCTGGAATTCCTCTTTTACCGTAAGCTAAATGGGCAGGGATAAAAATGGTTGCTTTATCGCCAACCTTCATATTTAAAAGACCTTCGCGGAAACCTGGAATTAATTTTGCCTCCGTGCTATAATCTGTAGGAACTGGGACGTACTGTCCGGCAGCTTTTCGCATTTCATTTACCATTTCAAACTTTTCGGCGTTTTCAAGAATGTTTGAGTCAAACATATGGCCGTCTGAAAGAAACCCTGCATAATTCATTAAAATTTTATCTCCTTCCTTGGGTTGTGGGCCTTCTCCTTTTTCATTAAAATATATTTTAACGCCCGAAGGAAGCGAATCTGCTTTTGCTTCAAGAGCATTAAGCTCTTCGGCTTTTTGCGCTGCTACTTTATTGATGCGCTCCTCTTTTTCTTTCTTTTGTTTTTCCAGTCGCGCCATTTCTTCAGTGAAATAAGGAACTTTTACATTTCCTTTATTAATAATATTCACTGTTTCAATAATTACGGGCTCTTTAGGTTTGTCGCCAGGTTTCTCGGTTTCCACATTTCCTATAGAGTCCACAACTTCCTGCCCTAAAACAATTTCACCAAAAATAGTGTGGCGACCATTTAACCACGGCGTTTCTTTTAATGTAATAAAAAACTGACTACCGTTTGTATCTGGGCCCGAATTGGCCATTGCCAATAATCCTTTTTCCGTAAAATGAATTGAATCGTTGGGCTCATCGGGGAAGGCATATCCTGGATTTCCGGAACCATCGCCTTTTGGATCGCCACCTTGAATCATAAAATCCTTAATAACACGGTGAAAAGTGAGGCCGTCGTAAAAGCGCTTTCCTTTGTAAAGTGAGTCCACCATACCGTTGGTGCCTTCTGCCAAAGCTACAAAGTTAGAAACCGTAAGGGGGGCGGTATTATTTTTAAGTTTTGCAACAAATGTTCCTTTGTTGGTAATAAATTCGGCATAAACG
The DNA here is from genome assembly GCF_038742595.1 of Aequorivita flava. Lineage (NCBI taxonomy): Bacteria > Pseudomonadati > Bacteroidota > Flavobacteriia > Flavobacteriales > Flavobacteriaceae > Aequorivita > Aequorivita flava. The sequence goes on along the minus strand of NZ_JBANCF010000007.1, from coordinate 149,313 downwards.
CCATCTTTAAGTTCGGGATATTTTTCCTGACAAGAGGCAAACGCAAGGGTAAGCAATAAAAATAAAAATGTTAGTTTTTTCATCCTTTTAAAATTAATTTTAGTTTGATTGTTCTATTGAATGTAAAGTAATTGTGCTCTGCACCGGTATATTGGTGCCGAGTTTTGCTTCAATCCCATAATAGCCAAAAGCTTTATAGGAAGGAAAAAGAAAGGTTACAATTTCACCTTCCTTCATAAGTTTTAGACCTTCACGAACACCAGAAATTAGGTCTTGGTTACTTTGGTCTATCTTGTATTGTTGTATGCCATTTTCTTGTTCTGAAAGAATTACGCTCCCGTTAAAGTCTTTAATATTGTAAGAAAATTTAACGATATCGCCTAAATCTGGCATTTCGGTATTTGTAGTATCTTTTTTATTGTAGTAATACCAGAAGCCGTTTTCAGACGAAATATAATCTGTGGTAGAGTCTTGAGCCATTATTTTTTCGATATAACTTTTCTCTTCGTCGTAGATTTTTTTGTTTCGCTCTGCAGATTCCTTAATAAAAGTACCTGATGCACTTTGCACTGGACGCCGAGCTTCCGGGCTTTTACACGAAATTATTAAAACAAAAAATAATGTGCTATAAAACAGCTTATGAAGCATCTGTGAGTTCATTTTTATATCGTGGCAAGATACTAATAAATTCGTTTATGGTTTTGTTAAGGTCTTGCGAACTTTTACCGCCTGCAGCGTTAATATGGCCTCCGCCGCTGTAATGGTTGCGCGCAAAATCGTTCACCGAGAATTTACCTTTGCTTCTAAACGAAATTTTTACAATGCTTTCCTGCTTATTTTCAATAAATATGACCGCGAAATTTATACCTTTTACAGATAAGGCATAATTTACAAATCCTTCGGTATCGCCTTTTTTAAAATGGTGATCGTCCAAATCTTTTTGGGTAAGGGTTATATATGCCGTGTGCAATTCGGGCAAAATTACCAGATTGTTTAAAGCCACTCCCAAAAGTTTCATGCGTTCGGGGCTGTTTGTATCGTAAACATTTTGGTTTATAATTGCACTCTCTGCACCAGCTTCAATTAATTTTGCCGCCACCCTATGCGTGGTTGGACTTGTGGAAGAGAAACGGAATGAACCGGTATCGGTCATTATACCAGTGTATAGATTTATGGCAATGTTATCAGATAGATTTTCGGCCTTCCCCAACGCATCCATAAAATGATAAACCATTTCGGAAGTGGAACTCATTTTTACATCGCTATAGGTTGCTACGGCATAATCTGCGGGCTGCTGGTGGTGGTCTATCATTACAAATTTTGCCGATGCGTTTTCCAAAACTACTTGTAACTCGCCGCCCACTCTATCTAAACTATTAAAGTCTAAGGTAAAAATTAAATTGGCAGCCTTGCATATATCGTTGGTTTTCTGAACATCTTTTTCATAAATAACAATTTCTTCGCAACCCGGAAGCCATTTCAGAAAATCTGGAAAATCGTTCGGCATAATAACGGTAGCGCTATGGCCTAAACTTTTCAGAAAAAAAGAAAGTCCCAAACACGACCCTACTGCATCGCCATCTGGATTTTTATGTCCCACAATTACTATTTTTTGTGGTGAAGCAAGCAGTTTATCAACAAGCTGAGCGGTATCTTTTTTCATAGGGGGCGAAGATACGAAAAGCCCCTTTACCTCCAAAGAGAGAATTTGGGGGGAATTAAACTTTTAAGTGAAGTTATCTTTAAGCTTTTAACTTTGGGCTTTAAACTATTAATAGTACTTTTGCCGAAATTTTAAAAAACAAAATGAGAACAGACAGAACATTTACAATGTTAAAGCCAGATGCCGTTGAAAAAGGACACATTGGCGCCATTCTTGAAAAAATTAATGCTTCCGGTTTTAGCATCGTAGCGATGAAACTTACGCACATGACCACGCAAGATGCCCAAGCATTTTACGCAGTGCACAGTGAACGCCCATTTTATGGCGAATTGGTTGAATATATGACCCGCGGACCAATCGTTGCAGCAATTCTTGAAAAGGAAAATGCAGTTGAGGATTTCCGTACATTAATTGGAGCTACCAATCCTGCAGATGCAGCCGAAGGTACCATCCGTAAATTATACGCAGCGTCTATTGGTGAAAATGCTGTTCACGGCAGTGACAGCGATGAAAATGCAGCAATTGAAGGTGCTTTTCATTTTGCAGGACGTGAAATGTTTTAAGCGTTTATAAACTTTTTTTTATTTTAGACCTATCAGGTTTTCTCTTGTACTTCATTGCTTTTTTGCATAGGAGGAAAACTTGACAGGTCTTTTTTTTACCGTAAAACCAGTTTCTTAACCAATTCCTTCCTTAATTCTTCATTGAGTAATTTGATTATCTTTTCTTTCCCATAACTCAATTCTTCCCGCAAAACCGAAGAGGAAAGTTGAACATACAACGTTTCCCGATCTAATTTAATGTCGGTCGTGTATTTTGAAATAGCCACGCCCATAACCGTATCCCAGGCTTCCTTTGCATTTACTTTGTCTAAGCCCTTGTCTAAACGATTTGCGCCTATAAACTCTTTTAATGCGTCTCCAATTGATATGTTTTCTGCGTGTCGTTTTGCCATTTTAAAGTCTTGAGTTATCAGGTCCCGGTTGTGAATAATCAATCGTTGGACTCTCTAAATTGAAATTTTTGAATTTTGAATATGTGTAAATTTTATTATCTCTATTTACAACAGTTAGCATGCTATCTTTTGCTGAAATCACCGTTTCCTTCCATGCGTCAAAAGGAGTTTTGTAATACATTCGCAAACTGTCTTCTTCAATTTTTAAGGTGAAGTTTTCAGAATCGCCATTGGTTGTAAAACTTCCGTCAAAGTTTGGCGATACCTTTGTGCGCGTGCCGCTATTACCATTTATTTCAATATAATCCATCACAGTGTTTATAGTGAATTCTTTCTTTTCGCCATCGGGCATTTTAACGGATTTAATTTCCCAATACCCGCTGAGGTTCTGTTTTTGTGCTTCCGGATTTGGTTTTTCGCACGAAAGGAAAAACATTGCAATTATTAAAAATGTGAATTTATAGCTCATAGTTTTTACATTTTTTTTGCGCCGTAGCGTCTTTGCGGCTTTGCGGCTTTGCGAGAAAAAACTGCACGTAAAGTCGCAAAGACGCCAAGCTTAATAATTTGCAATTAATCAATAACAATTAACTTTTAAGTGGAAACATTTTATATGTCTGATGCACTTTTTTTATTACTTCCTCTGTACGTTCTGCGTGGGTGTCGCTAATAAATAGCTGCCCAAAATTTTCATTGTCCACTAAGGAAATTAAATGCTCCACCCGAGTTTCGTCCAATTTATCAAAAATATCATCCAATAGCAAAATCGGGTTGGTTTTTGAATGATTTTTTATAAAATCGAACTGAGCCAATTTTAAAGCTATAAGATACGACTTTTGTTGACCCTGCGAGCCGAATTTTTTAATGGGATGTCCGTCAATTTCAAAAACAAGATCGTCTTTGTGTATCCCGAAATTGGTGTACTGTGAAAATCGGTCTTTTGAAATATTATTTTCTAAAAGGGATAGCAAGTCGTTTTCCTGCAATTGACTTTCATACACCAAGTTTATACTTTCCTCGCCACTGCTTATAGATTTGTATCGATTTAAAAAGATAGGTAGAAATTCTTCTAAAAACGCGATGCGCTTCCCAAAAATTAAAGTGCCAAAATTATGAAGTTGCTCGTTGTAAATATCAATTGTATCCTGATTAAACGTGTGGTTGGCTACAAAATATTTTAGTAAGGAATTTCGCTGGGCCAGCACTTTGTTGTACTTAAGCAAGGTGTTTAGGTAATCCGGATCGCGCTGCGAAATTACGCCGTCAATAAACTTTCTGCGTGTGTCGCTACCTTCAATAATTAAATCTCTGTCTGCGGGCGAAATAATCACCAATGGTAAAAAACCTATGTGCTCGCTAAATTTATCGTAAATTTTCCCGTTGCGCTTTATAATCTTTTTCTGCCCTTTTTTTGCGCTTACCACAATTTTTTCGGGACTTTCTTTTTTCTCATACAAGCCTTCAACTACAAAAAATTCTTCGCCGTGTTTAATATTTTGGGTTGTTATTGGGTTAAAATAACTTTTTCCGAAGGAAAGATGATAGATAGCATCGAGTGCATTGGTTTTTCCTACGCCATTATTGCCCACAAAACAATTTATTTTTGGGTCGAATTGAAACGTTTCAGATTCAAAATTTTTATAGTTGAGTAAGGATAGTTTTTGTAAAATCATATAAAAAGTACCATAAGACATTTTCACTTACGGCGATGGACAAAAATTATTAAAAAATTGATTATGAAAATAATTTAAGGACAGCAAAAATACAAGCTTTAGCGCGATTTTGCCTTGGGTGAACGTTACTTTTAATATTTGTTGCTGTTAATGCGGTGTTATTTCTATAATTTTGGCAGCGTAACAACGATGTACAACCGCTTTGCAAATTATTAAAAAATAAGAAATATTATCCTTTCAAATTCCATTAAAAATTTTATTTTTGCGCCACTCCCGCGAAGGCGGGAATCTTAATAAATTATAGTAACACTATGGCAACCTACAAAAAACGCGGAGGCAAACCAACTACAAAGGCTGATAAGAATGCACAGCTAGAAGAAAACAGTACAACAGCAGAAGTTTTTAACACGCTGGATGAAGGCGCATCTAAAACCGAAGCTTGGGTAGAAAAAAATCAAAAAGGCATTTTAGCTTTTATTATTGTGGTAGCAGTTTGTGTGTTGGGTTATTTTGCATACGATCAATACATTAAGGGCCCAAAGGAAACAGAGGCAATGAACGAAATGTTCCAAGCGCAGAGCTATTGGGAACAAGCTTTAACCGCTCCGGCTAAAGATTCGCTTTACAATCTTTCGCTTCAAGGGGGCGAGGGCAAGTATGGGTTTTTAGATATTATTGAAAACTACGGTGGTACGGATGCCGCAAATTTGGCGCATTACTACGCTGGAATGGCATATTTAAACACCAACAAATACCAGGAGGCCATTGCGCAATTAGACAAATTTAGCAGCGATGACGATATATTGGCTCCATTGGCAAAAGGTGCTATTGGCGATGCATTTGTACAATTGGGTCAAAACGAAGACGCCTTAAAATATTACGAAGAAGCAGCCAAAATGCGCACTAATGATTTTACAACGCCACGCTTTCTTTTAAAGGCAGGTATTGCAGCAATGGCTTTAAATCAAAATGATAAAGCTTTGGCGCACTTCAAAAAAATAGCAGACGAATATCCAAAGGCAACCGAGGCTTCAAAAGCCGAAATTTATACCGGGCGTGCCGAGGCAATGAAAAAATAAATGGCTACAGCAAATACAAATTTATCGGCTTACGATAAAAACACAATCCCAAACGCGAAAGACTTTCGGTTTGGGATTGTTGTTTCAGAATGGAACCACGACATTACCGAAGGTATGTTTCAAGGTGCTTTTGATGCGCTTAAAGATTGTGGCGCTATAAACGAAAATATAGTACGGTGGAATGTGCCTGGGAGCTACGAACTAATTTACGGCTGCAAACGAATAACGGAGAGTTACGATATGCTGGATGCCGTAATTGCAATAGGAAGCGTAATTCAGGGCGAAACAAAACACTTTGACTACGTTTGTGAAGCCGTGGCCCAAGGCATTAAAGATTTAAACGTTCAAGGCAATATACCCGTAATTTTTTGCGTACTTACCGACAATACTATGCAACAGGCCATAGAGCGAAGTGGCGGTAAACACGGCAATAAGGGCACGGAAGCTGCCATTGCAGCAATTAAAATGGCACAGCTGCGGAAGGAATCGACATTTTAAATACTAAATTGGAAGTGCGAAATGGAGAAGTCAGAAATTAATTTTTTTTCTCTGAGTAACTCGATGTAGTAATTTAGTTTACTTCAAAGAATTTCAAAATTCCTTATTTCTCACCCAACCGACACCCGACAACCGACACCCGACACCCGACACCCGACACCCGACACCCGACAACCGACAACCGACAATGGTACAGTAATTGTTTAAAACAAGCTTCGGAAACGTTTTAGAAAACACTCTATTTTCTGTAACTTTGAAGCACGACAATTATGGGACTTATAAGCAAGCGAAAAAATAAGAAGTATAGCTACAAACCACGTCATTATGAGTATGACGGTGATGGTAGCCCTTTTTCCATGGGGCATAAATTTGATGAGTTTAGAACCACGGTTGGCGACAACAAAGGTTTAAAGGGAAAATTTATAACCGCATGGGCAGATTTGCGCCAATCTTCAGACAGAAACGCAAACAGAAGGTTGCTCATTATAATTTCTATTTTAGTGCTTCTATTTCTCTTTATTATCGATTTTGATTTATCTATTTTCTACGCATAAATTTTAATGGCAGACATTATTCAGTTATTACCAGATCACGTTGCGAATCAAATTGCAGCTGGGGAAGTTGTTCAGCGACCCGCTTCGGTAGTGAAAGAGCTGCTCGAAAATGCCATTGACGCAAAAGCGACGGACATTACTTTGGTTGTAAAAGACGCGGGAAAAACCCTTGTACAGGTTACAGACAACGGCTCGGGAATGAGTATTACCGATGCCCGTTTAAGCTTTGAACGGCATGCGACTTCAAAAATTAAATCGGCTGAAGATCTCTTCAACCTTCACACCAAAGGGTTTCGTGGCGAAGCGTTGGCATCTATCGCGGCAATTGCCCATGTTGAGCTAAAAACAAGAACCGATACTTCAGAAATAGGAACCCACCTTACAATTGAAGGAAGCAAGGTTGTTTCGCAAGATCCGGCAGTGGTGCCAAAAGGGACTACTATTTCGGTTAAAAATCTATTTTACAATATTCCCGCCAGACGAAATTTTTTAAAGAGCAATCCCGTAGAAACACGCCATATTATTGACGAATTTCATCGAGTGGCTTTGGCGCATCCAACGGTGTCTTTTCAGATGTTGCACAACGGAAGCGATGTTTTTAACCTTCCTGCTTCAAATTCACGGCAACGGATTGTTCATATTTTCGGAAGCAAAACCAACGAAAAGCTGGTACCCGTAAGCGAAGAAACCGAAATAATTAAAATTGAAGGTTTTGTAATGAAACCTGAATACAGTAAAAAGAGTAGGGGGGAGCAGTTTTTTTTTGTGAATGACCGCTTTATAAAAAGCCCATATCTACACCACGCCGTTTCATCGGCTTTTGAAGGTTTGATGAAAAACGACGTGCATCCTGGTTACTTTTTATTTTTGGAGGTAGATCCGCATTCTATAGATATAAATATACACCCAACAAAAACCGAAATAAAATTTGATGATGAGCATGCTATTTATGCTATGCTACGCGCTACGGTTAAACACAGTTTAGGGCAATTTAACATCGCGCCAGTATTAGATTTTGAAAGAGATAAAGGCTTTGACACGCCGTACGAATACAGCAAAAAATCGCCCACGGCACCTTCCATAGAAGTGGATAGAGATTTTAATCCGTTTCAGGAAAGGGCTAAGCAGGGCAATATTAAATTTCCGTTTAAAAGAGAGGTATCACCTTCGTGGGAATCGCTTTACGTGGGATTAAAAGATGATTCCGGCCATGCACACCCATCTGGCCTGCGGTCCTCCACCGAAGCCGAAATGGAAATGGAATTTGAAAGTGAAGAAGTAACCGGAAGTATTTTTGAAAGTAAAGAAACCGAGACAGGACAGGTAACCCTGCAACTTCAAAATAAATACATTGTAAGCCCGTTGAAAAACGGAATGATGGTTATTCATCAAAACTTGGCGCACCAACGTGTTTTATACGAAGAGTTGCTAAAGAATATAACGGTAAAAGAAGCTGTTAGCCAGCAATTATTGTTTCCGTTGGAGTTACATTTTTCCAAACCCGATGTAGCCATTATTGAAAAAGTACGGGAACAACTGGAGCACACAGGTTTTATTTTTTCAGAATTAAAAGATGAAACTATTGAGATAAGTGGTATTCCAGTACAAATACTAGAGAGCCATGTTGTAAATTTGCTTAGCCAATTGGTGCACGATATTAAAGAAGAAGTACCCGATACTGGATTTAGCCAGAACGATATGTTGGCAAAATCAATGGCGGCGAGTATGGCAATTAAATCTGGTGTTTCCTTAAATAAAGAAGAACGTGAGCATTTAATCAATCAACTTTTTGCTTGTAAAGAACCAACCGTTAGCCCAACAAACAAGCCTGTTTTCACCACACTCGATGTGAGTGATCTCGATAAAAAATTTATGTAAATGGGAAGAATAACCGATACTGTAAAATTTTTACTAATTCTTAATGTCCTCTTTTTTATAGGCTCGCAATTTACTGGGGGCGTGGCAGAGCGACTTTTTGCTTTATACTATTTTGAAAATCCGAGCTTCCAGTATTGGCAACCAGTGACATCCATGTTTATGCATGCCAATTTTTTCCATATACTTTTTAACATGTATGCACTTTGGGCTTTTGGTTCGCCTTTGGAAATGCGTTGGGGGCAAAAAAAGTTCCTGTTTTTTTACTTTTCGGCGGGGCTAGGTTCGGCTTTGATTTATAGTTTGGTGAATTACTACCAATTGCACAGCGGTATGGAGGCGCTGCTAAGTGCCGGAATGGGCCAGGAACAAATTATGGAACTCCTAAACACTGGGAGGTATAATACTTCAATTTTAGATTTTGTTTCGCAAGATACTATTCAGGGCATGTATAATACATATAACGGAATGGCCTTAGGAGCTTCGGGAGCGGTGTATGGTGTTTTGGTCGCTTTCGGATTGCTATTTCCAAACGTTGAATTAATGCTTATTTTCTTGCCAATTCCTATAAAAGCAAAGTACTTTATTCCCGGCATTATTTTATTGGATGTAATTTTTGGAATTACAGGAACACCAACTGGTATAGCGCATTGGGCGCATATTGGTGGCGCGCTCTTCGGTTTTGTGATGGCTTGGTACTGGAAAAAGAACAGTTTTGATAACCATCGTTGGAATTAACTATGGCAGCAACCAGTCTATCATATAAATACAAAACCGCCAATATCTTGGTGAAGCTCATTGTAATAAATGTAGTGGTATATCTATTGGTTTATTTAGGGTCATTTATCTTAAATATGAGCCCACAATATGCCACGCGTTGGTTTGTATTGAGCGATGATTTTGACACCCTTTTGTTTCGTCCGTGGACGTTAATTACGTACGGCTTTCTTCATTATGGGTTTTTACATATTTTGTTTAATATGCTGTGGTTGTATTGGTTCGGGCAATTTGTTTTAAACTTATTTACCGGTAAACGACTGCTCACTATTTATTTACTGGGTGCGCTTTTTGGCGGTTTGCTTTTTGTAATAGCTTATAATCTCTTTCCTGCTTTTGCGCAGAGCCGGGGATTTTTAATTGGGGCTTCGGGCGCTGTAACTGCAATTATGGTTTTTATAGCTACTTACACGCCAAATACCGAGGTGCGTATTTTTACCTTCACCATAAAACTTTGGCATATTGCTTTAGTTTTATTTCTTTTGGATTTGGTGCGAATACCTTCTTCAGGAAATGCAGGTGGCTTAATGGCTCACGTGGGTGGCGCTATATTTGGATATGTGTATGCCGTGCAATTGGCAAAAGGAAACGATATAGGAAAATGGTTTGAAAACTTTATGGATTGGATTGCCAATTTCTTTAAACCAAGAAGTAAAAAACCGTTTAAAACGGTTCACCGAAACACAAAAACCGCTTCCACTCAGTCTAAGTCTAAAGCGTCTAAATCTGAACATCAAAAAAAAGTGGATGGCATTTTAGATAAAATTGGAAAGAGCGGGTACGATAGTTTAACCAAAGCGGAAAAAGACTTTCTTTTTAAGGCTGGAAAAGACGAGTAATCCATGCGGAAGTTTCTCAATAAAATGATTTACTGGGGCAATCTGCTTACGGCATTTCTTTTGTTAGTGTCATTTATTCTGCCCTATCTACCTCCAAAAACGTTCCCCGAACTCGCTTTACTGAGCTTGTTTGTTTCTTTACTAATTATACTGAATATTCTTTTTGCCGTTTATTGGGCTTTTCAATTGCGCAGACGATTTTTTGTGTCGTTTACCGTGTTGGTTATTTCGTACTTTTACTTTAATGTTTTTTATGAAGTTTCTTCGCAGGGTGATACTTCGCAATACAAAAACACTTTAAAAGTGCTATCGTACAATGTACGCTTGTTTAATGCGTATGAAAAAGATACAAATGGTGAAGCCTTTAAAACATTTTCAGCTTTGCTCGAGGAACAAAATCCGGATGTTGTTTGTATTCAGGAATTTTACAAACCCAATGGCATAAATTTTTCGGCATATCCGTTTCAATATATTCACTTTAAATCTGAAAAGGCCAAATTGGGTCACGCTATATTTTCTAAATATCCGTTAGCAAATACTGGGGCATTCGATTTTAAAGGAACTTATAATAATACGCTTTACGCCGATGTGATTAAAGGAACAGATTCCATAAGAATTTATAGTCTTCACTTGCAATCCCTCGGCATTATACCGCGGGTGAGTTTTTTGCAGGAAAGCGACAACGAAAAACTCCGAAAACGCGTTTCGCTGGCGTTTGACAAACAGCAGGAACAAGTTGCTTCTATTTTGGAGCATAAAGCAAATACAAACAATCACGTGCTAATCTGCGGCGATTTTAACAATACGCCTTTTTCGTACATCTATCGAAAGTTAAAGGACGGTATGCAAGATGCATTCCGCGAACGCGGCAACGGCTTGGGAACTACCTTTATGTTTGAAAAATTCCCGATGCGAATAGATTATATTTTTGCGTCAGAAGGTTTGGATGTGCTAACTTTTGAAACTGTAAAAAATACATTTTCTGATCACCACGCGGTTCAAGCAACGGTGGGGTGGTAGCCTTTTTGAAAAATATAAGAATTTGTAAATGCTAGCTGTCGGGGGTAGAATTTGCGGGAAGTTGGGCATTTTCTAAATAATTGAGCGTATTTGGTCCTTCATTGAAAAGCAAATCCAAAACCGAAAGATTTGGCAAAAAGGGATGATTTGCCTGATGAACTTGCGTATAGGTGTTCGGTTGAAAGGCAGATTTTCTCTTGGCATTTACCAAAATACGCAAATCGGTAATGGCAGGTACTTTTTCGAATGAGGTGCTTTTGGCAACTTCAACCTCAATGCCAATAATATCGCATAAAAATTCAAAAATTTTCAGATTGTGCGCTAACAAATGGCCAACGGGTTCGGTAAAAAAAACCTCCAATTCATCTTCGTAAAATTCAAAAAAAGGGGAGGTACGGTACGCACTTTGTAAACTTCGCCAATGATGTTCCTGCCACGGAAAATCATTTTCAACAATTACTTCTTTTGTTTTTTGGCGTTTGGCAGCTTTGTTGTGTTTTATGGGAATATTTAAAAGCAACTTTCCGTTGCTGTGGGCTATAAAAGTGCGATTTCGATACGTTTGTTTTTGGTAATTATCTTCTACTTCAAAAACCACTTTCTCAGCCTGAGCCACTGCCGCCATTTGTTCAATAGACGGAAAATAGGAAGGATGTAGCAGAATTGTTTTCATTTGAGACTTTAGGTATTCAAAAATAAAAAAGAAAAAGAGATGGCACCGGTAATGAAAGATAAAAAATTGAAAATCATGCGGTGTAATTCAATTCTGCCATCGGGGGTGCGGGGGCTTTTTTTTATACCTTTGTATAAACCTTAAAAACTATGCTTATAATTGGCATTGCTGGCGGCACTGGCAGCGGAAAAACAACAGTGGTAGACCAAATAGTTGCAGAACTTCCCGTAGATGAAGTGTGTGTTATTTCGCAAGATTCCTATTACCACGATACCAGCCATCTTTCCATGAAGGAGCGTTCAGAAATTAATTTTGACCACCCGCAAGCCATTGACTTCGATTTATTGGTATGCCATCTAAAAAAACTAAGGGAGGGAAATGCTTTTGAACAACCGGTATATTCGTTTGTGGAGCACAATAGAACTGGCGAAACAATAACAACCTACCCTAAAAAGGTAATAATCGTAGAGGGAATTTTGATTTTGTCGCATCCAGATATTCGTGATATGTTTGACATTAAAATCTTTGTACACGCAGACAGCGACGAACGTTTAATACGTAGATTAAAACGAGACATTGCCACTCGAGGTCGCGATTTGGAAGAAGTGTTGCATCGCTACCAAACAACGCTAAAACCTATGCACCTGCAGTTTATCGAGCCAACAAAGGAATTTGCAGATATTATTATTCCTACAAATAAATACAACACCGTAGCAATAGACGTTATAAGAAGTATTATTCATCAAAAAATTAGTTACTCCGAATCGTGAAATTTTCTGAATTAAAACAAAACAAATGGTTTAGATTTATAAGCAATAAATACGTGCTTATTTTAGTCTTGTTTATTGTTTGGATGATTTTTTTCGACGCTAACTCGTATCTTATACATCGTGAGTTGGACAATGAAATAGATGGTTTGGAGGACAATGCTGAATTTTATCAAAACGAAATAAATACCGATAAAAGTTTTATCGAAAAAATGAAGGATAGCAACGAGATGGAAAAATTTGCCCGCGAGAAATACTATTTAAAAAAAGAGAACGAAGATATTTATATAATTGAACACGAAGACAGCATCAAAAAAGAAGAAAAGCGATGAATAAATTTCTATTTGAAGATTTCGATGAGGTTTCTGCAAAACAGTGGAAACAGCAGATTCAGTTCGATTTAAAGGGTGCGGACTACAACGAAACCTTGGTCTGGCAAAGCGCTGAAGGGATAAATGTGAAACCTTTTTACCATGCAGATGATAGTAACGAAAATTTTCAGCCCATTCCCGGGCAGCCAAATTCGTGGAAGATTGCCCAAAAAATATTTATCGATGAAGCGCAAATAGCCAACAATATTGCTATAGATGCTGTAAACAGAGGCGCAGAGGCAATATTTTTTACCGCAGCAAAAGATTTTGAACCGGCCGCTGTTTTTAAAAACTTTCCTTTTGAAAAGGTTACCGTATATTTTGAAATGTTATTTCTTTCCGAAGCATTTTGCAAAAAGCTAATCAATTTCTTTTCAGAAAAAAAAGCAACGGTTTTTTACAATCTCGATATAATAGGAAACCTGTCCCGCACTGGCAATTGGTTCCATAATCTAAAAACGGACCACGAAATTCTAGACCGTATTTATAAAGAAAACTCGGCGCAAAACCTTTTGGCAGTAGATGTAAGTTTATACCAAAACGCAGGTGCAACTATTGTTCAGCAATTGGCCTATGCACTGGCTCATGCCAATGAATACCTAAACCATTTTTCTATTACCTCGAGCGCAGTCCACAGATCATTGCTTACGTTCAAAATTGCCACAGGTCCAAACTACTTTTTCGAAATTGCAAAAATTAGAGCCCTGCGTAAACTATACGCAACATTGGCAAAAGAATATGGCGCAAATGAAACTTGCCACATTATTGCCTCGCCTTCCAAACGCAACAAAACACTTTACGATTTTAACGTAAACTTGCTGCGCAGTACAACTGAATGTATGAGTGCTATTTTGGGTGGTGCAAACACGATTTACAACATACCTTATGACGCGTTGTACCATAAAAGCAACGAATTTGGCGAACGGATTTCCCGAAACCAATTGCTTATTTTAAAACACGAGAGTTACTTTGATGCCGTAAGCAATCCCGCTGATGGCACGTATTACATTGAAAGTTTAACCGATGAACTTGCCGAAAAAGCACTGCTACTATTTAAAGAAATAGAAAAAGGCGGCGGCTTTCTTCAGCAATTAAAAGAAGGAATAATTCAGAAAAAAATTAAGAAAAGTGCCGAAAAGGAACAAGAGCTTTTTGATAGCGGCCAAATTAAATTGTTGGGTACCAATTACCATCCCAACAAAAACGACCGGATGAAAGACGATTTGGAACTCTACCCTTTTGTAAAACACAACCCGATAAAAACCCTAATTGCCCCAATTGTTGAAAAAAGAATTGCTGAAATCACTGAACAACAACGTTTAAATCAAGAATTATGAACAATGAAGTATTAGGTACCGCAGTAGGAGTCCTCTTTATAGTCCTCGGATTAGCACTCCTCATTCGTTATAAAAAATTATCATCTCATAAATATTTCCGTTTGCTTATTGTAATTATTTCAATAATATTAATCGGTTTTGGAATATTTATGGGTTGGGAAAGTATTGAACAAGTATGGATAGGAGAAGTTTAGAGCACATAGAATTGAAAAAATTTGACGACGGAAAAAAGAACACGGATGTACCTAAACATAGCGAGTCTGAAACCTTTTTGACGGCTGAAGATATCGAGATTAAGAAGCATTACGACAAAGAAGATACGGCTAGTATTAAACATTTAAATTTCGTTGCCGGAATAGCACCAAATCTTCGGGGTCCATATTCAACCATGTATGTGCGCCGCCCTTGGACGATTCGCCAATACGCAGGTTTTTCAACGGCAGAAGATAGCAATGCTTTTTATAGAAGAAACCTTGCCGCAGGCCAAAAAGGACTATCGGTAGCTTTTGATCTTGCAACGCATAGAGGCTATGATAGCGACCATCCCAGAGTAGAGGGCGATGTAGGCAAAGCGGGCGTAGCCATAGATAGTGTGGAGGATATGAAAATTTTATTCGATCAAATTCCGCTCGACAAAATGAGTGTTTCCATGACGATGAATGGCGCCGTGCTTCCTATTATGGCTTTTTATATTGTTGCCGCGGAAGAACAGGGCGTTTCTCCAAATGATCTGGCGGGAACAATTCAAAATGACATCTTAAAGGAGTTTATGGTGCGAAATACGTATATATATCCACCTACACCATCCATGAAAATTATAAGCGATATTTTTGAGTTTACGTCCAAAAATATGCCGAAATTTAATAGTATTTCTATTTCGGGTTATCATATGCAGGAAGCGGGAGCTACCGCAGATATTGAACTGGCATACACCCTTGCAGATGGTTTAGAGTATATTCGCACTGGGTTAAAAGCCGGAATGGATATAGATACCTTTGCTCCCCGTCTTTCTTTTTTTTGGGGCATAGGAATGAACCATTTTATGGAAATCGCTAAAATGCGAGCCGCAAGAATGTTATGGGCAAAAATTGTAAAACAGTTCAACCCTAAAAGTGAAAAATCGCTTTCGCTACGTACGCATTGCCAAACAAGCGGTTGGAGCCTTACCGAACAAGATCCCTTTAACAATGTTGCTCGTACTGTTATTGAAGCAGCGGCTGCAGTTTTTGGGGGAACGCAATCGTTGCACACCAATGCATTGGATGAAGCCATTGCGCTACCAACAGATTTTTCGGCTCGAATAGCGCGAAATACGCAGATTTTTCTTCAAACTGAAACTTTAATCACCAAAACGGTAGATCCTTGGGCGGGCAGTTATTATGTGGAAAACCTTACTAATGAAATTGCCAATAAAGCTTGGGCGCTTATAGAAGAAGTAGAAGAGTTGGGCGGGATGACCAAAGCAATTGAGGCAGGAATCCCCAAACTTCGCATAGAGGAAGCTTCCGCAAGAAAGCAAGCGCGAATTGATAGCGGACAAGATATTATTGTTGGCGTAAATAAATATAGACTGGCGAAGGAAGACCCACTTCAGATTTTGGATGTGGACAACCAAAAAGTGCGTACCTCCCAGATTGAGCGACTTGAGCGAATAAAAGCCACCCGCGACAGCGAAAAAGTTAAGAAAGCTTTGGCAGATATTACCGACTGTGCCAAAACAGGTCGAGGAAATTTATTAGCTTTAGCCGTAGAAGCCGCGCGCCACAGGGCAACCTTGGGTGAAATTTCCAGCGCGATGGAAAAGGAATTCGGTAGGTATAAGGCACAAATACGCTCCTTTAGCGGTGTATATAGCAAAGAGATGAAAAAGGACCCAAGTTTTGATAAGGCAAGGCAAATGGCAGACAAGTTCGCCGAACTTGAAGGCCGCCGCCCCCGTATTATGATTGCCAAAATGGGGCAGGACGGCCACGACCGCGGCGCCAAGGTAGTAGCCACTGGCTATGCCGATGTAGGTTTTGACGTGGACATAGGCCCACTCTTCCAAACCCCAGCCGAAGCCGCCAAACAGGCCGTGGAAAACGACGTGCACATCCTGGGCGTTTCCTCCCTCGCCGCAGGCCACAAAACCCTCGTGCCACAGGTTATTGAGGCGCTAAAAAAGTACGGTCGCGAAGACATTATGGTCATCGTGGGCGGCGTGATACCCGCGCAGGACTACCAATACCTTTTTGATGCCGGCGCAGTGGCCGTTTATGGCCCCGGCACACGTATTAGTGATGCCGCTATTGAGATGTTGGGGGTTTTGATTGCCGGGGTGGAAGAATAAATATTTAATCGAACAAACAACGTTGAATGGCAAACGAAAACAAACAACTTCATAAGGCGAAAAAGTCCAAAAAGGATGAATTCTATACCCAGCTTAGCGATATAGAAAGGGAGTTGCGCCATTACAAACACTTCTTCAAAAATAAAGTGGTGTATTGTAATTGTGATGACCCGCGCGTGAGCAACTTTTTCCATTATTTCAGTTACAACTTTGAAAAGCTTGGACTTAAAAAGATCATTACTACTTGCTACAAGAACCAAGATATGGACCTCTTTAGCCAAAACGAAAGCGAGCAGGCCATTTACCTTGAATATGAAGGCGACAAGAACAACAATAATGTACCTGATGTTTCAGAAATTGGCATTAAACCCCTAAAGGGCGATGGTGATTTCCGCAGCAAAGAAAGTATAGAATTGCTCAAACAGGCAGATATCGTGGTGACCAACCCGCCCTTCTCTCTTTTTAAGGAATATGTGTCACAGTTGTTTGAATATGACAAGAAGTTTATAATCATAGGCCACCAAAATGCCATTACCTACAAAGAAATCTTTCCTTTATTAAAGGAAGACAAGATGTGGTTGGGGTATGGGTTTAGACGTAATATGGCACATTTCATCAATAAGCATTATGAAGATTATGCATCTGATGCCGACCATAAGGAAGGTATGATACGCGTGTCTGGTGTACAATGGTACACTAATATAGATATAAGCAAACGCCACGAAGACATTATACTTTACAAAACCTATAAGGGTAATGAAGAAGAATACCCACATTACGACAATTACGATGCCATTGAGGTAAGCAAAACCAAGAACATTCCACTGGATTACGCTGGAGCAATGGGAGTGCCTATTACTTTTATGAACAAATACAACCCCGAACAATTTGAAATAATAGGTCAAATGGTAACTACTAAGATTGACGAATTTAATTATGGTTATCCTTATATTAATGGCAAAAAAATTTATGCGCGTTTATTAATTAAAAACAAAAGTTTGAAATGAATATAGAACTAAAAAAAATAACCGTCCGCGAACTTGCCGAGGGCTACCAAGACAATGACGAAGCCGGGGTAGTGGGCTACGGCGGCAGGCTGGACATACGCCCGCCCTACCAGCGCGAGTTTATCTATAAAGACAAGCAGCGAGATGCGGTAATAGAAACGGTTACCAAAAACTTCCCCCTTAATGTAATGTATTGGGCGGTGCGTGACGATGGCAATTTTGAGGTCATAGACGGACAGCAGCGCACCATCTCGCTGTGCCAGTACGTGCACGGCGACTTTGCGTATATGATGAGATACTTCCACAACCTGCAACCAGATGAACAAGAGCAGATACTCAATTATGAATTGATGGTGTACCTGTGCAGCGGTACTGACAGTGAAAAACTGAAC
Source organism: Aequorivita flava (assembly GCF_038742595.1). Taxonomy (NCBI): domain Bacteria; kingdom Pseudomonadati; phylum Bacteroidota; class Flavobacteriia; order Flavobacteriales; family Flavobacteriaceae; genus Aequorivita; species Aequorivita flava. The sequence goes on along the minus strand of NZ_JBANCF010000007.1, from coordinate 131,504 downwards.
TGGTTTGAAACTATAAATATTGCAGGCGAGCAGCTTACAGACCAAGAAATGCGCAACGCCGTATATTCCGGTCCGTGGGTGAGTGATGCCAAACGGTACTTTAGCAAAAACGCTTGCCCCGCTTACGGACTGGGTAGCGATTATATGAGCGGGTCGCCCATACGGCAGGATTATTTGGAAACCGTAATAGACTGGATTTCAAAAGGCAATATTAAGGTGTATATGGCCAACCATCAACTCGATCCCAACGCCAACGAGCTATGGCTGTATTTTCAGGGCGTAATAAACTGGGTAAAGGCAACTTTCCCAAAATATCGCAAGGAAATGAAAGGCGTAGCTTGGGGCGAACTCTACAACCAGTACAAGGACCAAAGTTTTGACCACAAAAAACTGGAAGAAGAAATAAAGGAACTGATGATGGATGACGATGTTACAAAGAAGAAAGGCATCTACACTTACGTGCTCACCCGCAAGGAAAAGCACTTGAACATCCGAAGCTTTACCCCCAACCAAAAGCGCCAGGCATACGAGGCACAGGATGGTATCTGTGCTGTCTGCGAAGAACCTTTCGAAATATATCAAATGGAGGCAGACCACATCACACCTTGGCACGAAGGCGGAAAGACCAGTGCAGATAACTGCCAGATGCTTTGCAGGGAAGACAACCGCAGAAAATCGGGTAAATAAACACCCCTCCAAACCCCCAGTAATTACAGCCCATAAAAAACCACACGTGGTTTCGGTAAAAAGCACGTGTGGTTTTGGGTAAAACTACGTGTGGTTCCATATAAAACCACGTGTGGTTTTTGTAAAGTGCAGGCGTGGTTTAAGATTCTTTCTTAAAACCTGCATTGCGCATCGTATCCAAAATACGTTTTCCGGCACGGTACCTTACGTTTACCTTTTTGATCATTGTCTTGGCGGCAAACGCAACCTCGGTATCTGCCGGACCGCTGCTAATGGCCGGATAGAGCGACCCTAATTTTTCCAGCCGCACAATCTTGCTGTCGGCCAGCGCCTTTTGGATGACGTTTTCCAGTGCCACGATTACTCCCTTGATATCGGGCTCACTCAGGGCACTGAATTTCTCAATTTCGCTCACAAGGTCGTCAATGTCCATTTCGCCATCATACATAATGCTGGCATACCATTTTTTGGTCCCGCCGCCTACCACGCCGGGTTCCCCTTTTTCGACTAATTTGTACTTAATAGCCATAAATAAAAGAATTAATGTTAATAAATAAATAAATTAAAAAATCCTAAAACAAAAACAGTCAATGCCCGCAAGGCGTTTGTGTAAATATGTAGCTTGGCAAGAAACCGAGCGTTGCAAAAAAACGCTGAAGGTCTGCAAGGGGGAGAAATTGACCTTCTGCTGGACTTTGATATGTATAAATATAAAAATCAGCGCTTTATAATCAAAATATTTATGTTACTTTATTGTGGAATTGCAAGGCTAGAATAAATATTTGCCCAAGCCAGCGGATGTGATATACTAAATGTTAAAATATCACGTTAATTTCATACTACAACTTAAACCAAATAGTATATGAAAACAGCCCATCTTTTCCTATCCATTTTTGCTTTGTCGCTACTATTCACAGCTTGTTCATCAGACGATGATAACAGCCAGCAACAAGAAGACACCACTCAATTAGACCCAGTAATTACAGCTGCAAAAATCACCTATTTAGGAATACCAGAAGATCCTAATTTAGGTGTCGTTAAATCTATTTATACTACTACTATAAATGACAATAAAAAGCAATTGATGATTAGAGAATTTTTCCGTGATGATATAAGTTATGGCATTACTACCCAAGAGATATATGAATTTAATGCATCTGGTACGGTTGCTGTATTTTCAAGGGAAGAAGTAAATGGTCAAATAGTGCGCGAATATTTTTATGATAACCAGCTAAGATTGGTTGGCGCAAATTTGGGTTCTGTAACGCCCCATAGGTATTTTAGATTTCCACATATTTCAGAAAACATCAGTTATTTTGAGGAAATTTCGTTGCCCTATAACGATCCAAACACTGAGGTTAGAAGAAGGTATATTATGGAATTTGATGAAAACGACAATATAATTAAAGCCGGAAAAGATTTTGATTTTGATGGGAATATGGATAGTATAAACAGTTTTCAGTATGATAACAACAACAATTTAATTTCAGGACAAATGGCGTCTGGCGAAACCTTTTCAATAGCCTATTCCTCAATAATAGATACAGAACAATATTTGCAGGACAAAACATTTGGAAAGAAAATGAATAGAATATTGTGTGGAGAATGGTTTGGAGGAACTTCCACCCACTATTTCAATGATGGGGCTCAATCATTTAACGTAACCCTTGAAGAAAGCCAACAAAATACCTTTGAAACCTTAAGCAATAATTTTTACTTTAAAAAAATAAAAAGTGAAGTCACCAACTCAAATCTAGAAGAAACATACACATTTGAATATACATTTCAATAGATTACCTTTTTGCTTTTACACTTGCTGCCTCGAATCTTTTCGGGGCAGTTTTTTTATATTATACACCCTCTCGCTAGTAAAAGCAATCTGCTCACGCCAGTAATCTAATCCTTAATTCCTAATAATCTTCAGAGTTTCATTCTCCAACCGCACATAATAAACTCCTTGCGCAAAATTGGAAAAGTCAATCTGCTTTTCGTTAGGGGTAAGTTCGCCAGAAAGCAATCGTTGCCCTAATGCAGAATAAACTTCAAAATGGGCTGGACTGGAAACGTTTATATTCACAAAATCCTTTGTAGGGTTCGGATATACGCTTATATCAAAATTGTTATCGGCAATGCCCAGCAATTCACACTCAAAGCTGGAAAGCACTTTGGAAGCCGCTGGAGGGTCAACCAAGAGTCCTTCTGTCAATAATGGGCAGTAACAATCGTTATCATCCAAATATAACTTAAGCCATGAAAGGGCTATTTTGCCCACGGCACCGTTGCCACCGTTAGGCGTATTTGCCACCGAATGGTTTCCATTTGCAACTTCAAAAAGTAACTTGTTGGTCGTTTCTGGAGTTGCAGCATAATGAAGGTCTGCATGTTCCGCAGGAGGGGCGGTAGGATCATTTTCGCCACTAAAAATCAATACGGGGCTGTCGTGGTTTAAGGAAGCATTTGGCAACCAGGGGCACAGTGCAACCACGCCTTTTATGGTATTGTCCAAAACGGCTGCCCGCTGTGCGCCGCCACCGCCCATAGACCATCCGCTTACCGCAAATTTGTCCACATCAAGCTGGTTTTCTAAGGGTGAAGTGCTTCGGGTATTTTCCTGTCGCATCGTTTCCAAAGCATCCAAAAGCGCCACCGCCCTCGCTTCAGGAAAATCAAAAGGAGAGTTGGTGCCAATAATGATGGTTACGATTCCGTGCGAGGCATAAAACGGGCCCCATTCCTCAACACTTGAGGGAGCTGCCGTAAACCCTGGAACAATGGCGATACTCGCAAAAGGAGGCGTAGCATCTGTGGGATAATACACAGTAGCACCTGCATATTCTGGGCCATTCCTAAGGCCATCGGCTTCGGTAAGTGTTGCCACTTCATATGGGCCGGGGTTTGTTAGGCTCTCAAGGGTTACATCGCCACATTGTGCGAAAAGCGTAGTGGGGGCGAATGATGTGGCCAATAAGAAAAGGGCAACTGCGTATATTTTTTTCATAAATGTTTTTTAATACAATTTTACAATTTTGAAAATTAGGCTTTTAATTATTAATTCCAAATTATAATTTGATATGTTTTTTGAAAATAAAACATTTGCATTTGAATAATTCACCATAACCCACAACCCACAACCCACAACCCACAACTGATAACCGACAAAAGAGAATCAAAACTTATAGTATCTTTATAAAAAATTATCGGCCCAATGAATGAAGCGCAACGCATACAAGCCCTTTTTACAGACCTATACCACGGTCATCCGTGGATAGACGTAACCTTAGAGGATACCCTTAGCCGCATCACTGCTGAACAAGCTAATCAACGTCCACTAAAAAACGGCAATACCATTTGGGAAATAGTAAACCATATAATAGCGTGGCGTGAAAATGTACTAAAGCGAGTACAGGGCGAAGTGCTTGAAACCCCTTCCAACAATTATATTGAAAAAGTTGAAGATGTTTCCGAGGAAGCGTGGCAGCAAACCCTCGAAACTTTGGAAACAACCCAAAAGCAATGGCTCTACTTTCTCAGTACTTTTCCCGAGGCAGATTTTGAAAAGGAATATCCCGTAAACAAACACAGCTATTATAAACACATTCACGGAATTATTCAGCACGATGCCTATCATTTGGGGCAGATAGTGCTCTTGACAAAAATGGTAAAATAGTAAATGCAACGATGCTCCAGACCTTAGTTCATTATTCGCTACACCTTATAGTTCCAGGGTTGATTGCCTACATTTTTTTTAGAAAGGAATGGAAAAAAGCTTGGCTCATTATGCTGGCAACCATGCTGGTAGATTTGGATCACCTTTTCGCCACCCCAATCTTTGATCCGGGGCGATGTAGCATCAACTTCCATCCGTTGCATACCTATTGGGCGATTATGATTTATGGAATGTTGTTATTTTTTAAAAATACCAGAATCATTGCGGTTGGATTATTGTTTCACATGCTAACAGATTACATAGATTGCCAATGGAATTGAATTTCCAAATTCCAAATTCCAAATTTCAAATTCCAAATTCCAAATCTGCCTGTCGTGCCTCTGGCAGGCAGGTCCCGTATAAACAAACTCCTACCGATGGTGGTACGGCTCATTCCGAAGAATAGTAAACCCCCGATAAAGTTGCTCAATAAAAAACAAACGAACCATTTGGTGCGAAAACGTCATGGAAGAAAGTGATACCTTGCCGTTGGCACGTGCGTAAACCGCTTCGCTAAAGCCATAAGGGCCGCCAATAACAAAAATAAGGTTCTTAAGCCCGCTGTTCATTTTCTTCTGAAGAAACTGCGCAAAACCTTCCGAAGTATAGGTTTTTCCTTTTTCATCCAGCAGTATCAACACATCGGCAGTAGTGGTTCGCTTCAAGATTTCTTCCCCTTCAGCTTGCTTTTGAAGCGCTTCGGAAAGATTTTTTGCATTCTTCACATCTGGAACCACCTCCATTTCAAACGGAATGTAAAACCCAAGCCGTTTGGTGTAGTCGTCCATCAAGGTTTGTAGTTGTTTGTTATCGGTTTTGCCTATTGCGAGCAGTGTAATTTTCATCAAAATGTTTTCAGAAGTTAAAAATACAAAGATAAAATGTACCACTTCCTGCTTCGCTCTTCGTGCTTCAAACTTTTTAAAGTATTTTAGCTAAAATTTCCTTGCTATGATTTCACAGAAACAATTCAACAAAGAAATAGATATCATTATAGCCAACGCCATCAGAGAGGATGTAGGCGATGGCGACCACAGCTCGCTTGCCTGTATTTCAGAAGATGCGCGGGGCTCTGCAAAACTTTTGGTAAAAGATGAAGGTATTATAGCAGGAATAGACTTTGCCCGCCAGGTTTTTGAGTTTGTTGACCCTGGCCTTGCGCTAGATATTAAAATAAAAGACGGTAGCCCCGTAAAATATGGCGATGTGGCATTTTATGTTTCGGGACTTTCGCAATCCATCCTAAAATCGGAAAGATTGGTTTTGAACGCAATGCAGCGTATGAGCGCCATTGCCACCAAAACCAACGAATATGTAAAACTGCTGGAAGGCACCAATACCAAAATTCTCGATACCCGAAAAACCACGCCCGGAATACGTGCTTTGGAAAAGTGGGCCGTAAAGATTGGGGGCGGCGAGAACCACCGCTTTGCACTTTATGATATGGTAATGCTGAAAGACAATCACATAGACTTCTGCGGTGGAATAACAAAGGCAATTGAAAAGACAAAGAATTATTTAAGGGAGAACCAGTTGGGGCTTAAAATTATTGTTGAAGCCCGAAATCTTGAGGAAATAGAGGAAATATTGAAGTCCGATGGCATTTATAGAATCCTTATAGACAACTTTAATTATGAGGACACACGCAAAGCAGTAAAGTTAATAAACGGTAAATGCCTTACGGAATCAAGCGGTGGCATCACTTTGGAAACCGCCCGTAAGTATGCTGAATGTGGTGTGGATTATATTTCCAGTGGTGCTTTGACACATTCAGTGTACAACATGGACCTTAGCCTAAAAGCCATTAAATGAGCAAGGAAGCGGAAAAGGAAATAAACATTCCGGTAATTCGGGATTTGGTCCGGTTCAGCAAAAAGATAAAACTTCCCGGCCTGGGCGAGTTTTCACTTTACCACTTGCTAGATATTTATGGAACCGGAATATTAAAAGGTTCGTTTTCGCCACGCGCCAGCTCGATTGCGTATAGTTTTTTTCTGGCGCTGTTTCCTTTTTTGTTGTTTCTTTTGAACCTCATTCCCTATATACCCATAGATGGTTTCCAGACCCGCTTTTTAATTTTTATTGAAGCCTTGTTGCCCGCCCAAACTACAGAATTCTTTTACCCCATTATAGCTGATATTGCTGTAAACCCACGTGCTGGGTTAATATCCTTTGTTTTTTTTCTTTCCCTCTTTCTTTCAGCCAATGGCGTAAACGCTATTTTCAGTGCTTTTGAATATTCCTTTCACGTAACCATGAACAGAAGTTTTGTACGGCAGTATATGGTAGCAGTAGTGGTTTCTATTTTCTTGGCATTGTTGTTGTTAACTTCGGTTGGGGTAATCCTTTATATAGAATATATTATTCAGGATCTCCAATCCAGGGCGTATATTGAAAATGATGTTTTCTGGATTTCGTTCTTTCAAATTATTGTTTTTTTGATAATGATTTATGTAGTTATTGCCACCTTGTATTATTATGGCACTAAGGAAGGAAAATCATCACGATTTTTTTCGATAGGCGCAGTAACCACAACAATACTTTTTGTATTGACCACATACCTTTTTGGGGTTTATATCAATAACTTTTCAAATTATAACGAGTTATACGGTTCCATTGGTGCACTTTTAATTTTGATGTTATATATTTGGATAAATGCAAACCTTTTGTTGCTGGGTTTTGAACTGAACGTATCAATAAAGCGACTAAAAGAAAAACTTTAACAATAAACTTAATTTTTTAAACAGATGAAAAAAATACTTTTAACATGCTCCCTAATTGTCTTAACAATATTAACTGCCACGGCGCAGGATGTAACCGGAAAATGGAAAACCATTGACGATGAAACCGGCGAAGCCAAATCTATTGTAGAAATTTATAAGCAAAACGGAAAGGTTTACGGAAAAATCGTAGAAATCCTCAATCCCGCAAAAAAAAATGTAAAATGCGATAAATGCCCCGGAGAAGATAAGGACAAACCGGTACTGGGTCTTGTAATAATCAAAGGACTTGAAAAGGACGGCGATGAATACAATGACGGTACCATTATGGATCCCAACAATGGAAAGGTATATAAATGCTACATTGAACTTGATGGTCCAAACAAATTGGACGTTCGCGGTTACATAGGTTTTTCTCTTTTGGGAAGAACACAAACCTGGACGCGCGTAGAATAAAAAATATTTAAAATAGTATCTTTAGGCCACCCATTTTGGTGGCCTTTTTTAATAGAATTAACCGTAAAATTAGTTACTCCTAACGTTAACGCATAACCACTTTGTATTTCATAGACGCAATTCTTCCCATTCCTTTAAAGCAGACTTTTACGTATAGCGTGAACAAGGATGAAGCTGCTTTTTTAAAGCAGGGAATGCGCGTTGCCATTCCTTTTGGAAAGTCAAAGGTTTACACCGGAATTGTTTACCAAGTACACGACCAGCCGCCCGTGGGCTATGAAACCAAGTCCATTGACCATATTTTGGACGAGAAGCCCATTATCACAACCCTACAGTTGAAACATTGGGAATGGCTTGCCGCCTATTATATGTGTTCCTTAGGCGAAGTGATTAAAGCAGCGCTGCCAAGCGCATTTCTTTTGGAAAGCGAAACCATCATCAAGCTTTCATCCCGAAATTTTCAGGATGAGGAATCGTTGACCGATGATGAATTTGTTCTTTACGAAGCCCTGCAGCACCAATCATCGCTTCATATAAACGACGCACGAACTATTTTGGACCGAAAGAATATTGTTTCTATAATTCAAAAATTACTCGATAAAAATATCATCGAAGTTGAAGAAACGGTTTATGAGCAATACGTCCCAAAACTGAAGCGATACATAAAACTATCCCAAAAATATACTTCCGAAGAAAAGCTGCGCGAGCTTTTAGATTCACTCACCCGTGCCCACAAACAGCGAGAGGTGCTTATGCACCTTTTCATGTTGCATACCCAAACCAAAAAACCAATTAGTAGTACGGCGCTTCAAAAAAAGAGTGAAGCATCTGCCGCAACCCTGAAAGCGTTGATAGATAAAGGTATTTTGGAAGAATATTACATTCAGCACGATCGTGTAGCGTTTTCCGGTGAAACTTCCTCAGAGATTAAAACTTTGAACGAAGCGCAAATAAAAGCTTATGAAGAAATAAAAACTTCATTTGAAACTAATGATACGGTCTTGCTGCACGGCGTTACTTCCAGCGGAAAAACCGAAATTTACGTTAGGCTTATTGAAGAAGTGATTGCATCGGGAAAACAGGTTTTGTATATGCTTCCCGAAATTGCTTTGACTACGCAACTTATTACGCGACTTCAAAAATATTTCGGTGAAAAGATTTCGGTCTATCACTCAAAGTTTTCAGTGAATGAAAGGGTTGAGGTTTGGAACAATGTACTTGCTGAAAAACCGAAAGCCCAAGTTGTTATTGGCGCTCGCTCGTCTTTATTTCTTCCTTTTAAAAACCTCGCACTTATAATTGTTGACGAAGAGCACGAGCCTTCTTTCAAGCAATACAGTCCGGCGCCACGCTACAATGCGCGGGACAGTGCCATTGTTTTGGCAAATCTTCAAAAGGCAAAACTGTTGATGGGTTCCGCCACGCCATCTTTGGAAAGTTACCACAACGCAAAATCGGGCAAGTTTGGGTTGGTAACCTTAAAGAAGCGCTTTGGAAATGTTTTGATGCCCGAAATTGAATTGGTCGATATAAAAGAAAAAACCCGCAAAAAACAAATGACCGGTCATTTCAGCGATCGTTTGCTGGAAGAAATGCGCGAGGTTTTAAAAAATGGCGAGCAGGTAATTCTTTTTCAAAACCGAAGGGGATTTTCGCCCGTTGTGGAATGTACTACTTGCGGGGTTTCGCCACAATGCCCAAACTGCGATGTCAGTTTGACTTTTCATCAGCATAAAAACCAATTGCGCTGTCACTACTGCGGCTATCACATGGCGATGATGCAAAGCTGCATTGCCTGCGGAAGCGAGACATTGGACACCAAAGGTTTTGGAACCGAACAGATTGAAACCGAATTAAAAACATTGTTCCCGAACAGTAAAGTGGCACGCATGGACCAAGACACCGCCAAAGGAAAGCACGCTTATTCAAAATTGATTGAAGCTTTGGAAAATGAGGAAATAGATATTCTGGTTGGCACACAGATGCTCGCCAAAGGATTGGATTTTAGGAATATTAGTTTGGTGGGGGTAATGAATGCAGATAGTCTTTTAAATTTTCCGGATTTTAGGGCGCATGAGCGTAGTTTTCAATTACTGCAACAAGTGTCGGGTAGGGCAGGGCGTACCCAAAAACGCGGTAAAGTTTTAATTCAGACCTACAATCCGTACCATCAAATTTTAAAACAGGTAAGTGTAAATGACTATGGCGAAATGTACAAGGAACAAATGGAGGAGCGCTATAATTTTAAATACCCTCCATTTTTTAGGACCATTAAGATAACGTTTAAAGATAAAAATCTCGCTCGGGTTCAAAAGGCATCAACTTGGTTTGGGCAAGCTTTGGAAATTGCATTTAAGGAGAATGTATTAGGCCCCGAACCACCGCCAATTGGAAGAATTAAAAATAAATATATAAACAATCTGCTTGTTAAAATTCCGAAAAATCAATCTTTGGAAAAAACAAAGAAGTACATTGATAATGTGCAGCGAAGTTTTAACGCTATAAAGGAATTTTCAAGCGTGCGGATAACAATAGATGTAGATAATTACTAAGCGTTTTGGGTAGCCGCCAAAGCTTCAATTAATTCGGCTTTTCGGTTTCGGCTCAAAGGTAAATGGTCTTTATCCAGTTCAATTGTTTTGCTATTGTAACGTTGAACCTTGTCTAAATTTACAATATAAGATTTGTGAATTCTTAGAAAACGATCACTCGGCAATAGCGCTTCAAAGGCTTTCATAGTAGAAAGTACAACCAGCGATTCGTGCTCGGTAACCAATTTTACGTAATCGCCCAAAGCTTCAATATAGCGCAGCTCGTTTAAAAATACTTTTCGCTTTTTAAGATTACTTTTTACAAAAATAAAGTCTTCATCGTCAAAGCCTTCTTCATTTTTAAGCTTATAATTGGTAATTGCTTTGTGTACTGCATTTAAAAAACGATCTTTGGCAATGGGTTTTCTTAAATAATCTACCGCATCATAATCAAAAGCTTTAAAGGCGTACTTTGTTTTTCCGGTAACAAATATTACCTGTGGTTTTCTTTGAATATCGTCCAAAAGATCAAATCCGGAGAGAATTGGCATTTCAATATCAAGAAATATAAGGTCAATTTCGGTAGAAGCGAGCCCCATTTTGGCTTCAATGGCATTTTTATACTCGCCAACAAGCTCTAGAGAGGGGTGCATCTGGATGAGCTTTACAATGGAGAGTCGTTGTAGTGTGGAATCATCTACGATAGCACACTTTAATATGGTTTTTTCCATAATAGTAGGTTTTTCTTAAAGCAATAATATGCAAATAATCGATGAAATGCAACATTTTTTGATTTTTATCGAAAAAAAGGCACAGTTTATCTATAAAGTATTTTTGTGAAAGACTCTTTAAAATAAGGTTTGATAATAACAAATAAAGTATTATTTTTGCACCCTCTTTGGCAGAAGGCCAAGGTTTTAATCATTAATTTTAATAGATTTTTTATGAATCATTACGAAACTGTTTTCATCTTAAATCCCGTTTTGTCTGAAGATCAGATAAAGGAAACAGTAAAGAAATATGAAGATATTCTTGTTTCTAAAGGTGCTAAGATGATATCCAAAGAAAATTGGGGCTTGAAAAAACTTGCTTACCCAATCCAAAACAAAAAAAGTGGTTTTTATCACCTTTTTGAGTACACTGTAGACGGCAACGTTGCACACGAACTAGAAACTGAATTTAAAAGGGATGAGCGTTTTATGCGTTACCTTACAGTAAGCCTTGACAAGCACGCGATTGCTTGGGCAGAAAAGAGAAGAAACCGCAATAAAAAATCAGCTTAAATTATGGCCACATTACAACAACAAGCAAAAGGAAAAAAAGACGGAGAGATAAGATATCTTACCCCGCTTAATATTGAAACCAACAAGACCAAGAAATATTGCATGTTCAAAAGGTCTGGTATTAAATATGTGGATTATAAAGACGCAGATTTTTTATTGAGATTCGTAAACGAGCAAGGTAAAATTCTTCCGAGAAGGCTTACCGGAACTTCTTTAAAGTATCAGCGAAAGGTAGCTGTTGCCGTTAAAAGAGCACGCCATTTGGCACTTATGCCTTATGTAACCGATTTATTAAAATAAAAATCCAGAAATAATATGGAACTTATATTAAAGAAAGACGTAGAAAATCTGGGATTTGCAGATGATCTGGTAACCGTAAAGAACGGTTACGGAAGAAACTTTTTGATACCACAAGGATATGCAGTGCTTGCAACTCCTTCGGCTAAAAAAGTGTTAAATGAAACTATGAAACAACGTGCTTTTAAAGAAAAGAAAGTTGTAGATGAAGCAAAAACACAAGCTGAAAAATTAAACGGACTCGAAATTAAAATTACTGCCAAAACTGGCGAAGGCGATAAGTTGTTTGGTTCTGTAACTAACGCAGACCTAGCAGATGCCCTAGAAAAAGAAGGTGTAACAATCGAGAAAAAATACATTATTATTGCTGGTGGCGCTATAAAGCGTACTGGACAGTACGATGCTACAATTCGTTTTCACAGAGACGTGATCAGCAACTTTACTTTTGAGGTAATTGCAGAAGCAAAGCCTGAAGTAAAAAGTAAATCTGAAACGAAAGCGAAAGCTAAAGTGGAAGAAAAAGCACAATCTGAAGATGAAGTAGTGGAAGATACTCCAGAAAAGGAATAAATTACACGATTAATTGTATTAAAACCTTTCTCGTTTTCGGGGAAGGTTTTTTTATTTTGAAGAAATATTACGTTAGAAAAATTCGATACTACAACACATTACCACTATGAAATACGCAAGATTAACAAAAGAACAATTTGAAGAACTTCACCAAGAATTTATAAATTTTCTTGCCACACAATCCATTACTGCAGACGAATGGAAAACCTTGAAAAAGGAAAAACCTGAAGTAGCCGAAGAAGAACTCGACGTTTTTAGTGATCTAATCTGGGAAGGGGTTTTGACTAAAGTGAAATATCTAGAACATATTTCGCCCAAACAATTGATGCTTTTTCACATTACAGATGCGTTTATGGAATTGATAGCTATCAAAGTAGAGCAAGACGATATAGATATTACCACGACTTATGGATACAAATGGTTACAACAGAATCTACATGACGACGCGGTAAATCTTTACACTTCCACCAAAGCTATAACAGACGATCGGAACAAAGATCTTTTTATTTTAATACAGCAAGGAGCGGTTATTACCAAAGGAGAACTCTATAAATATTTTGAAGATTTGCTAAGTAAGTAATACTGTATCAGTATTTATTTATGAGTATTTTGCATTGATTTGAGCGGTGCGAAAAAACCAGGTTATTCATATCGCAAACTTTCAATTGGGTCTAAACGGGCTGCCTTAGATGCGGGATACGAACCTGCGATTACAGCAACTATAAAAGTTATAATTGTTGCCCAGATCATGGCTGTCCAAGGTAGCGTAAAATCGAATTCGAAAATTTTAGCGAAGGCAAAACCCGTTAGTACGCCCAAGATAATACCTAAAATACTTCCGAATTGACCAATAACAATGGTTTCCATAAAAAACTGGGTAGAGATTGTAGAGCGTTTCGCCCCAAGTGCTTTACGGACGCCAATTTCGCGGGTACGTTCCGTTACAGATACCAGCATTATATTCATCAAGGCAATGGAAGAGCCCAGAATAGTAATAATGCTTATAATCCACGCGGCGGCTTGTAAATAACCGCTAATCATCGCAATTCTATTTATTAAATCGTCACTGCGCTCAATTCCAAAGTTGTTTTCTTCAATGGGGTTTAGTCCGCGGATGTTTCTAAAAGTAATAATGGCTTCATCTTGGGCAGCTTCCATCAACTGTTTGTCGCTTACCTTTACACTAATATTGTAATTAATATTTGGCTCGGTATAGATGCCACGGGCAACCTGAATAGGAATTAACACTTTTAAATCTTGATTATTCCCAAAAGTGGATCCTTTTGATTCCAAGAGACCTATTATTTTAAATTTTACACCGCGAATACTGATAGTTTTGTTAATGGGGTCTTCATTTTCAAAGAGGTTCTTTAAAAAATCCGAACCAATTAAACATACTTTATTATTATTCTGAATATCAAAAAATGTAAAATTTCTACCGCTGTCCACTTCCGTGCCAGTATTTTCTAAATAATGTTCATTTACGCCATAAACCCGAACTTCAGGATCGGTTTTTTCGGATCCGTATTTAATTTCAGCAGTTGAAGTTCCCAAAAACGAAAGCGATGTTTTGGTAAAGGGATAGCTGTATTTATCGCTAAACTCACGCACGTTATTATAGCTAATTATGGGGTTTATTTTTTCGCGTTCGCCGCTATTTCGAGTCTGAACCGTAAATTCATACTGTTGAATATTAAATGTATTGGCGCCCATGGATGCAAAATTGCCAGATATTGTATTTTCCAATGCAGTAACCGCACTCAAAATACCAACGAGCGCCCAAATGCCAATGCCTATAATAACGATGGTTAAAATGGTTCTTAACAATTGGCTTTTTATGGAATCCAGCGCTATACGCACATTTTCCCGGAAAAGTGAAAACATATTTTAGTTTGTGTTTCTCATTAGACTGCAAAAGTTGCATAAAGTTACTATTATTTAAGATATTTGCTTTTTAAAAATTAAAGTCTAAATGAAACAAGGTTGAAGGAATTAAAATGGCGGAGCGTATCTTTAAATACCAACACGTAAACTGCCTTTAATTTCGTTAATCCTATTTCTTTCAAATAAATAATCTCTTGGCTAAAAAACCATCTATCCCTAAAGGTACCCGCGATTTTAATCCTGAAGAAGTTGCGCGGCGCAACTATATTTTCAATACTATTAAAGAAACTTTTTCGCTCTATGGTTTTCAGCCAATAGAAACACCCTCTTTTGAAAATAGCGATACCTTAATGGGAAAATACGGGGAAGAAGGCGATAGATTAATTTTTAAAATTTTAAACAGTGGCGATTTTTTATCAAAAGTTGATGAAAAATTATATACCGAAAAAAATAGCATTAAAATCACCTCAAGAATTTCGGAAAAAGCGCTGCGCTACGACTTAACAGTTCCCTTTGCTAGGTACGTGGTACAACATCAAAACGAGATAACCTTTCCATTTAAGCGCTATCAAATACAGCCAGTGTGGCGTGCAGATAGACCACAAAAGGGACGGTTTCGCGAGTTTTTTCAGTGCGATGCCGATGTGGTAGGCTCCACCTCGCTTTGGCAAGAAGTAGAATTTGTACAATTGTACGACACCGTTTTTAGCAGTCTCGGGTTAAAAGGAGTAACCATAAAGTTAAACAACAGAAAAATATTGAGTGGTATTGCTGAAACCATAGGCGCTGAAGATAAATTAATTGATTTTACGGTTGCCTTAGACAAACTCGATAAAATAGGGGAGGAAGGCGTTAAAAAGGAGATGCGTGAAAAAGGCATTTCGGAAGATGCTTTAGTAAAATTGCAGCCACTATTTTCGTTTAAAGGAAGCAATGATGAAAAATTAAACGCTTTAAAAAATATGTTAGCAGCTTCGCAATTGGGGATGAAGGGCGTTACAGAACTTGAATTCATCACAAAAAATATTAATAGCCTTGGCTTACAAATGGCCTCGCTAAAAATAGATGTTACCTTGGCGCGCGGCTTAAATTATTACACAGGTGCCATTTATGAAGTCGCAGCACCTGCAGAAGTAAATATGGGCAGTATTGGCGGTGGTGGCCGGTACGACGATCTCACAGGAATTTTTGGGTTAAAAAATATGAGTGGCGTAGGTATTTCGTTTGGTTTAGACCGCATTTATTTGGTTTTGGAAGAATTAAATCTTTTTCCCGAAACCGTATCAAATACGAGCCAAGCACTTTTTATTAATTTTGGTGAACAAGAGTCACTATATGCCATGAAAGCAATAAAAAAATTGCGTGAAGCAGGTATTAAAGCTGAACTATTTCCAGACGAAGGAAAAATGGGGAAGCAAATGAGCTATGCCGATAAACGCAATATTCCATTTACGGTTTTGACCGGGGAAAAAGAAATTGCGGCAAATTCCTTTACTTTAAAGAATATGAAAAGTGGCGAACAAATGCAAGTGCAGTATACGGAACTGGAAAAGTATTTGGGCCAAACTAATTAGAATCTCTGGGTATTCCCACCTCGTTTGCGGTTTGGCTTGTTATGGCCATTAGCTTTTGTTCTACCTCTCGATGGGCAGAATCAGAGAGCATACCGGCTATTCGTAGCTTGGTTATGGTGCTTAATGTATCATTCATTCTTCCCCAATTTCATTAATTATTTTTTCGTAAGAAATAACGTAATCTATTTGTTTTTCTTCAGAAACGTGTTTGCGGGGAGTTTCAAGAATTATAAAGTCGAAAAGCTTTGAAATTATTTTTTTGAGGCGTTGCTCTGTTGTAATAATAGCTTTATGCAGGTAATGTGCAGCAAAGGTTAATAGAACCGAAAGAATTGCTAATGCTGTGAAATAGACTGATGTAGAAAAATCTGAAATTGGTACAAAAGTGTAAATCATAAAAAAGAAGCCTACAAATAGAAAGGAATTACCAATTAATTTTAAGAAAACTCTTAACTCAGGTATTCGTTTACTCATAAATTTTAATAATAATCCAGAACAAATTGCCATTAAAGGAAGGCTTAGAGAATACATGAAAGAGGACATATATGCAAAACCAAATATGCCCTCTCTATCATCAAAAACATAGAATATATGCAAAAATGGTGACAGGATTGCAATAACTGTCAAAAAGGTTAGGTACAAACTAATTTTACTACTACTCCTTATTGTCAGGAATCCCGTTACAGTTTCTGTCTGCTGGGGGGCAGAGTTTGACTTTGTCGATTTGTTGTTCATCACTTATTTGATTTTCTGGGGTACAGCTAAAAGCTAGACCGGCTAGCATTACAAATGCAAAAACATACTTTTTCATGATATTGAGTTTTAAGGATTAGAGGTAAATTTACCCTTTTCACGAGGCGATACCAACTTAAAACTCAACAACTTATTAACGCATTCTTAACAAATGTAGGGAAAATCACGACAAAGACAATAAATATTCGACAAACGACACTTTATTGCTTGTCTTAAAGTGTCTAAAAAAATTGTGGAGTTAAGAAACCCAAGGCGGGAAAAGAAGATTCTTTCATAAAAAAATCCCCGAAGAATTTATCTTTGGGGATTTTACTGTAGCGAGATCGGGACTTGAACCCGAGGCCTCCGGGTTATGAATCCGACGCTCTAACCAGCTGAGCTACCTCGCCATTTTATGCCTCGGCTTTGCCTAAGCGGGTGCAAAGATAAAAACAAAATTATGTGTGGCAAATTTAAGTTTCTATTTTTATCATTATTATTTAATTTTCTTAAAGATGTATTTCAACGAAAAATTTCAATCTTTAATTTGAGGTTAGGATTAATATCTATATATTGGGCATCAACTAACAAAATGCTATGGAAGATAAAATTAAATACGAAATGGAATTTCCTATTCAGGTTTCCCCTTCTCTTTTATACCAATATATTTCAACGCCCTCGGGCCTTTCTGA
Organism: Aequorivita flava; assembly: GCF_038742595.1. Lineage (NCBI taxonomy): Bacteria > Pseudomonadati > Bacteroidota > Flavobacteriia > Flavobacteriales > Flavobacteriaceae > Aequorivita > Aequorivita flava. Next base: position 114,372 of record NZ_JBANCF010000007.1, on the reverse strand, counting down.
ATGGTATGCAGATAACGTAAATTCTCGCGGCGAGTTCTATACCTTTATCTGGTCTGGAAGCGAGGAACGCGCAAAATTACTCAGTAAAAAGAGTCCGGAACGCATTAAGTTTAGGTGGGTTGAAGACGAAGGCGATGATTTTTATTTTGAACTTCGTATACAAGTAGATGAAATTACCAAAGACGTTTCGTTAATGATTACAGATTATGCCGAAGAGGACGAAATAGAGGAAGGGAAAATGCTGTGGGAAAATATGGTTTCCAATCTAAAATCTATATTGGGGTCGGTTTAAATTCCCTTTAAATTATAATACCTTTGCACCGTCCAAATAAAAATGGACGGTTTTTTTATGGTAAATTTAAATGGCACGCTAGTAGCAGATAACCAAGCAACCGTACCGGTAGATAATCGTGGTTTAAATTACGGCGATGCAGTTTTTGAAACCTTGCGGTTTTCTGGTGGTAAAATTTATTTTTGGGAAGATCATTACTTTAGGCTAATGGCCTCCATGCGTATGTTACGGATGGAGATTCCTATGAGTTTTACCATGGAATTTCTAGAAGATGAAATATTAAAAACTATAAATACACAATCTGAGAATACTAGTTTTCGGATTAAGCTGCTTGTCTGGCGAAACACCGGTGGAAAATACACGCCAAAAACGAACGATGTGTCATATTCAATTTCGTGCGAAAAACTGGATGCACCGTGCTATGTTTTAAACGAAGCAAATTACGAAATAGAACTTTTTAAAGATCATTTTATCGCTACAGGATTGCTTTCAACATTAAAAACAAACAATAGGCTCATAAATATTTTGGGAAGTATTTATGCAGCAGAAAATGATTTTGAAAACTGTTTGTTGCTCAATGAAAACAAGCAGGTTGTTGAAGCCTTAAACGGAAATTTATTTTTGGTATCCGGCCAATATATTAAAACGCCGCCGCTATCGGACGGATGTTTAAACGGTATTTTAAGAAAGCAACTTATCGCAATTTTAAAGAAGTTGCCACAATTTTCTATTGAAGAAACATCTATTTCGCCCTTTGAATTACAAAAGGCAGATGAAATATTTATTACAAACGCTATTCAAGGAATCGTGCCCGTAACCAAATATAGAAAAAAGGAATTTGTAAATACTACTGCAAAAGCGTTATTGCCAAGGGTGAGCTTAACGGCAAGAATGGGTTAATTAAAGCTAGGGTTTTCGGGTGCGTTAGACCAAAGTAAATAGTCGCCACCGAACTCAATCATTTTTTCTTTCCAAAAATTTATATTGGTTTTGCCAATAATTTCATTGTTGTAATTATTCGGTACCACCACCCAACTGTTTACTTCTAATTCCTGCTCCAGTTGTTCGCTTTCCCATCCGGAATAACCTAAAAAAAAGCGTATTTGCTCTTTTTTCAACTTGTCTTCTTTAAGTAAATCTACGATTGCGCTAAAATCGCCACCCCAGTAAATGCCATTAGAGATTTCAATACTATCGGGAATAATTTCAGGAATACAATGAATAAAATAAAGATTGTCCTGCTCAACGGGGCCACCATTAAATACGGGTAACTTTGAATTTATTTCCGGTACAAAGTCGCGTAGTTTATATTGCAATGGTTTATTGAGAATAAACCCAACAGATCCGCTTTCTGTGTATTCTGCTAAAAGAACCACCGAACGATTAAAGGAAACATCTCCAATTATTGAAGGTTCTGCAACTAATAGGAGGCCTTTGGCTGGTTTTAAAGTCGTCATAAAGTTTTTTCAGTATAATAAAACTAACGAATAAAATTAAAAATACCAAAAAAATGTTAATTAGTTGTTTAAATTATATTTTATTGAATAAAAGTGATAAAATAATGCGAATTTGCAATTTGCTCAATATCAGTTGTATAAAAAAATCCTTCTTTTCAAATAAATGAAAAGAAGGACTTAAAATTTTGTAAAATATCTTACAATTAGTTTACGCTATTTTGTAAATCTGATCCAGCTTTAAATTTAACTACTTTTTTAGCAGCAATCTTAATGGTTTTACCAGTTTGAGGGTTTCTTCCTTCTCTGGCAGCTCTTTTTGATACTGACCATGATCCGAAACCTACTAATGATACTCTGTCTCCTTTTTTAAGAGATTTTTGAACGTTGCCTAAGAAAGACTCTAAGGATTTCTTAGCGGCAGCTTTTGTAATTCCGGCATCAGCTGCCATTGCATCGATTAAATCTGATTTGTTCATAATTTTTTTAAATTAAATTGTTGGTTAAACTTCGATTAATTGCTCTACAAATTTAAAAGGAATATCCGTTCAGGCAAGTAACCACGCAGGAAATCATTATTTTTGTTAATAACTTAGACCGTTTGTTAATAAAGATGCGTGGTTTTTTTGCAATTTTAATCAAATCAGTAGTGGTAAGGGTTTACAATAGTTTGCAATGCTCGTCTATAGAATACCCATTTAAAAGTGCAGATACTTCCATTTTGCGTTTTCCGGGAAGTTGTATTTCTTCAATTAAAATGTAACCGTCTAAACACGCTACTTTTAGTTCTTTTTTAGTGGTCTGTACGCTGCCTATCTTAAAATTATGATTTGCTTTTTCAAAATGCGCTGCATAAATTTTGGTTTTTAACTCTTCCTTATTATTAAGGAGTATAGTCCAAGCCACAGGATAGGGAGAGAGGCCTCTAATAAAGGCATCTATATTTATTCCTGGTTCTGACCAATCAATTCGTGTGTTTTCAGGTGTGAGTTTTGGTGCTTCTTTTAAATTGTTGCTTTGGGGTTGTGGTTTAGGATTTGCTTCGCCTTTTTCTATTAAATGTATTGTCTCTAAAACCAAGTCGCCACCTAAATTCATTAGTTTATCGTGAAGCGTCTGTGCAGTTTCCTTTTCTTCAATTAAAACTTCTTTATTTGCAATGATAGATCCGGTATCAATTTTCTCATCAATAAAAAAGGTTGTAACGCCCGTTTTTTCTTCCTTATTAATTATGACCCAATTTATTGGAGCGGCCCCCCGGTAATGCGGTAATAATGAAGCGTGAAGGTTAAAGGTGCCCAATGCCGGCATTTGCCAGACTACTTTGGGAAGCATTCTAAAAGCGACCACAACTTGAAGGTTGGCGTTTAACGCTTTTAGTTCTTTTAAAAACAACTCGTCTTTTAAATTCGTGGGCTGTAAAATTGGTAAATTTTCCGAAAGTGCATATTCCTTTACAGCCGAGGCCATTAGTTTTCTGCCACGACCGGCCGGTCTGTCTGGGGCTGTAATTACACCGACAATATACTGGCCCGTTTCAACCATTTTTCTTAAAACCCCAACGGCAAAATCGGGGGTTCCCATAAAAACTATTTTTAATTCGTTATGCATTACTTCAGTTTAGATAATATTGATTTCGTGGATTGATTTTAATTTTTTCGGCTTTCAGTAAAAGGCGGATAACTTTAAGTACATCGGCTTCGGCGAAAGTAAGTTTTTCTGTGAGCTCACGCGAAGTTAATTCATCTTCTTCAAGAAGAGCAAGTATTTGCGCGGCGAGTTTATGTATGTCGCTTTTTATTAGGTTCGTATTCTGCCCGCGACAAACCGAACAAATACCACATTTAGAGGCGGTAGTTTCGCCAAAATAAGAAACCAATTGTACGCTTCGGCACGTTTTGGTATTTTCAATATAGTGCAAAACCGAATTTACTTGCGCAGTTTTTTTACGGTTTATTGTAGCCACATCTCGCGAAATTACATTAATGGTTTTATCGTCCTCGCGCGGAACCAGAAATGTTAGGGTAGCATCGGTTATTTGGAGAGTCATTATAACCACCTGGTCGCGTTCCATTTTTTTGAGAACCGCAATTACAGTGTTAATGGTTTGTCCGGTTTTGGCAACTATTAAATCTAAATTTATGGTGGTTGGCATTTCAAAAATTCCGCCGTAAATTCTTAGAATCGTTTTTCCGATAACAGAAGCAGTAGTGTCTTTTTCAAAATAATCTAATACTTTTTCTGAAGAAATGACGAATTGTAACGTAGATTTTCGCCCAAATTCCTGAGAAAGTTGAATAATAGCCAGCCTGTCTAAACTGTTTAATGCGTTGTATGTGAGCAAGGTGTTTAGGCCATAAGTTTTACAAAATTCAGAAAAACTGAAATTGTGCTTTGTGAACTCACCTTCGCCATAAGAAATTTGAAAATAATTGTGAAGTTTGCGATAAATTTTTTTTAAATCTGAAGTAGTTGGCAACGATTCTACAAACTGATTTTTTACCTGTTGTTTATCGTATTCATTATACAAAAGCACTGCTGAAGCGTACTGCCCATCGCGTCCTGCTCGTCCAGCTTCTTGAAAATAACTCTCTAAGCTATCTGGAATTTGCAGATGTATTACAAACCGAACATTGGGATGGTCTATGCCCATGCCAAAGGCATTAGTGGCAACCATTGTACTATATATGCCTTGGCTCCAATCTTGTAATTTTTGTGCTTTTTCCTTGGCAGAAATCCCACCGTGATAAAAAGTTGCTGAAATGCCTAAACTATTGAGTTGTGCGCTAATTTCTACGGTGCTTTTTCTGCTTCTTACATACACAATTGCGGCGCCAGTATTTGTTTTTAACAGTAGCTCGGTTTTATAGAGCTTATCTTCTTCTTTAAAAACTTGATACGACAGATTTTCACGAACAAAGGAATTTTTAAAAATTGCAGGAAGTTCCATTTTTAATTCAGAAATGGTGTCTTCCAGTACTTCGGGGGTTGCAGTGGCCGTTAGCGCAATAATAGGAGCCAGCGGATGTATTTCGCGAAGAATCGTAATGTTTTTATAAGACGGTCTAAAATCGTTTCCCCACTGCGAAATACAATGGGCTTCATCTACAGCGATAGAGTTAACCCGCATTTGCTTGATGTAATTTTGAACTATTTCCTGCTGTAACCGTTCGGGCGAGAGGTATAAAAATTTGTAGTTACCGTAAAGCGCATTGTCCAGCAAGGTATTTAACTCGTTAAAACTAATACCGCCAGTAAGTTTTAATGCCTTTACGCCGCGTTCTTTTAACGCATTTACTTGGTCGCCCATGAGCGCTACCAATGGAGAAACTACAATACAAATGCCTTCCATTGCCAGGGCGGGCACTTGAAAACAAAGCGATTTTCCTCCTCCAGTTGGTAAAAGTGCCACAGTATCTTTACCATTTAGTACGGACGCAATTATTTCTTCCTGCATCGCTTTAAAGGAAGTGTACCCCCAATATTTGGTTAATATGTCGTGGACGTCTGTCAAATGCGTCTTAAATTATTGGGTTTATGCCTTATATATGTAAAGATAGCAGGTTGCTATAAATAATGTAAACTGTTTTAAAGCAGTTTATTTACAACCAATGTAAATATTAAAACTGCGATAAAATAAACTCTGCTCGTTCTTCTAGTGAACCTACCGGTACTTCATGAGGTGTATACCCATATTTCAGGTATCCTTCTTTTAAGAAGTGAAATAATTTTTCGGCCTGCTCAAAAGATTCGTAGCGCTCGTTATCTTGTTCGTAAATGTCTTTCCAAGGAGGAAGAACAAATACGTGATCGTACCTATTTTTATTGCATATTTCAGAAAAATTGATGGGATAATGCACTTTTACAAAATCCATATAGGCCGTAACGTCTGGCATGCCACGATCGTAAAAAACTATGGGCGAATTAATTGAACATCCTTCCTGAAATTGTTTCAATCTACCTTCCAGCAACATTTCACTAAAGAGAATTGGGTTTTCCAAAAATAATTGAGCAATTCCTTGTCTTTGGGCTTCTAGCGTTACGTCTCTCGAAATTTCGTGCATAACCTTGTAACCTTCCTTTTCCAAAAATTTTATTAGGGTTGTTTTTCCCGAACCTGGTCCGCCGGTTAATACGATTTTCTTTGTTTTCAAAAGTTTAAATTTTATGCAAAGTAAGTAAATAAATATTTGAGGCGAAACTGTATCTTTGTAGCAAACCGAGTATAATTATTGAATGGAGCAAAACAAAAACACTACCGAATTTTACGAGCGGCTAAAAAAACAATTGGAAGAAGACACCACTTGGCCCGCCCCTTATCTCTTCAAATTTATAGTTCCTGCTGAGCTGGGAAAAATAGCAGAAATTGAAAAAATTTTTGATGGAACCAATGCTGCTATCAGTACACGCGATTCTTCAAAAGGAACCTATACCAGTGTTTCGATAAAAGTAACAATGCAATCTCCAGATGAAGTTATAAAGAAATATCTTGAAGTTTCCGCGGTTGAAGGCGTTATTTCACTATAATTTTTAGTATTTTGCGAGTGAAATGATTTTTCAATCTTTCCCAATACCTTAATATTCTTTCCTTAATAAAAACATTTTGATACAAGAAGTAGCCCAAATAGAGTATAATACAGAACGCCCAAAGTTAATTATACCAGAATACGGACGGCATATCCAAAAAATGGTAGATCACGCCATAGCCATAGAAAATAAAGAAGAGCGAAATAAAATTGCCAAAGGCATAATTGCGGTGATGGGAAACCTAAACCCCCATCTTCGAGACGTTCCCGATTTTCAACCAATGCTTTGGGATCAACTTTTTATAATTTCAGATTTTAAATTAGATGTAGATTCGCCGTACCCCGTTCCTTCACGCGAAGAATTAATGGAACGTCCGGAGCCTATGGAATATCCTCAAAACCATCCTAAATATCGTTTTTACGGAAACAATATAAAACGAATGATAGATGTGGCCAGCAGCTGGGAAGAAGGCGATAAAAAAGAAGGTCTTATTCTTACCATCGCCAACCATATGAAAAAGTGTTTCTTAAACTGGAACAAAGATACCGTTGAAGACGATGTAATTTTTGCACATCTTTTTGAGCTTTCAAACGGAAAAATAAATTTAAAGAATAGTGATGAAGACTTGAGCGACGCTTCAAATTTACTGAAAAATAAGAAACGTTTTAATACGAACAATTCTTCTAAAAAAAGTTATAAATCTTCCAATCGCAACCGTAAGCGTCATTAAAATATTAACCGTTATTTATGGGAACTTTCCAAATAGAAGGCGGGCATAAACTAAAGGGCGAAATCACGCCCCAGGGTGCCAAAAATGAAGCCTTACAAATTTTATGTGCAGTATTATTAACACCAGAAAAAGTAGTAATTGAGAATATTCCTGATATTCTTGATGTAAATAAACTCATAAAAATCTTAGAGAATCTCGGTGTAAAAATCCAAAAATTAGCCAAAGGCAAATATGCTTTTATTGCCGATGAAATTAATTTGGAGTATCTAGAATCCGAACTTTTTAAACAAGAGGGAAGTTCGCTCCGGGGTTCAATTATGATTGTAGGCCCGCTATTAGCTAGATTTAACAAGGGATATATTCCACGTCCGGGAGGCGATAAAATAGGAAGAAGAAGGCTAGACACCCACTTTGAAGGATTTATAAAACTGGGTGCTAAATTCCGCTATAACAGAGAAGAACGATTTTACGGCGTAGAAGCTCCCAATGGATTAACGGGAACGTATATGCTACTGGATCAGGCCTCGGTAACGGGAACTGCTAATATAGTTATGGCGGCTGTTTTAGCAAAAGGCACCACTACAATTTACAATGCAGCCTGCGAACCGTACATTCAGCAACTCTGTAAAATGCTGAACGCTATGGGTGCTAAAATTTCAGGGGTTAGCTCAAACCTTTTAATTATTGAAGGTGTTGAAAAACTCGGAGGATGCACGCACCGTATTTTACCAGATATGATTGAAATTGGCAGTTGGATAGGGCTTGCCGCAATGACTAAAAGCGAGATAACCATTAAAAATGTGAGTTGGGACAACTTGGGCTTAATTCCCGAAACATTTAGAAAACTAGGTATTAAACTCGAAAAAAAGGGAGACGATATTCACATCCCTGCTCAAAATGAATACGAAATACAGGGTTATATAGATGGCTCTATACTTACAGTAGCCGATGCTCCTTGGCCCGGATTTACGCCAGATTTATTGAGTATAGTACTCGTAATATGTACACAGGCAAAAGGGAGTGTACTTATACATCAAAAAATGTTTGAAAGCCGTTTGTTTTTTGTAGATAAATTAATAGATATGGGCGCTAAAATTATTCTTTGTGATCCGCATCGTGCAACGGTTATTGGGCATAATTTCCAGTCTAATTTAAAGGCTACAACAATGGTTTCACCAGATATTCGGGCTGGAATTTCACTTTTAATTGCCGCACTCTCCGCAGAGGGTGTTAGTACTATTCATAACATTGAACAGATTGATCGCGGATACGAAAATATTGATGGCAGACTCCGTGCAATAGGAGCTAAAATAACCCGAACAGAGCCCTAAAATAGATTATATTTTACGATTTTTATTTATCTCGTCTTGTAGTTTTCTGCGCAGTTTTTGCTCGCGCTCTAAACTATTTCTACGGTAATCTTCGAGTTCAATTTCCATTTCAGCCATCTTTAATTGCGCTTCCTTGGTGATTTTGTGACTGTTTAAAAATCTGTAGAACAAAAATGCACTAACTAAAAACAGTATTAAGATTATTCCCCACATTACCGAGTTGTACGTAGCTTTTGAAGTGTGAATACCAAATACAGCAATACCGTCTTCTTTTTCTTTTGAAATATTCAGATTTTGTTGCGTATTCTTTAAATCTGCGCGAAGTGAGTCTATCTCGCTATTCTGCTGCATTAATTCACTTTCTTGACTTTTTATATTTTGTTCTAAAGCAGAAACGCTATCTAAAATATTTTTTTTCAGTCGCGCCAGTTGCGTTTTTTTAATAACCTTATATTCTTGATAACTGTTGCTTTTATCGAAAGCATCGGTCATTTGTTCCTCCAATGTATTTTTACGAATTTGAATAGAATCCTGAGCAGCGCCATTTAACGCAAATAGAAAGAGTGGAAGGAACACTAATAAAATCTTCTTCATGTTATTCTTGGGTTTGGTGTATTGCTTTACTTAACTGTGCAAGAGTAGCAAAATTGTGCTGAATGGCATAAAGATACAATCTCTTTACCTTTTTTTTAACAATTTTAAAATAGAAGTGCCATTCGCCGCTACGAATGCGCGGCTTTATAAACCTGCAAACAACGTTCGCGAGCCTCTTTATGTGCTACGATTTCATCGAGATACGACCCCTCTTTAAATTCTGGCACATATTTTTTTATGTATTTGTGGTCTTTATCAAATTTTTCAATTTGTGTGGTTGGGTTAAAAATTCTAAAATATGGCGCTGCATCTACGCCACTTCCAGCAGCCCACTGCCAATTTCCTACATTACTGGCCATTTCATAATCCAGTAACTTTTCGGCAAAATATGCTTCGCCCCATCGCCAATCTATTAACAGGTGTTTACACAAAAAACTGGCAACCAGCATCCGCACGCGATTGTGCATATAACCCGTAGTATTTAATTGGCGCATTCCGGCGTCTACTAAAGGATATCCTGTTTTACCATCCTTCCATTTTTTAAATTCGGTTTCGTTATTTCGCCATTCAATACGGTCGTACTTTTTTTTGAAAGCATTTTCAACTGTTTCAGGAAAATGCCAAAGAATTTGCATAAAAAATTCGCGCCAAATAAGTTCCTGCCAAAATATTTCATTTTTTTCTGAAGTTGCTTTCTTCATCATTTTTCGAATGCTTACGGTACCAAAACGAAGATGTGGACCGAGATGCGACGTAGCATCCTCTGCAGGAAAATTTCTTAATTTTTCATATTCCTGAATGGTTGTGGGTGTTACATTGTATTCGGGAATTTCTATTTTCGACTTTTTAAAATTAATATCACTTAACGACAGATTTGGCAAACGGGAATGCTGGTACAGATTTGTTAGAAATTCATTCGTATAATATATTTTTTCGTCATAGTCTTTTTTAAACTTTTCCTTCCATGTTTTCATGTAGGGAGTATATACTATATAGGGGGTGCCATCGGCTTTCACCACTTCGTCTTTTTCAAAAATTACCTGGTCTTTATAACTGTAAAAACCTATTTCATTTTCTTTGAGAAATTGCTTTATTGAAGTGTCGCGTTTAGTGGCGTAAGGCTCGTAATCGTGATTGGTTATTACATTTTGTACGTTATATGCTGAAATAATTTTTTTAAAAATCGCCATCGGATTTCCGTGATACATTGCAAGACTGCTTCCGTGCGTTTGCAGTTTATCGCGCATATTTTGAAGCGTTGTAAATATAAAGGAAACCCGTGCGTCGCCTTTTGGAAGCTCGTTTAAAATTTCAGTGTCAAAAATAAAAATGGGAAGTACTGGAAATTTGCCGTGTAGCGCTTTGTAAAAACCTACGTTGTCATCCAATCGCAGATCTCTTCGGAACCAAAATATATTTACTTTATCAGCCAATAGTTAGTTGTTGTTTAGTGTTGAAAGCCCGCCGTCTACACCAAGTACTTGCCCTGTAATCCATTGTGATTGGTCGCTTAATAGAAAGGACGCCATTGCCGCAATATCCTCCGCCGTGCCAACTTTTTTTAACGGATGGCGTTCGGCCATTTTTTCTTTATTTGAATCGTTGTTTAATAATTTTGAAGCTAACGAAGTATCTGTGAGCGAGGGAGCAATTACATTCACCCTAAAATTTGGTGCGTATTCTGCGGCAAGCGCCTTGGCAAAACCTTCAATAGCTCCCTTCGCGGCAGCCACACTGGTGTGAAAAGGCATTCCTACTTTTACGGCAACGGTACTAAAAAACACCAAATTTGCCTGCTCGGCTTGTTTCAATTTTGGTAAAATACCGTGAACCACCTGTACCAGCGCATGAAAATTTAGTTCCATATCGGCTACAAAGGTTTCGGGTTTCATCATTTTAAAAGGTTTTAGATTGATGCTTCCGGGAAAATATGCAAATCCGTGAATTTTTTCAGGTAAACTAAGGTCCAAAATATTATCGTGCAATGCATCAAAAGTAAGATGCGTAATGCCTTCCGAAACTTCTCCCTTGGTACGGGAGGCGACAAACACATTGTGGTCGCGTTTTAATAATTGGGCTAGGGCAGCACCAATTCCATAAGATCCGCCAATTAAGAGTATGTTTTTTTGCATATATTTTTTTAGGTGAAATTAGAAGTTCCCGAAAAGCGCTGTCAATTTGTTTTTTCGGAATTCAAAAATTTCTTCAAGTTTTGGTTTTACCAGGTAAGGATGCACGAGTTGTCCGATAAATCCGAACGGTAATTTGTAATGCAGCAGGTCTTCCATCTCAATGCCGCCCTCAATTTCCTTTATAAAATGTTTGTGGTGCCAAAGCGCATAGGGGCCAAAACGCTGTTCATCTACAAAACACTCGTTTTCAACGGAATGTGTAATTTCGGTAACCCAGCGTGTTTTAATTCCTAAGATAGGCGTAACTATGTATTCAATAATTTGGCCAGGATACATCTCCCTATCAGCGCCAGACTGGATGTTAAAACCCATATATTCTGGCGTTATTACTTTTAGGTTTTTAGGGTTTGAGAGAAAATTCCAACCTTCTTTTAAAGTTATGGGTAATTTTTGTTTCGCGTGAAGCGTATAAATTTTCATAAACTTTATTTATCTCTATAGAATGTTAACTTCTCGTTCATGCGCAATAACCTATAGGTATTAGTTTTAATCGTGCTACGACGGATGTTTGGTTTCAATATTTTTTTTAGGTACTTCAACATAATTTATTTTTTTCTAAATGTACTTTGTTTTATTAAACTTATAAAAGATTAAACAAAATATTAACAATTCTGCGTAATCGTTTCTACAGCCTAGCTTTTAGGAGGGGGAGTAAACTATAACTTTATAGTATTTTAAGGTTTTCTTAACCTTTAAAAATTTTGCAAATGGTAACTTCGTGAACAATATAAACACTTTAATATCACTACGATGAAAAAAATTATTTTTCTCCTTACGGCTTTTATGTTTTCGGTTGGCATACAAGCACAAATACAAACGCCACAACCCAGTCCATTTCAGAAAATTGAACAAAAAGTAGGTTTAACAGACGTTACTTTAGAATACTCCAGACCGTCTATGAAGGGTAGGACAATTTTTGGAGAGTTGGTGCCTTACAATGCTATTTGGCGCACCGGTGCAAATGCAAATACAAAAATTACCTTTAGCGATGATGTAGAAGTTGGTGGAAAAACCTTAAAAGCAGGGTCGTATGCAATCTATACCAAGCCGGGTGCTGCTAATTGGGAAGTATATTTTTACAGCGACACCAACAATTGGGGAAATCCAGGAACGTGGGAAGAAGATAAAGTTGCGGCAAAAGCCACTGCGCAAGCGTATCCGTTTCCAATAGATGTTGAAACCTTCACAATGTCTTTTGATAATTTAAAGAATGATGAAGCCACTCTCGGAATTCTTTGGGAGAAAACCTATGTTGGTGTACCTATTAAATTTAATACAGATAAAACTGTAACTACAAATATTCAGCGTGTTATGAATGGCCCTTCGGCAATGGATTATTACGCCGCAGCGGTATATTATTTAGAAGCGGGAAAAGACATTAACCAAGCCAAAACTTGGATTGATAAGTCTATTGATATGAACAAGGATCCAAAATTCTGGCAACTGCGCCAAAAGTCTTTAATTTACGCAAAGGCTGGTGATAAAAAAGGAGCTATTGAAGCGGCTAAAAAATCTCTAAATCTGGCAAAAGCTGAAGGAAACAAAGATTATGTTGCTTTAAACGAAAAATCGTTGAGAGAGTGGGGAGCCATGTAATTTGGTAATTTATTATATACATTTAAAAGCCCCATTAATTTTGGGGCTTTTTTTATTGTTTTCGTCTTCCGTGTCCTTGTTTGTACCGTTCAAAAAGTTCACGTTTAAAATCGTCTTCTGCTTTTTTGAGGGAAATTATTTTTTTAGGTGAAATTACCTTTCGCAATTCGGCCGTCATTTGTTTTCTCAACTCTAATTCACTAGTTTCAATAGCCAGATTTTTGTCTATTAGTTCATTGGCTTCGGCATCTGTTAAGGCACCCAAACCATTGCGCAATTTTCCGAAAATTTCAGTGCGTTCTTTTACACGTAGCGCGTGAAATTTTTCGTGATAGCTATTATAAATTGGCCAAAATTTTTCGGCCTCGGTAGGGGTAAGGGCCAGAGCTTCGGTAATATAAGCCGTTTTTAAAGCTTTTATTTTTTCGTGTTTTCCGTCTTGTGCCTGTACGGTGCTCGCCAAAATAAAAAATAAAATAATTACATTTTTCATGGTTCGTTAATTATAGTTGCTGCATCTAAATTATTCAATAGATATTCTTCCAAAGCGCCTTCTGAAAATTGTTCCGTTTCAAAATCTATATCGGTAATATCATTGTCTTCTATATAGGTGGTTAGGTCATATAGGTCAAGGTTTAAATTTCCTTCGGCAATATAAGCGTCAATGGCCGCCAATTGTAGCGCATCCAGATTAGCCGGGCTGTTTGTGTTTGTAAAAACTGTAAAGGCAATGAGCAGGCAAGCCGCAATTGCCGCAGCATAGCCAAAGTATTTTTTAGGAATAAGTTGAATGTGCTTTATGGGCCTTTCAGAAGTGGTTACCGCTGCCAAAATGCGATCGTCAAAATTTTCAAAATATTCTTTGGGAGCCTTAAATCCTGAAGTCTTTGGAAATTTTTCTTTCGAAATTCTACTAAAAAGTCGCTCCTCGAAAGTTTCAAAATATTCTTCGGGCACTTTAAAATTCGATATGTTTTTCTTTTTCTTCACCTTAAATTTTCGCCTTCCCTTTTTTAAATTTCATTCCCTTTTATATATTCCGTAATCTTTTTTACTGCGATGTGATAACTGCTTTTTAGCCCTCCCGAAGTAGTTTCCAATATTTCTGAAAGTTCTTCAAAAGTGTGATCTTCAAAATATTTCATTGTAAATATTAATCGTTGTCGCTCCGGAAGCGTTGCAATGGCTTTTTGAAACTGCAATTGAATTTCATCACCTTCAAAATGTACGTCGCTTTCTAAATTTCGCAGCGCATCGTTTTTCACCTTTTCAATGGAAACATTGTTGCGTTTTGCTTTTTTGTTGATAAACGAAATAGATTCATTGGCAGCAATTCTATACATCCATGTATGTAATTTGCTTTCGCCCTTAAAGGAATTTATATTCCTAAATATTTTAATAAACGTATTTTGAAGCACATCGTCTGCATCGTCATGGTCCAAAACAATATTCCTAATTTGCCAATAGAGCCGTTCTTTATACTGCGACACAAGTTCCCGAAAAGCGGTTTCTTTTTCCGCTTCGGTCTGTAGTGCCGTTACCAGTTCTTGCTCTTCAACCACTTGTGTGTAATTGCTATTATGACTAAAGATAAATGGAAAAGTTTAATTTAGTACAGCTTTTTTATTGGCACTGCACTATTTACGCGTAAAACTGCCAAAATTGGATGCGTTGCGTAATAAATTGATTGTTGGGCTATGCTAATGATTGCATTTCAACCAAACTGTAATAAACGCCTTTAAGCTCCAAAAGTTCTTGGTGTTTGCCCTGTTCTACAATTTTTCCTTTGGAGAGTACTACAATTTTATCGGCGTTTTGAATTGTGGAGAGTCGGTGCGCAATTACGATGGAAGTTCGGTTTTGCATCATTTTTTCTAAAGCATCCTGTACCAAACGTTCGCTTTCGGTGTCTAATGCTGAAGTTGCTTCATCTAAAATCATAATTGGCGGATTTTTCAAAACAGCTCTGGCAATGCTCAACCGTTGTTTTTGGCCACCACTTAGTTTATTGCCGCTGTCACCAATATTAGTTTCAAAACCTTCGGGCAGCTCTTTTATAAACTCGTAACTGTTGCTTATTTCGGCAGCTTCCATCAATTCGGGATTGGTGGCTAATGGTTTCCCCAATTTTAAATTATTGCCCACAGTATCGTTAAAAAGAATAGAGTCCTGCGATACAATGCCCATTAATCCGCGAAGCGATTTCTTTGAAATATTTTTGATATCAACCCCATCAATTTCAATGCTTCCTTGGTTTACGTCGTAAAAACGGGTGAGTAAATTGGCAATTGTACTCTTTCCACTGCCCGATTGCCCCACAAGTGCCACGGTTTTTCCCTTTGGAATTTCGAGTGAAAAATCCTTTAAAACGTACTGATCTTCGTATTTAAACGAAACGTTTTTAATAGAAATTACTCCTTCAAAACCTTCCTTTTCAATTGGGTTTTTAATATCGGTTATTGTGTTTTCGGCTTCCAATAATTCCAAAATACGCTGGGCAGATCCATCGGCTCGTTTCACCGAATAGCTCGCTTTGGCAATCGCTTTCGCAGGAGTTAGTATGTTGTACGCGAGCATAATGTAACCCAGAAAGAAACTGGCGTCTAAAGTGCGATCTACAAAAACCAGATATCCACCATAAATAAGAAGAATGCCAATAGTTATAATGCCTAGCAACTCGCTTAAGGGAGAAGCGAGGTTCTGCCTATTCATAACTTTGTTGGAATATTTATAAAACCGTTGGTTACTATCTTCAAACTTTTTCTGAAATAAATTTTCTGCGTGAAAGGCTTTTATAATTCGAAGTCCGCCCATAGTTTCTTCCAAAATAGAGAGAAAAACGCCTTGTTCCTGTTGTACTTTTAAAGATCCTCGCTTTAACGATTTTCCCACTTTAGAAATAAGAAAGCCCGAAATTGGTAGAAATAAAAACACAAAGAGTGTTAATTTCGGACTTATAAAAAGCATGGTTGCCAGTGAAAAAATAATTGTTAACGGTTCGCGAACAATCATTTCCAAAACTGAAAGTACCGAGTTTTTTACTTCGTCCACATCGCCACTTAAGCGCGAAATAGTATCGCCTTTTCTTTTTTCAGAATAAAACGCCAGTGGAAAAATAATTACTTTGCCGTACAAATCATTTCGCAAATCTCTTAAAACACCATTCCGTAAAAAAGTGGAATAGTACATTGCGAGATAATTGCTTAAATTTTTAAGTAGAAATATTGCCACAATTAGGCCAATCATAAAAAGAAGAACCTTAAAGTCGCCATATTTGTTTATGTAATTCACTAAATGATAGTTTAGCGAATCTTGAATAAATGTGGTTAATTCGGTAATACTTTCATATACTGGCTTTGCGCCAACTTCGCGCTGGTCGCTAAAAATAACTTGCAGTACAGGAATTAATGCTAAAAAGGAAAGCGTGCTAAATAGGGCGTACAGAATATTAAAAAATATGTTTAAATACGCATACCTTTTATAGGGAAGAACGTAGCGCAGTATTTTTTTGAAATAATTCATTAATTCACATTTAGTTGTGCGGCAATAGCGTCTATTTTTTTCTGAAGTATTGCTTCAAAATTATCCTTTTCGGAAGTGTTTACGCTAATGTAGAACTTTATTTTTGGCTCGGTACCGCTGGGTCTCGCTGCAATTTTGCTACCATCTTCGGTATAATAGATTAACACGTTGCTTTTTGGCAGGTTTAGTGACAAAGTTTCTTGTTGTAAAAAATCTGTGGTTTCACCTTTTAAAATATCGTCCATTCGTATCACTTTGCTGCCGGCAATTTCGGTAAACGGATTCTCGCGAAGACTTTTCATCATTGCTGAAATTTCTTCGGCGCCCTGTTTTCCCTTTTTTGTAATTGAAATTAAATGCTCGCGGTAATTGCCGTACCTGTTGTAAATTTCATTTAAATACTGGTACATACTCCTACCGGCGTGTTTTTTCTGTGCTGCAATCTCACAAGCCAGTAGGGTAGCGGTAACAGCATCTTTATCACGGACAAAATCTCCCACTAAATACCCGAAACTTTCTTCGCCGCCACCAATAAATTCAAGCTCGGGAAAATCTTTGATCATCTTGGCAATCCATTTAAAACCTGTAAGTCCCTCAATATATTTTACATTGAAATGATTGGCGACTTTCGCAACCATTGGCGTTGAAACTATGGTGGATGCCACAAATTGATTGCCACTTAATTTTCCAGCTTTTTGCCATTGCTCTAAAAGAAAGTGCGTCATTAAAATCATGGTTTGGTTTCCATTTAGGAGCACCATTTCATTTTTATCGTTACGCACGGCCACGCCTAAACGATCGCAATCGGGATCGGTGCCAACTACAATATCTGCATTTTCATTTTCGGCAAGTTCCAAAGCCATTTTTAAAGCTGCGGGTTCTTCGGGATTGGGCGATTTTACCGTTGGAAAATCTCCATTAGGCTCTGCTTGTTCTTCAACAATGGAAACATTTTTATAGCCAGCTTGTTCCAAAACCTTTGGAATTATTGTAATTGAAGTGCCATGGAGGGAAGTGAAAACAATTTTTAAATTATCTTTTGCGTCTGGAGAAGTATTAAAAGTTCCGTTTTTAACCGATGCTTTTGCGAATGCTTCATCAACTTCAGCAGCTATATATTGAATTAATTTTTCGTTTGCTTCAAAGTTTATGCCTTCGTAATTCAGCGAATTTATTTCGGCAATTATTTCGGCATCCTGTGGTGGTACAAGCTGGCCACCATCTTCCCAATATACTTTATAACCGTTGTATTCGGGCGGGTTGTGCGACGCTGTTAAAACAATTCCGGCTTTACAATTTAAATGTTTTACTGCAAAGGAAAGTTCTGGCGTAGGCCGTAATTCTGAAAATAGAAAAACGGTAATTCCGTTTGCCGAAAATACATCGGCCACCACTTTTGCAAATTCTTTGCTATTGTGCCTACAATCGTATGCAATGGCCACATTAATCGCTTGATTTGGAAACTGTTTTTTTAGGTAATTTGAAAGCCCTTGCGTGTTTTTGCCCAAGGTATATTTGTTAATTCGGTTGTCGCCAAGGCCCATAATACCTCGCATCCCACCGGTTCCGAATTCCAGGTTTTTATAAAAGCTGTCTTCCAACTCCTCTGGGTCGTTGGCAATCATTTCCTTTATAGTGTGTTGTGTTTGCTGGTCAAAAAAAGGGGTGAGCCATTGGTTTACACGGGCTAAAGTTTTCGGATCTACGTAAATCATTCGCTTGTTTTAAAATGTAAAAATAGTAATAATAAAGGGGAGAAAAATAATTAAGAATTAACCGTTTCCTTAATTATATAGTTTTGCGATTCTTTTTTGCTTCTCAGGATTAATTCGCCTAAAAACCCGGCGAGAAAAAATTGCGATCCCAAGACCATTGCTACTAGAGCTATAAAAAACTCGGGCCTGTCTGTAATTAATCTTGCCGAAGGGTTAATAAATAATTTATCAATGCCCAAAAACAGCGCAAAACAAAAACCTACAAAAAGCATAAATGCGCCCCAGGCGCCAAAAAGATGCATAGGCCGCTTGCCGAATCTTGACAAAAACCATATAGTAATTAAATCTAAAAAACCTCGAATAAAGCGTTCTGCACCAAATTTTGTGGTTCCGTATTTACGCGCTTGGTGTAAAACAGGTTTTTCTGAAATATTGCTAAATCCTGCATTCTTTGCCAAAACAGGAATGTATCGGTGCATTTCGCCGGTAACTTCAATGGTTTTGATAACGTCTTTTTGATATGCTTTTAATCCGCAATTAAAGTCGTGCAGTTTTACACCCGAAGTTTTTCGCGCGGCATAATTAAATAATTTGGAAGGTAAGTTTTTGCTAAGTACAGAATCGTAGCGTTTCTTTTTCCAGCCCGAAACAAGATCAAAACCGTCTTCGGTAACCATTTTATAAAGCTCGGGAATTTCTTCAGGATTGTCCTGCAAATCGGCATCCATGGTTATTATTACTTCGCCTTTGGCCATCGCGAAACCCGCGTGTAGCGCTTGCGACTTACCATAATTTTTCTGAAATCGAATTCCTTTTACTTCGGGATTTTCGCTAGATAGTTTTTCAATAATTTTCCACGAATCGTCTGTACTGCCATCGTCTATAAAGATGAGTTCGTATAAAAAACCATTGGATTGCATAACAGATGCAATCCAACGGTGCAGTTCATTTAACGATTCTTCTTCGTTGAGAAGCGGGATAACGATGGAAATATTCATCAATTAGTTTAACGGATTTGGATTTTTTGTTTTAAAAATTAGCGCGACCAACAGGCCAATAACGCTCATAAAAGCGAGGCTAAAAATGTAACTTTTTAATTGTGCGCCAATGGCAAAATTGTTTTGTTCTGCCATTTTCGACATTTGTTCGTCTATTGCAGCTTGGGGAGTTCCAAATTTTTGTAACATTTCGGCAGTCATTGCCAGCGTTTTTTCTTGAAGAAATGCTGCCATATCTGGATCTATAACATTAAAAATTAATATTCCGACCAAAGTACTTATTAAAAGCCCAAGTGCCACGGTAATAAAATAAACTGTAAAACCTTGTTTAAAGTTCATTATACCGCGTAAGAGCCCCTTGGCTTTTGCAACAGAAACAATGCCTAAAGCAATAATTATAATAAAATTAATTATTCCTATGTACCACTTTGTAAAAAGATCTGGGTTTAAAACGTACATTAAGGTAGTCATAAGCGCTAATATTGCACCTAAAATTACTCCGTAATTGACTGCTGATTTTTTAATTGAAATTGGTTGGGTATCCATTTTTTAAAAGATTTTTTGGTTCAGATTGTTAGTAAACAAATATAGTAAAACGTTACATTTGCGGGCGATTTTGAGGTGAATAAAAAAAGTGTATTATTTTGTTGCTAATTTCCAATTAATACTTAAATTTGCAAACTCAATTCCGAAAGGTCGGAAGAGCGCATTTTTAAATTATAATATTAGAGAGATGAAAAAAGGTATCCACCCAGAAAATTATAGATTAGTTGCTTTTAAGGATATGAGCAATGAAGATGTATTCCTTACAAAATCAACTGCAGATACTAAAGAAACTATCGAGGTAGATGGTGTTGAGTATCCTTTGGTAAAGATGGAGATTTCACGTACTTCACATCCTTTTTATACCGGAAAAGCAAAACTTATTGATACTGCAGGACGTATTGATAAATTTAAAAACAAATACAACAAGTTTAAAAAACCTGCAAAAGCAGAAACTAAAACTGAAGAGTAGTCTTCACTTTTATAAAATATTTAAAAGCCTTCGAGAAATCGAGGGCTTTTTAATTTTAGATTGTTGATTAACGATTGTTGATTGCTGAATTTTGAGTAATATTGAATTATGAAATCGAAATCGAAATCGAAATCGAAATCGAAATCGAAATCAGCAATCAAAAATCAGCAATCGTTAATCCAATGAATTACATCCTCTTTGACGGAAGCGTCCGCAACCAGCTTTTGCCTTTCACCTTTACCCGTCCCGTGGCGGATATTCGGGTAGGTATTTTAACCATTCGTGAAAAATGGGAACATCTTTTAGGTTTTACTACAACAACTGTTACCGAAGATTATCTTTCGGAAAAGTATCCGTTTGTGGAACTCGAGAAAAACATTTTTATAAATGCGTCTTTTCTTCCTTCGGAAAATTTAGTTCATATTATCAAAGGATTGGAAGAAAATCAGGCCGTATTTTTTGATGACGAACCCATCGCTTTTTTCACCACGGAAGGGCAGGAAGTAGATTTTGAAACTTTTGATATAATTCAATATGCCCACAACGATGTTTTAAGAATTGAGAATACTTGGGATATTTTTTCAAAAAACGGTGACGCCATAAAACGCGATTTCGAAATGCTTACCAAGGGCCGTAAATCACAGCCCATTCCCGACGCGGTTTGGACGAGCAATCCGGAAAATATTTTTATTGAAGAAGGTGCAAAATTACCGCTGTGTTCTTTAAATGCCTCGGACGGCCCTATATATATTGGCAAAGACTCCGAAATAATGGAAGCGTGTTCCGTTCGTGGTCCATTTGCACTTTGTGAACATGCAACTTTAAAAATGGGTGCTAAAATTTATAGCAACACCACCATTGGCCCGCACAGTAAAGTTGGGGGCGAAGTAAATAATTGCGTAATTTTTGGCTATTCAAATAAAGGTCACGATGGTTTTTTAGGAAATTCAGTTTTGGGCGAATGGTGCAATTTGGGGGCAGATACCAATAATTCCAACTTAAAAAATAACTATGCCGAAGTACGCCTTTGGAATTATGAAACCGAAGGTTTTGCTCGAACTGGTTTGCAATTTTGTGGACTGATGATGGGCGATCACAGCAAATGCGGAATCAATACCATGTTCAATACCGGAACGGTTGTGGGCGTGAGCGCCAATATATTCGGAAGCGGGTTTCCCAGAAATTTTGTCCCAAGCTTTAGTTGGGGCGGAAGTGGCGGATTTACAACCTATAAAACCGACAAAGCTTTTGAAGTGGCAAAAGTTGTTATGGGCCGAAGAAATATTGAGTTTTCAGAAATGGACGCTCAAATTTTGGAACACGTGTTTGAGGAAACTTCCGAATGGCGGAAAGGCTAATGGTAAAATAGGAAGTAAATTATCACACCTACAATTATAAGCATTACACTCCCAAAAACAATCGCTAAATTCTTTTGGCGCCTTAGTTCATTTTCTTTCAATTTTTGCTTGAAAGCTTCAAACTGGGCAGGCGACATTTTTTTGTAATCAACAATCTTAGTTGAGGTTCCATATTTTGAATTTACATCCTTTTCAAAATAATTATTGCGTTTTGCAAGTTGTTTCGCATTATTGCGAATAGATTGTACCATTGCTGCAGCCGAACCACCAAACCCCATATTTATTTAATTTATTTCTTCTTTCTAACCTTTTTTAAAACCAAAAAATTCTGCGGGTTTATACCGAGACCCGAAACTTTTTTATTCACAAACCGTACGGCCATATCATAAAACAGCGGAACAACGGGCGCTTCTTCAACAATAATTGAATCCATTTTGGTGTAGTTCAATTTTCGTTTTTCAATATTTGAAATCGTCAGCGACTTTTCATAAATACTGTCGAAAGTTTGGTTTTTAAAGTGCATATAATTAGGGCCATTCGGCGCAAAATTAGGACTGTAAAATAACGAAAGATAGTTTTCGGCATCGGGATAATCTGCAATCCAGCTGGCGCGAAAAATATCTAGTTCGCCGCTACTTTTCATCTGCCGGAGCGTGGAAGGCGGCATTACGTCTATGGTTACGGCAATCCCGAGTTTTTCGAGTTCGCGCTGTACATATTCGCACAAATCTAAATATTGGCTATTGGTGCCAATGGTAATTTCGGGTTTGGAATCTCCGGTTTCTGCTTTGTATTTTTCAATTAATTGTTTAGCTTTTTCGGGCTGATAGGTATATCCGTCAATTTCAGCATAACCGGGCAGTCCTTTCGGAATAAATCCGTGAATGGCAGGAATGCCCATTCCATTGCGTAAATACGTTACCATTTTTTGGCGGTCGAAACCATAATTTATTGCTTGCCGCAATGTTTTGCTTTGTATTTCTGGCGTTTCGGTACCGAGAAAAAATCCGAGGTATTCCGTATTTAAATACGGTCCCGTAATCATATATGCCAAATCGTGGTATTTTGGTTGAAGCGTTCCGCGGGTGGTTAACAGCTCATCTTTATAACTACCGTCCAAACCCGAAATAAAATCGAGTTTTCCTTGTGCAAATTGTAAAAACTCACTTTGCTTATCGGGTAAAAAAGTGATGGAAACCGCTTCTAAATAGGGGAGTTTTTCTCCATTTTCATCTCTCTCAAAATATAGCGGATTTTTTCTGAAAACGAGCTTCACGTTTTCTTCCCACATTTTAAATTGAAACGGACCTGTGCCCACTGGATTTCTTCGGAATTCATTTCCATAATATTCCACCGCCTCTTTCGGAACTACGGAACAGTACCGCATGGAGAGCAATCCTAAGAATGCCGGAAAGGGTTGTTTTAATTTTATTACAAAAGTAGTGTCGTTTTCGGCCCAATATTTTTCAACATAATTCATCACCCAACTTCCCGAAGAGGCAACTTTTTCATCGGTCAAACGGTTAAAACTGTAAACAAAATCCTGTGCCACCACTTTGCGTGTAAAGCGTTTGGGACTATGCAATCCATCCTGTGCGAAAGCTATATTTTGATGAAAATACACATCGTTTCTCAGTTTAAAAATATAGGTGTTCGTGCTATCGTTTATCTCCCAACTCTTGGCAATATCTGGTTTAATGTTTAAAGAATCATCTAATTGCACCAAGCCGTTATAAAGTTGGTTGTCCGGCCAAATGGCTTGCGGATTTCGAGCAAAAGCAGGGTCTAAGGTAGGAATGTTGCCGTGTTCATTATAGCGGAAAACGAGGGGGTCGCGGTCGGTTTCTTTGTTATTTCTGCAGGAAAGCAAAAGTATTGAGATACAACATATTGAAATGTGAAAGATTAGATTTTTTAAAGCCTGCTGCATGTTTTTTCGGGAACCGATTTTAGTTTGTATTTTTGTGCCCTCGTTTGCCAAAAATACAATAATGATTGCATCAAAAAAAGTCGCATTTTATACACTCGGTTGTAAGCTTAACTTTAGTGAAACCTCTACTATTGCCAGAAATTTTGAAGGTGAAGGCTTTCAACGTGTAGATTTTTCTGAAGAGGCTGATATCTATGTTATTAATACTTGCAGTGTTACCGAAAATGCCGATAAGCGGTTTAAAACTATCGTAAAACAAGCGCAGAAAGCCAATCCAAAAGCATTTGTTGCCGCTGTTGGCTGTTACGCACAATTAAAGCCACAGGAATTGGCTGATGTAGATGGCGTTGATTTGGTTTTGGGCGCTACCGAAAAATTCAAGATTACCGATTACTTAAATGATCTTTCGAAAAACGATTTTGGGGAGGTTCATTCGTGTGAAATTGAAGACGCCGATTTCTACGTAGGTTCCTATTCCATTGGCGATAGAACCCGTGCATTTTTAAAAGTGCAGGATGGGTGTGATTATAAATGTACATATTGCACAATCCCCCTGGCGCGCGGAATTTCTCGAAGCGATACTTTGGAAAATGTACTGCAAAATGCTGCTGATATTTCGGCACAGGGAATTAAGGAAATTGTTTTAACCGGGGTTAATATTGGCGATTACGGAAAGGGAGAGTTCGGCAATAAAAAACACGAACACACTTTTCTTGAACTTGTGAAGGCTTTGGACAAAGTGGAGGGGATTGAGCGGCTTAGAATTTCATCAATAGAGCCCAATCTTCTGAAAAATGAAACCATCGATTTTGTTTCTAAATCGAAAACATTTGTGCCTCATTTTCACATTCCGCTACAAAGTGGCAGCAACGAAATTTTAAAATTGATGCGCCGTCGTTATATGCGTGAACTGTATATTGAAAGAGTTGCAAAAATTCGCGAAGTAATGCCAAATGCTTGTATTGGTGTAGATGTAATTGTTGGTTTTCCGGGTGAAACCGACGAACGCTTTTTGGAAACCTATCACTTTTTAAATGAACTGGATATTTCGTATTTACACGTTTTCACCTATTCTGAAAGAGACAATACTCCCGCCGCCGAAATGGACGGAGTGGTTCCGATGAAAGTTAGAAATAAGCGCAGCAAAATGTTACGTGGACTTTCAGTAAAAAAGAGAAGGGCTTTTTATGAAAGTCAGTTAGGGGCAATGCATACAGTGCTCTTTGAAGGCGAAAATAAAGAGGGGTATATTCACGGTTTTACAGAAAACTACGTAAAAGTAAAAGCCCCGTGGAATCCGGCATTGGTAAACACTTTGTCCGAAATTACCTTAACCGAAATTGACACGGATGGTTTGGTGCGGTTTAAAAAAGCGCCAAAATTATCTAGCGCAATGGTTGGTTAAAAATTTCAGATATCTTCTTTATTTTTTAGTTTTCCAATTATAGCATTTACACTAACTCCGAAGAAATTGTCGTTTTTATTGAAGATAAATAATGGTGAAACAAATACACCATAATTTCGTGAAGGAAGATATTCAATTCGGGGACTGATTATTAGAGCCGCTGATACATCATTTTTTCGAATAAAATCGTGAGATGGGCTAGAACCAAAGTTAAACCCACCGTTGCCTTCAATTGGCTTATGTACTGTAAAATCTGTGGCGTAATCCCGGAATTGCAATCCTAGCCCTCCGTTAAAAACAGCTCTAAATTTTGAACTCATTTTCAAAACATAACCCCCTCTAATATTTAAAGTGTTATACCTATCTTTAATATCGGAATCACCGCTACCTACGATTCCACTTCCGGCGTTATAATTTTGAGGTTTTTCGCTAGCTTTAGATTGAAAATAAATAGTGCCTACGTGAATAAAATATTCTTCTTTTAATATTAAATTGGCACCTGCTTCAGATCCTAAAAAATTACCTCCGGCTATCCCAATATTTCCGTATAAATCATTGCTCTCAAAAAATTGCGCATAAATATTTTGTGAAAACAAAATCGCAAGAAAAAGTGTTAAGGAAATATTTTTCACAGAATGCTTTAAGTTTAGGATTTAAAAATCCTCACTAAATATTTATACCTACTGGCAACAAATCTTTATACTTTCTGCGATTCTTTCGCATAAACCCTGCAATTTCCGGACTAGTAGGAACTAAACTAATGCCACGGTTTTTTACTTCTTCAAAAACAGCTTTTATAAAAATCTCCCTAAACCCCTGCTCTTCGAGGTCTTCTGGCATATCATACTTTGTTAAGAATATTTTTCGGTCTTGTAAGGCATACTCGATGCGCGCCATATTATCGCCAATTTCGAGTTCAAATTGTCTTAAAAATTCGTTATCGGTAATTTCTACATCTTCAATCATTGTGAGTTATTTTAAATTGGAAAAGTAATTTTGAGATGGAATGCCATTGAAGTATGGCCACCTAATTTCATAACTTGGCCTGAATAAAAATAATTTTATAAAAATGCTAAAGTTGGATGTTCGTCTTTTTTTCAAAGTAAATTATCACTGAAATTGTTCAGTTGTTAAGAAACGGTTATATAATTCTATCTTTGTACCCGTAAATTTACGAATAATCTTTGGGCTTTACCATTTTCTTCACAAAAGACTTATGAACTCTCAAAAAACGCATATCTATTTTGTTCCAGGTTTGGCGGCCGGTGGTGAAATTTTTAAGAACATTAAGTTTCCTGAAAATTATGTAACCCATATATTAGAGTGGTTAATTCCAGAAAAAGGAGAAAGCTTAGATGCATATGCCGAAAAAATGGCGCGTCGTGTTAAGGAAGAAAATCCAATATTAATAGGAGTGTCGTTTGGTGGGGTCGTAGTTCAGGAAATGAGTCGTTTTTTAAAGTTGAAAAAACTTATAATTATTTCCAGTGTAAAATCTAAAGAAGAGCTTCCTCGACGTATGAAACTAGCCAGATTTACCAGAGCGTACAAACTTATTCCTACCAGTTTGGTTTTAAGTGTTGAAGATTTAACCAAATTTTCAATAGGTCCCAAAACCCAAAAGCGCCTATCGCTTTATCAAGAATACCTTCACGTGCGCAACAAACAATATTTAGACTGGTCGTTAGAAAAAATGATAACTTGGAATAGGACGGAGAAAATTGATAATATAGTGCACCTTCACGGGGAAAACGATGTAGTGTTTCCTATAAAATATATTAGCGATTGCCGTGTTATAAAAGGCGGAACACATATTATGATATTGAATAAGGGACGAAAAATTTCCAAAACATTGTTGCAGATTTTTGAAGAATAATAGTGGCTTTGTTCCGTAGAATTAGCTATATTAAGTATCTTTATTAAAAATTTTGATTTTATGAAATTGATAGCAAAAATAGGAGTGGGTGTAGCAATCCTCACTGTAAGCGCTTTAAGTATTCACGCGGTGCAAGATGCTCCCACAGATGCAAATCTTGAAAAGAAATTAGTAAACGATTACAATGTTTATGCGCTGCCTTTGCCCGAGAAAATGGATTTTGCCGGAGAACCCGTTCCGCTCCATAATCCAGACATTAGGGAACGAATGGATAGAGAATTATTGGTAAACACCTATTGGCAGTCTAATGGCTTGCTGCTTTTTAAACGCGCCAATAAATACTTTCCACAAATTGAACCCTTGCTAAAACAGTATGGTTTGCCAGACGATTTTAAATATTTGGCAGTGGCTGAGAGTGGATTGGAATATACCAGTTCGCCTGTGGGTGCTTCGGGTATTTGGCATTTTATGAAAGGTACCGGACTTGAATACGGTCTGGAAATAAACGATTATGTAGATGAACGATACAACCTCGAAAAGGCCACCCGAGTAGCGGCAGAATATTTAAAAAAATCTAAAGATAAATTTGGAAGCTGGACAATGGCTGCCGCATCGTACAATGCAGGTGTTGGTGGAATGAACAAACAGATAAACCGGCAAAAGGAAACCAGTTATTACGATTTATTGCTAAATTCTGAAACCAGTAGGTATGTTTTTAGAATTTTAGCGCTAAAGGAAATAATGGAAAACCCGAAAAAATACGGTTTTAATTTTAGGGAAAAAGACCTTTACCAAAACATCCCCACGTTTAAGGTAAAAGTAGATACGGCGGTTACAGATTGGGCAGAATGGATTAAACCGTACGGAATTAATTATAAAATTTTAAAAATTCACAACCCTTGGCTACGCGATACGTATTTAAAAAATGCTTCGGGCAAGGAATATTTTATTGAAATACCAGAAAAGGGCTATTATAAATAATAGATTGCAGAACGTTTAGAAAACCCGTAAAAGCGCTACGTTGTTACGGGTTTTCTTTTGATGCAATATGAGTTTTTTCTTCTTCGGATAAATTTTTTAGAAGTGAAATTCCGTTTAAAAAGGAATTGTAATTTAACTCGAATGAAACTTCATATTTTTCGTTATACGGATGAAGGGCGCCGCGCCGAACATCTATTATACGTTTGCTTTCATCTATAAAAAAAGAAGTAGGAAACCCTAAACTGTGCTTCATTACTTCAACAATGTGGTCGTTGGTGTTTTCCTTTTCATCTACGTAAATAATATTAATCCTATCGGAATACGCTCGTGCAATTTTCCTGACATTCTCTTTCGAATCCCAAAATAGGATTATAAAATCTATATGGTTGTAATGGTTTTCAGCAATTTCGTTTAGCGCGGGAATTTCACCGGCGCCGGGAGTACACCAAGAGGCGTAGGTCATTAAAAATATAGGCTTATCGAATTTGTAAAGGTTAATTTTTTTGCCAGACAGTTTTCGCACCTTAAAATTATCCAGATAGCTGCCGTTTATAACGTTATTTATTAGAGAGTCAAACAGAAATTCGGCATATTCAAAATTATGCTCGGCGTAGGCTATTTGTGAGTTTTTCGTATATTTTTTTATGTTTTTTCCGATGGCTTCAGAAAAATAGGAGCCTTGCTCAATTTGAGATTGTGCCGAGAAAAATAGTAGTAAGAAAAGATAAAGTAGTGTTTTCCCCATAAACAATAGCTTTCAGTGAAGATACGCTAATTGCTTGGAATATAGATAAATATTTAATGAAATTTTAATAAAAAGTTTACGAATTGTGTGGCTTTAAAAGGTAGTTTGTTTTTTAAAATCTTCTTCCTCCGCGGCCAGATTTGCCAAACTGTTGTCTGGGCTGCCCCATCTTCTTCATTTGCTGCTTCATCATTTTTATTTGATCGTCCAGCATATTGTGTTTGTCTAGTTTTTTAGCTTCGGTCATTAATAATTCTGCCTCTCGTTTTCGATTTTTGGTCATGGCTATTCCGGCAAGATTTAATTTGGTCATCGCC
The DNA here is from genome assembly GCF_038742595.1 of Aequorivita flava. NCBI lineage: Bacteria > Pseudomonadati > Bacteroidota > Flavobacteriia > Flavobacteriales > Flavobacteriaceae > Aequorivita > Aequorivita flava. The sequence goes on along the minus strand of NZ_JBANCF010000007.1, from coordinate 85,794 downwards.
ATATCTGCAGCCATGTTTAAACCTAATTTTTCAGCTTTTTTAAAATATTTTTCAGCTTCAACCATATTGGTTTGCGAAATCATTAAGCCATTTAAATAATTATAATACCCCTCTTGTTTTGGCACTAATGCGGTGCTGGGATCTTTAATTTTATCCAACCATTTTTTTGCACCCGGAAAATCTTGTTTCCGCAAACGAAGAAATGCCAAAAGAATAATTTCATTTTTAAAATATAGAAAAACGAACATTAATGAAAGTAGTATTAGCATAATTCCGTTGCCAATATTTGTTTCAGTAAATTGCCAAACAGCTGCGCCTATTACTAATGCAGCCAAAACCAGTTTTATATTTTTATTATACATTTGTCATCTTTTTAAGAGCCTGCAAAGGTATAAAAACTAAAGGCTTTTTAGGAATATTTTGTAGCTTTGGCACGAAATAATTTGCGCTTTGTCACGAAACACCGGCCACTTTATTTTGAAGTGAAAAAAAATGCAGATATTTTTCAAAAAAGGTTTGTCTAAGTGAAAACTTGTTGTATTTTTGCACCCGCCTACGCAAATAAATACTTAGGCCTGTAAACCCAACTTTTTAATGAGGGGTTTTGAACAAAGAATAACGGAAGTTAAAGAATACTATAATGAGCAAAAGAACATTTCAGCCATCAAAAAGAAAAAGAAGAAACAAACACGGTTTTAGAGAGCGTATGGCTTCTGTAAACGGTAGAAAAGTATTAGCTGCCCGTAGAGCAAAAGGCAGAAAAAAGCTTTCTGTGTCTCATGATGGCCGTCACAAAAAATAATGTTGATAAATTATATATAAAAGGTGTTGTTTAACTAAGCAACACCTTTTTTTTATACCCTAAAGCGTCGTAATTTTGCGGCACCGAAAAAGTAAAAAAATGCCTAAAAATCCTTCCATAAAATCCGTTTTAATTATTGGTTCTGGCCCCATTGTAATCGGGCAAGCGTGTGAGTTTGACTATTCCGGTTCGCAGTCGTTGCGCTCTTTGCGTGAAGACGGAATAGAAACCATTTTAATAAACAGCAACCCAGCAACTATTATGACCGACCCCTCCATGGCCGATCATATATATCTTTTGCCGCTAACTACTAAATCTCTCGTTAAAATATTAAAGGAGCATCCACAAATAGACGCCGTTCTGCCAACTATGGGTGGACAAACAGCGCTTAACTTGTGTATAGAAGCCGATGAAAAGGGTATCTGGAAAGATTTTGGCGTAAAACTTATTGGGGTAGATATTGACGCTATAAATATTACCGAAGACCGTGAAAAGTTTAGAAGCTTAATGGAGAAAATTGGGGTGAAAATGGCACCGCAAGCTACTGCTAATAGCTATCTTCAAGGAAAGGAAATAGCGCAGGAGTTTGGCTTTCCGTTAGTTATTAGAGCATCGTATACCCTCGGAGGAGCCGGTGCATCTATTGTTTATAAAGAAGAAGATTTTGATGAACTCCTGTCTTACGGTCTCGAAATTTCGCCCATTCACGAAGTGATGATAGACAAAGCAATGATGGGGTGGAAGGAGTACGAACTGGAACTGCTTCGCGATAATAACGACAATGTGGTTATTATTTGTACTATCGAAAATATGGACCCGATGGGAATCCACACGGGAGACTCAATTACTGTGGCTCCAGCCATGACACTTAACGATCGCACGTTTCAAAAAATGCGCGATATGGCAATATTAATGATGCGCAGTATAGGCGACTTTGCAGGCGGATGTAACGTTCAATTTGCCGTAAGTCCCGATGAAGACGAAGAAATTATTGCCATTGAAATCAATCCACGTGTTTCCCGTTCTTCGGCGCTAGCCTCAAAAGCAACGGGCTATCCAATTGCTAAAATTGCTACTAAACTGGCTATAGGTTATACATTAGACGAATTGAATAACCAAATTACCAAATCAACTTCTGCTTTATTTGAGCCTACCTTAGATTATGTTATTGTAAAAATACCACGATGGAATTTTGATAAGTTCGAAGGTTCTGACCGAACTTTAGGTTTGCAGATGAAATCTGTTGGTGAAGTTATGGGTATTGGTCGTTCGTTTCAAGAAGCGCTTCACAAAGCAACGCAATCCCTCGAAATTAAAAGAAATGGAATTGGTGCCGACGGAAAAAGCTATTCTAACTACGAACAAATTTTAGATAAATTAAAAAATGCAAGTTGGGATCGGGTTTTTGTAATTTATGATGCCATTCAGATTGGAATTCCGTTAAGTAGAATACACGAAATCACAAAAATAGATATGTGGTTTCTACGCCAATACGAAGAGTTATATCTGCTGGAAAAGGAAATTTCAAAATATACGTTAGACACACTTCCAAGAGAATTATTGTTGGAAGCAAAACAAAAAGGGTACGGCGACCGGCAAATTGCACATATGCTGAAATGTTTGGAAAGCCAAGTTTACAAAAAACGGGAAGAGTTAAATATTCAGCGCGTTTATAAATTGGTAGATACCTGTGCGGCCGAATTTAAGGCGGAAACCCCGTATTACTATTCCACTTTTGAAAATGAAATGCAGCTGGAGGGCGAAGGTGCTTACGCCGAAAATGATAGTATTGTTACCGAAAAGAAGAAAATAATAGTTTTAGGTTCGGGTCCAAACAGAATAGGACAGGGCATAGAGTTTGATTATTGCTGCGTTCACGGAGTATTGGCCGCGGCCGAATGTGGTTACGAAACCATAATGATAAACTGTAACCCGGAGACCGTTTCAACAGATTTTGATGTTGCCGATAAACTTTACTTCGAGCCTGTATTTTGGGAACACATCTACGATATAATTCGTCATGAAAAACCAGAAGGAGTTATTGTGCAGTTGGGAGGGCAAACAGCTCTAAAACTTGCCGAAAAGTTAGATAGGTACGGTATTAATATCATTGGTACCACCTACGAATCTTTAGATTTGGCCGAAGATCGCGGCAGTTTCTCTACCTTGTTACAGGAAAATAATATACCCTATCCAAAATTTGGTGTTGCTGAAACTACAGATCAGGCGCTAGCGCTTGCAGATCAGTTAGATTTCCCACTTTTAATTCGCCCTTCGTACGTTTTAGGAGGCCAGGGAATGAAAATTGTAATTAATAAAAAGGAATTGGAAGAACACGTAGTAGATCTTTTAAGAAAAATTCCGAATAACAAATTGTTGCTCGATCATTATTTAGATGGAGCCATTGAAGCTGAAGCCGACGCAATTTGTGATGGCGAAAATGTATATATTATTGGAATAATGGAGCATATTGAGCCCTGCGGAATTCACTCCGGCGATTCAAATGCTACTTTGCCACCTTTTAATATTGGCGAATTTGTGATGCAACAGATTAAAGATCACACCACAAAAATTGCGAAATCGTTAAAAACAGTTGGTTTAATAAACGTGCAATTCGCTATAAAGGATGATATTGTTTATATTATTGAGGCCAACCCACGAGCATCGCGAACGGTTCCATTTATTGCAAAAGCGTATGGTGAGCCTTATGTAAATTACGCTACAAAAGTAATGTTGGGGCATAATAAAGTAACCGATTTCAACTTTGATCCTAAACTGGAAGGATTTGCTATTAAACAGCCTGTATTTAGTTTCAATAAATTCCCGAATGTAAACAAACAATTGGGACCAGAAATGAAAAGTACGGGGGAGAGTATTCTTTTTATCGATAGCTTAAAAGATGATGCTTTTTATGATCTTTACGCCCGAAGAAAGATGTATCTCAGCAAATAGCAGGAAATTTGGGTATTATCATATTTTTTGTTAAATATTTTTCGTAAATTAGATTACTAACCTACTATACCTTTCGTTTATGAAAAAAACTACCCTGTTCTTGTGTTTTTTACCAATGTACGTTCTCAGTGCGCAGAATGTGGTAGAAATTCCATGGGCCCAAGGTATTCACGAATCTGTTGCAAGCCCTACGATAGAAGTGGGCGACACTGTTTTATGGACGTGGGCAGATGCCTCATCTAAAACTGTAACTAGCCTTCCCGGAGGAAGTGAAGATTTTGACAGCGGCACCTTAAAAGATACAAACAACGATTACGCCTACACCTTTTTAAAAACCGGCGTTACTGAATATCAAAACGATTCCAACCCAATAATGCACGGAAAAGTTACCGTTGTTAATAAACTTTCTACCGAAGATAAATTTGTAAAAAATTTAAATTTCTATCCAAATCCGGTTAAAAATAACCTTACAATTTCTTCAATCTTTAAAATAGATAGTTACCAGGTTTACAATGTTTTGGGTACGCTTATTTCTGAAGGAAGAGGATCGGGAAACACAACGCAAGTAGATATGAGCAGATTTAATAGCGGCTTGTATTTTGTGAAAGTTATTTCGAAAAATATGCAAACAACCATTAAAATCGCAAAAAAATAACCGTTTATATCTAAACTTTACTTGCGAAAATGAGGGGAGCTTTCAAGTTCAACATCAGTTATAAAATAATTGGTCTCGCCCCAAATTGCAAAACTTGCAAAGCGCTCAATATAGGTTACCTTAACATAATTGCCTTGGTATTCCTTTAGTTTTTCAATTACCTCCTTATTTTTGTCGAGTACCGAGAACGAGAAAATTTGCGCCCCACTTATGCCTTGACTTATCTCGCCTTCCCAAGTTTTAATTACTACGCCGCGATTACTGAATTTAATTAATTCTCCGGCTCGGGTTCCTTCGCTATAGGGCACATAATACACAAAAGCAAAATAAAGAAGATACAGCGCCAAAAGGCTTCCGAGAATTATAAAGAGAATTTTTTTCATCCTCTAAAAATAATCAATTTATCTTCAGCTTTTATAGAAAATTGTACCCAGCAACTATGGCAAACGATTTATAGGTAGAATTTATATTATCGTAGTTTAACAGCTGCCTACCGCTGTGATATCTAGCTTGCAAGCTGTATTTGTTTTTATACCTAAATCCGAGTCCAAAGGCAAGTGCGGCATCAGCACTTACATTAAGATCATAGCTGTCTTCATCGGTCGAGGTAATTTCAGAATCCAAGGTTGTTAAATCCATAATAACTGCAGCGTCAATAAAAAATGCTGCATCTTTATTTACAAACATATAATGGCGCCCTCCTAACGGGAGTTCAACCGAAGTATAATTTACCGAAATCGTGGTGTATTTCTGAAACGTAATCATATCTACATATAAATACTGCTTTTCAGTTTTGTAGCTACGGTAGGTGGGCTCAATAAATATAGACCATTTACCATTGTTAAAAGGAAGAATATATTCAGCCTCTAAACCTACTCTTATACCCGTATCGCTGTCAAAATGTAATAGTTCGTCGCCTCTTCGTTGCATAGAGAATGAAGAAAAAGCTACGCCGGGACGGACGCTTAAATTAAATTTAGCTTTCTGCTTATTTTTGTTGTAAACAATTGATTCTGAATTTTCACAATCGTTGTATTTTGTAATTATATTAACCAAATTGGACATTTTGTATTGAAGATTCTCAAAATTATTCTCGGTTACGGAATTACAGGTTAGGGAGTTGGCTAACTGTTGTTTGTAAAATTCATTTGTACCCATTTTAATTCGGGTAACTAAATATCTTTTGTAGATAAGTTGTTCTATTTCTCCATCACCTACACTATAAAAATAACGTGGTGCATTTTCGTGAAAGGTAAAATAAAGCGACGCTTTTCCTGACACCAATGTCTTTAAAAAAACAGTTTCCTCTTTATATTCAGGATTTCGCTCGAAAGTAAGGTTGTTTACCACATCGGAAGATTGGTCTATTTGCACAGTGGCTTTAATATATTTAAAGGACTGCTTAGAGCCAAACTCATTTATAGTGGCTACACTCCCAATTTTAGTTTCTCCGTTTTCGGATAGTTTGTAAACAAAAGTAGTTGGACTTCCTTTCCAGTCTTCATTTTTAATAAGACAATCCACTTGCGTCCCATTGCTTTGAATTATATATCCAGGTTCAAAATTAGTTTGTGAAAATGCGCTAACAGTCGCTAGCAATAGCGTTGCGAAGAATAGGTTTAACTTCATAGTAATTGGGGTTTCTTTTTTATTTGAAGCGGTAAATATATAATTAATTACTCGTCATTACTAGAATCTAGCGCTCTGTTCAGTAATTTATCGTCTATATTTTTATTTGCCTTGGCGCCCAGCTTTTTAAGTCTTTCCACGCGTTTAATTAAGTTTCCTTGGCCAGTGAGTTTTTTCATTGCACCGTCGTAACTGCCTTTTACAGTGTTTAATTGCGAACCCACTTTTAAAAGGTCGTTGGTTAAATTTACAAATGAATCGTACAGGCGTCCAGCTTGGGTTGCTATTTCAATTGCGTTTTGTTGTTGTTTTTCACTGGTCCACATACTGTCCACAGTGCGTAATGTAGCCAATAATGTAGAAGGGGTTACTATAACAATATTTTTTTCGAATGCCCAGTTGTAGATATTGTTATCGTGGTTTATTGCAATTGCAAAAGCTGGCTCTATGGGAACAAATAGCAGTACAAAATCTGGACTTTCTATTTCGTAAAGTGAATGGTAGTTCTTTGCACTTAATTGTTCAATGTGTCTTTTAAGTGAAGCTACATGCTCCTTCAAAAACCCTGGACGTAGGGTTTCGTCTTCCTCGTTTACAAAACGTTCATAGGCTACAAGCGAAACCTTTGAATCTATAATCATTTTTTTATTGTCGGGTAAGTGTAGCACTACATCGGGCAGTACACGGCGGCCTTCGCTATTTGTAAAACTTGTTTGTACAAAATATTCGCGGTCTTTTTCCAAGCCACTTTTTTCCAATACACGTTCCAAAACCAATTCGCCCCAATTTCCTTGTATTTTACTATCGCCTTTTAGCGCTTTTGTCAGATTTGTGGCCTCTTTGCTCATCTGTTCATTCAGTTCCTTTAAACCAATTATTTGTTGGCGAAGCATTGCGTGGCGGTCTATGCTTTCTTTGTGGGTATCGTCAACCCGTTTTTCAAAACTTTTTATTTTTTCTTGAAGCGGATTTAAAATTAGTTCTAAACTTTCCTTATTCTGTTTTGAAAATTTACTGGATTTTTCATCCAAAATTTTATTGGCAAGATTTTCAAATTCCTTGGTAAATTTCTCCTGAAGTTTTTGAACTTCTTCCTTTTGTTCGCGGTTGCGGGTTTCTAAATTTTCAAATTCCGAATTGCGCCGCGTTAGCTCCATATTAAGCAATTCTTTTTCTTTTCGCACTTCTTCGCGTTCGCGCAAAATTGTCTCGAAACGCTCATTTAATTTTTCCTCTTGAAGGCTCGCATTTTCTAAACGTTCTTCTAATTTGCTGGTCTCTGATTTGCTTTTTAATCGTGCAAAATAATTACCCAAAAATGCGCCGACTACCACACAAACGGCAGCCAATAATAGAAATAGAAATGTTTCGTTCAAACTGAAATTTTTTAGAATGTTAAGATATTTGGAAAGGATGTTTCCAGAGTTTTATAATTTGATAAAGATACTAAGTTATACCTAATGCTGTAACTCAGAATTTAAATAACTCACTAACTTTTTATCACAAATCGTCCCGTATTTTCATCAAAGTGAATGGTTTCTTTTGGGAAAAGAGCGTTAAATCTACCCGCTTCAATTAATTTACAGGGTTCGTCAAAATAGGTATTTTTACTGGTCATTACCAATAACTTGTTGGTTAATTGAATTGCTAAATCTATCTCGTGGGTTGAAAAAAGAATTGTTTTTTGTGTTTCTGAAGCCAGTTTTTTTAACAATTTAAGCACGTATGCACGATGATAAATATCTAAATGGGTTGTTGGCTCGTCTAAAATTATTATTGGTGTATCCTGTGCCAGTGCCCTTGCAATGGCTACACGCTGCATTTGTCCGTCGCTTAGTTCATAACATTTGCGATGGGCCAGGGTAGTGGTTTCCGTAGCGTCCAGGGCAAAATTAACTGCTTTTTTATCGTCTTCGGAAAGTGTACCGATCCAATTGGTATAGGGTTGTCTTCCGAGCGAAATCATTTCTAAAACCGAAAGATTTTTGGAGGCGGGTGCTTCAGTTAAAACTACACTTAGTTGCGTTGCCAATTGAAAGGGTGAATATGCGGCTAGAGGCTTTTCATTCAATAAAATAGAACCATTTAAAGCGTTTTGCATCCCTGTTAAAGTACGTAGTAATGTAGATTTGCCAATTCCGTTTGCACCAACCAACCCAACTAACTCACCTTTTACGATTGAAAAGTTGACGGCTTCGGCAACAATGGTATTATTTCCTTTTTTTGAATACCCAACTGCAAGATCCTGCACTTGTAAAATGATATTTTTTTCTTCTGAATTCATTAAAAGAAAAGTTTTCGTTTTCGTACCAACAACCAAATTACTACGGGTGCTCCAATAAGCGAAGTTATTGCGTTTATGGGTAAGGTAAATTCACTAAAGGGCAATTGTGCCACAGTATCGCAAATTAACAGTAGCAAGCTTCCGCAGAGCAGTACCGCAGGCAATAATACCAAATGATTGGAGGTTTTGTAAAACTGACGTACCAAATGCGGTACGGCCAATCCCACAAATGCTATGGGTCCGACAAAAGCCGTAATGCTTCCCGCAAAAATACTGGTCGCTAAAATTATTATAAAGGTTGTTCTTTTAATATGTAGCCCCATGCTCTTTGCGTAATTTTCACCAAGAAGCAAGCCATTTAAAGATTTACTGCTCACTAAACTTAAGGTTAATCCAGCCAAGAAACAGATTGCTAAAATTACAACTCCTTGCCACGATTGATTTCCTAAACTTCCGAAGGACCAAAAAATATATTGCTGAAGTTGGTCTGCATTACTGAAATAAGACAATACCGAAACCACCGCTGTAGTTACGCTACCAAACATTAAACCAATTATTAAGATAGCCATGGTATCTTTTATTTTAAAAGTAACCGCCAAAACCGCAAGAAGAACTAAAAAACTCCCTAAACCTGAGGCAATAACTAAACTCCATTGGCTAACTAATAAGGTGCCTAAAAAACCACCGAAGGCACTCGCTCCCAAAATTAAGATTGCCACCCCCAAACTCGCACCACTGCTAAGACCCAGAACAAAAGGTCCGGCCAATGGATTGCGAAACAATGTTTGCATAAGCAAACCGGAAACAGCCAATCCTCCGCCTGCAAGCATTGCAGTTATGGCTTTTGGCAGCCTATAATCTAAAACTATATAGCGCCAAGTTTCTTTGGACGATCCGTTTCCTATAAATACTGAAATTATTTCATCCATAGGAATTGAAACCGAACCCATACTTAAATTCACCAAAAAAGCTGCAATAAGCGCTGCACATAACACTACAAATTGAAGACGGTATGTTTTTGAAATTTGCATTATTTCAGCTTGTTGAAAAAGTAAAAGTTATGCTCCGTAAACAGAGTGGGATGCAGTATTTTAATTAAATCCTTTAAAACCAAATCGGGTCTGTTTGGCGCCAATTCAAAGTAAAGAACACCGCCGGTTTCACCTTTTCGCATACTGTAGGAATACACTTCGGCGGTTTTAAATGCTTTAAACTGTGTGTAAACTTGGCTGGCATGCTGCATTTGGTCCAAACTTGTAAATTGCCCGGGACCAATCCAAACATCGGCGTCGTGGCCCTTTTCCAAAACAGATTCCAAATTTAACGAAAGACTGCCTGTGCCTTCAGAATTTTTCCAGAGATATTCGCCATTGGCATCGGCTATAAACTGTGCCCCCCAACTATCGCCTTGCGGCATATACCACACATCTTTGTACATTGCTCCGCTTAATACAGTTGGTTTTTCTTTGGCTTCCGAAGCAATTTTTTTAGCCGATAGATATTCTGTTTCAATATTTTTAAAAATACTATCTGCTTCTTTTTCTTTATTGAAAAGGACACCAAAAAATTTAATCCACTCTGCTTTGCCCAAGGGAGAGGTTTCTGTCCAATCTGCGTTGTAAAGCACCGGAATTCCACTATTTTCAATAGTTTTAAAGGTTGAATTATTCCCGTCTATGCCAAAAGCAATTACCGCGTCGGGATTTAATTCAATTAAAATTTCTGTATTTATATCTTCATTTTTGCCCAGTTCCTTTATTTCCTTTTTTGCAATTCGCGCTCGCGTTTTTTCGGAGGAGATATAACTTAGGTTTGGAAAACCTACCAAGCTTTCAAGTTCGTTTAACATTTCCAAAGAAGGAATGTGGGTGGTAGAAGTAACAACAATTTGTTTTACCGGTACGTTTACAACCGCATCATAATTTTCTGGATTTGCGAGGGAGCCATTTTCGGTAACCAGTGCATAGGTAAATGTTTTGTCTGTTCCCGGCCACGGATTTTTGAGCGTTAGTATTTTGTGCCCTTCAAATATATCGATGTCAAAACTTGTGGCATACTGGATTTCAGTTGTTTTACTAACATTTTTTACAGGGTCGTCTTGCATGTTTTTACGGTTGTTTTTAGTATTGCAACCGGCAAGTAGTGCGATAGTAGCGAAAAGAAGAACAATTTTTTGCATCCTCAAAAATAGTAGTTTTGTTTGGGTGTACTAATATTTAAAGTCTATTTTTGCAATGAATTTCGGTAAGCACTTTTTTCACAAAGAAAAATGCTTTTAAAAGGGAATTCGGTTAAAATCCGAAGCTGTTCCCGCAACTGTAAGTCGGTCCAAGAAATATTTTGGGCGTGTAAAACTTCAAAAACCACTGTTGGTCTTAGGTCAATGGGAAGGTAGCACAAAAGACGAGCCAGGAGACCTGCCAGATTCATAATTTAAAGATATCAAACTTTCGGGATAAAGGTTGAGTTATGAAACTACATTATATTCATATTATTTTAGGTTTTTTGCTGTGCACGGTTTCTGCCAAGGCACAACTGGACAGCATTCAGCAACTGCCGGAAGTTATGCTAACCGATGCAAAATTGGTTCATTTTTCAAAAGGTTTTAAACTTGAAAAACTCTCGGATTCCATTGTTGAAAAAAATGCTACTTCATTAACAGAAACCCTGCGCTATAATTCTTCAATTTACTTTAAGGAAAACGGCTTTGGCATGGTTTCATCGCCGTCTTTTCGGGGTACAAATGCGCAACAAACTGCCGTTATCTGGAATGGTATAAATATTAATTCGGTGTTTACAGGGCAAACGGATTTTAATACTATTTCGCCTTCAAATTATAATGAAATATCAATTAGAAGTGGCGGTGGTGGCGTACAATATGGCAGTGGTGCCGTTGGCGGAAGTATCCATTTAAATAATTCATATTCCTTCCATAAAACGAATGCTACTGAAATTGGATTGCATTACGGTAGCTTTACAACATTTGGCGGAACCTTGGGTACTACCCAAGCGTGGGATACTAACTATTTAAATGTGAAACTGGATTTTGTAAGCTCCGATAATAATTATGATTTTATAGGGAAGAATCAAAAAAACCAACACGGACAATTTTTGCGCCTCGCATCAAATGTTACTGCTGCCAAAGAGCTAAAAAATGGTGTTGCTACTTGGAACTCGGAATACACGTATAACGATCGAAATTTTTCGGGTAGTTTAAATACAATTGGCAAAGACGGTTACAAAGATGTTGCAACCCGAAATCTATGGCAATTACAACAAAATATGGGGGCGTTTACAACAAAGGCCAGCGTTGCGCATCTCTTTGAGCATTACCGCTATTACCCAAATAGCGAAAAACCATTATTTGACGAGGGGCGTGCAAACACTCTAATAAGTATGTTACAATCGGAAGTTTTTCTTCGGAAAAAGTTCAGACTACTTGCAAAGATTCAATATACGGTCATTGATGCCGAAGGCGACAATGTTGGACAAAACACACGGAACACCTTAGCGGCTGTGCTACTTTTAAATCATAAAATTGGCAGGGACTTTAGCTATGGCTTAAATTTTAGAAAGGAATTCTTAAACAATTTTGAAAACCCTTTGCTATTTTCAGCAGATGCAAATTGGCAACTTTCAAATACGTATGCGCTTCGTGTAAACGGCTCAAAAAATTATAGAGTGCCTACGTTTAACGATTTGTTTTGGTATGCTGGCGGAAACAATCAATTGCAACCCGAAACTTCATATCAAATCGAGCTGGGACAAGAATTCAATTTTGGAAAATTGAAGACGGATCTTGCGGCTTTTTATATTTCTTCTACAGATTTAATTAAGTGGGTTCCGGCAAGCGGCAATGTTTGGGAGCCCATAAATATTAGTAAAACCAGAAATTACGGTTTGGAGTTTACCGCGAGTTATTTTTTAAAATTCGGAAAATTACACGCGTTAGATTTAAATGCACAATATTCGTACACCAAAGCCGAAGATTTAGAAAAGGAAAAACAGCTTATTTACGTACCATTTCACAAAGCTTCCGGTACCGCTGAGTATAGTTATAAAAATTTATCGGCATATATTCAAGGGCTCTTCAATGGCGAAGTTTTTACAACTACAGACAATAGTGAAGGCTTAGATAGTTTTAATATTTACAATCTTGGGATAACGTATTTATTACAGGAAAATCCTACTATTTCTATTGGAGCACGGGTAAAAAATATTTTTAACACGTATTATGAAAATGTTGCTTTCCGGCCCATGCCTTCACGTAACTTTCAAATATTCTTAACCATTAATATATAAATAAAAATTATGAAAAAATTACTGCTTTTATCTTTATCAACTTTGTTTTTTATTGCGTGTAGTAGCGATGACAATAGTCAACCCGTTTATGAACCTGCAGCATATGAAAACGGTATTCTTATTACAAATGAAGGTCCCTTTGCTGGCGGGAGCGGCACGATTACTTACATTTCTGACGATTATAGTACTGTTGCTCAAAATATTTACAAAACTGTTAATGGCACAAGCTTAGGGAACATTGTACAGTCTATGGGATTCCACAATGAAAACGCATATGTTGTGGTGAATAATTCGAATAAAATAATGATAGCCAATCGCTATTCGTTTGAAAGTGTAGATTCTATTACCGTTGGTGTTGATAACCCACGATATTTTACGACTGATGATGGCGCCAAGGGCTACGTATCAAACTGGGGTGATCCAAATGATAATACAGACGATTTTATAGCGGTTTTAGATTTGAGAAACAATACCGTTTCTAATACTATTCCTGTGGCTTTTGGACCTGAAAGAATGGTTTCACGCAACAATAAAATATACGTTGCGCATCAAGGTGGGTACGGCCAAAACAATTTAATTTCAATTGTATCTGGAAATGGATTGGAAGGAACCATTACAGTGGGCGATGTTCCCAATGCAATGGTAGTTTCGGGAAATTCATTATTTGTGTTGTGTAGTGGAAATCCTAACTACACGGGAAATGAGTCAGCTGGATCTTTAGTGCAGATTGATCTTTCTACGGAGCAAGTTGTAAACACATACAATTTTAGTACAACGGAGCATCCTACAAATTTAACTATGGATGGAACCAATCTATACTATACGATGGATGGCAAAGTATTTAAACTGAATAGTACTTCTATTGTGCTACCGGGAAGCGATATAATAGATGGTTTCTTTTACGCACTTGAAGCAAAAAACGGAAAGCTGTACGCTACCGATGCAAAAGATTTTGTAAGCAAAGGATCGCTAAAAATATTTGATCTTGCAACAAACACGGAAATTCAGGATTTCCAAACAGGAATAATTCCAGGCGGAATTTATTTTAATGAGTAAAACTCATTCGAATTAGCAAAAAAAAGGCTGTCTAAATAATAATTTTTAGACAGCCCTTTTTATTACCGCGAGGGTTTATTCGCCGTAAATGCGGTGCTGTGTACCTATCATTTTGCCATTAATTGGTGAATTTTCTTGACTGTCAGAAATTTCTTTTAAATATTGTGCATCTTTATTTAAAGGCATTGGTCTTCCGGCAATTTCAGAAAGGGCTGCTGCCAAAAGCGGTTCGTTTTCATCGCCTAGCACGCCGAGGTTAAAGTAATCTTCTTTTAAAGTTATGTTCGGAAAAAGCCCGTTAATAAAGTCGGTATTTCCTGCCGCGTTGGCAGTTTTAAAAACCAAGGGAAGCATAGCATACGTATGTCCGAGATTAGCTTCATTTCTGTTAAATTGTGGGGCTGGGGCATCGTAAAGTAAAAACGAGGCCTGAAACTTGCCCGTTGTGGTATCGCCCACTTGCACAGCATCAATATAGGGTTTTAAGCCATTGATAACCAGTTCGCTCGCCGAGGCCGATCTTCGGGTTGTGAGTATATATACCTGCGTAAGATTTAAATTGTTTATAGCGCTGCCATTGCTAATGGTATTGTCAAAAAGACCATCTACAGCGTTCTCTGCCTGCCTATCTTCATTCCAAAATTCTTTATAAAAAACTTGTCCGTTAAATTGTCCGGTAATCATACTCGCAAGATCAGTTGCCGTTTCTACAGAACCTCCGCCATTATACCGCAAATCTAAAACGAGGTTGTTTATACCTTCGGCCTTAAACTGGGCAAAGGCGTTGTTTAATTCGGTATCGTAATCTTTTATAAATCCGTTATACATTAAATACCCAATTTTGGTTCCGTTTACGGTTAGGATTTGGGATTTGTAAACTGGGTTTTCGTTGTACTGCATTTTGTTTAAAAGTGCCGTTTCGCCAGTTGGTGTAAAATCTGATCCGTCGTACGTGGCGAGCCCAATAGTATAACTGTCCGGCGCCAGTAGATCGTTATAATTATTTTCGTTTAATTGTTGGCCGTCTATGGTGGTAAAAAGGTCGCCGCGTTTTATCCCTTCAGACTGGGCATCGGTATTTGGCAACACATAGCGCACATACCCAAAAACGTTTCCACTGTTATCGGGGTAGTACACCAAGCCAAACTCCATTCCGTTGCTAAGGGTAATGCCGCTCAGGGCGTTTTCAATTAAAGTGTAATCGCTAAAAAGAGTGCTAAACCTATCTTGGGGCGACAGTAAATAGTCAAACAAGGCCTCGGGGGTTTCATAGTTGTTTAAAAAACTATTTAGGTCGTCATCATTTGCAAAAGCATCATTTGCCAATTCGGGCGTATCAGCTTTATAGAGGTAAAAATAATTTAGACCGCGATAGATAAAATTTTGAATTTCTAAAGTGGAAGCTTGTTGAAAATTGTCGTCTGCATCTTCAAAACACGAAACTAAAAGTGTAGAAAGGGCTAAAAGAGGAATGAAAATTTTTCTTTTCATAAATAGGTATATTAAAGTATTCTTTTTAGAACAGGGAAATTAGGAATTATATTGCAACGGTAAAAATATGATTTTTTAGCTGAAATAAATTCTTGCCAGAATATTTTAAGTTTAAGCCTTATTTTAAACACTTAAAAAAAGAATGTAACAAAAAAGTATCCCATTCGTCATTTAAATAGACGGCACACAAACCACAACTGACCAAAATGGAAAAGACCGAATTTATAACCTTAGTAATGCCTTTTAAAGATAAGCTTTACCGCTTAGCAAAAAGGATTTTGGTTTCTAAAGATGAAGCGGAAGATGCCGTGCAGGAAGTGTTTTTAAAATTATGGAAAAGCAAACAAAATATTGAAAATTATAAAAATCCCGAAGCTTTTGCCATTACAATGACCAAAAATTACTGTTTGGACAGATTAAAATCGAAACAGGCATCAAATTTAAAAATTGTGCACAGCAATTATCAAACTGCCGATGATGTTGAAACTACTATTGAAGTGAATGATGGGGTACAAATGGTTTTTAAAATAATGGAAACCCTACCCGAACAACAGCGAATCGTACTTCAATTACGCGATGTGGAACAATTTGAGTTTTCTGAAATTGCACAAATGCTAGAAAGTAACGAAACCGCAGTGCGCGTGGCGCTTTCCCGCGCACGAAAAACAGTTAGGGATGCAATGATTAAAAATTACAACTATGGAATTGGGTAAAATAAACAAATTATTGGCCGCTTATTTTGAGGGCAATACCAGCCTCGCGGAAGAAAAAGTTCTAAAAAACTACTTTAACAACCAAACGGTTGCCGAAGAGCACCGTCAATATCAACCGCTATTTATGAGCTTTGAGGCGGCAAAGGAAGAACGCTCCAGCCGTGCTATAAGTTTGGGTAATGCGAAGAAAAAAAATATACAAAGTTGGTGGTATGCGGTGGCCGCTGTAGTAGTAACGGCCTTTGGTGTAGGAGCTTTTTACTTTAGCCAGCCGCAATATACGCAAGAAGAAAGAGAAGCATTGGCCGCTTTCGAAAAAAGCAAAGAAGCCATGATGTTGCTTTCAGAAAATTTAAACAAAGGCACCGAACGTCTTACGTTTGTTGGACAGTTTGAAACTTCAAAAGACAAAATTTTTGAATAATAAAATAGATAAAAACAATAATTAATAAACAATAATTAAAGATGAAAAAACTAACAATACTTATAGCACTTGCAATAGCGCCGATGGTTTCGTGGGGGCAGAACGCTTTCGATTCCTTTGAAGACGAAAAAGATGTAACTTCAGTTGTGGTTACCAAAAACATGTTTAAACTTTTGAGTAAGATGGACCTAAACTCTGCCGATCCGGAAGCGCAGGCTTACTTAAAAATGGTTAACGATCTTGATAACATCAAAATTTTTACTACCGACAATCCCGCCACTTCACAAAAAATGGATGCAGCTGTGTCTAAATATATTTCAATCTCTAAAAATTTAGGCGAATTAATGCGCATAAAAGAAGATGGCAGAAACATACGGTTTTACAGTAAAGAAGGTAAAAACGAAAACTTTGTAAGTGAACTGCTAATGCATATGGACGGTATGGTGGACGGCAAACCTACAACCGTAATTATGAGTATAACGGGGAATATAGATTTAAAGCAAATTTCTAAACTAACCGAAGACTTAAAAGTTCCCGGTAGCGAAGAACTGAAGAATATAGAAAAACGCAAAAAACAATAATTATGGTACTTGCACGATATTTTATGGCCCTGGCACTTGGATTAGCTGCATTAACCGCTTGTAGCGATAAATCGCTTCAAAAGTATTTGGTAGAAAAACAGGATGATGATAAATTCGTTAAAATGGATATTGCCACCAGTTTGTTGCAGGGCAAAAACAGCAACTTTACACAGGAGGAAAAGGATATTTTAAACACCATTAAAAAAGTGAATGTTGTAGCATATCCTATTGCAGAAGGCGATACTGTAGATTATGAAATGGAAAAACAAGAGTTAAAAGCAATCTTAGATCAAGAGCAGTATAAAGAATTAACTCGTATAAAAAGTAGCGAATGGAACGCTACATTAAAATACACAGGTGACGAAGATGCTATAGATGAGGTTATTGTATTTGCAAGCGATAACAGCCGAGGTTTTGCGGTTTTTAGACTTTTGGGTGAAAATATGCGGCCGGACCAAATGCTAAAACTTATGAAATCTGCCGAGCGTGGCGATATAGACTTGTCAAAATTAGAAGGTTTTGGCAAAATATTTAAGGATTAAATTTAGTTGATTAATAGTTGGAAAAGGCTTCTCCCATCTTGGGCAGAAGTCTTTTTTTTACTAAATATCCTTAGTTTTAATGGTATGTTGCTACTGTTTGTTTTACAAAATTAACATTAAATACCTGTATAATTATCGGGTGTAATATTCCGCATTTCCTGCTTTATATTTTCTGAAATTTCCAAAGTTTCAATAAAGTTTGCAATAGAAGTTTGGTTAATGCGTTCGTTGGTGCGCGTTAATCCTTTTAAGGCTTCGTAAGGATTTGGATATCCCTCCCGGCGCAAAATTGTTTGAATGGCTTCGGCTACAACCGCCCAATTATTTTCTAGGTCTTCTTTAAATTTAGTTTCGTTCAGTAGTAGCTTATTCAGTCCCTTTAAAGTTGAATTAAAGGCAATTAACGTGTGCCCTATAGGAACCCCAATATTTCGGAGCACCGTACTATCAGTAAGGTCGCGCTGTAATCTGCTAATTGGAAGTTTGGCAGAAAGATGCTCAAAAATTGCGTTTGCAATTCCTAGGTTTCCTTCGCTGTTTTCAAAATCTATTGGGTTTACTTTATGTGGCATGGCACTGGAGCCAACTTCGCCAGATTTAATTTTTTGTTTAAAATAGTCCATCGATACATAGGTCCATATATCTCGGTCTAAATCGATGATAATTGTATTTATTCTTTTTAAGCAATCAAATAACGCAGCCATATGGTCGTAGTGTTCAATCTGTGTGGTAGGAAAGGAGTGATGCAACCCTAAGGTGTTTTGCACAAAATGATTGCCAAAAGCCCGCCAATCAATGTTTGGATAAGCCACTTTGTGAGCATTGAAATTTCCGGTGGCACCACCAAATTTGGCAGCACTTTTTACGTCGTTCATTAAATTGAACTGTTCTTCAATACGTACAACAAAAACTTCAATTTCTTTTCCTAAACGAGTTGGCGAAGCAGGCTGACCGTGCGTTCGTGCCAACATTGAAACCTGTGCCCAATCTTCGGACAGAGATTTCAATTTATTCTTAAGTTCTATTAAAAGCGGCACATATACATTGTTTATTGCATCTTTTAAAGACAGGGGAATCGCAGTGTTATTTATATCCTGTGAGGTAAGTCCAAAATGGATAAACTCTTTGTATTGCTGAAGTTTTAAAGCGTCAAATTTTTCTTTTATAAAATATTCAACCGCTTTTACATCGTGATTGGTTACCTTTTCAGTTTCCTTTATTTTAATTGCATCTTTCACCGAAAATTCAAGATAAAGATCGCGCAATTTAGAAAAGAGACTTCGGTCAAAGTTGGCTAATTGCGGTAAATCCAGCTCTACCAACGCAATAAAATATTCAATTTCTACCTGTACCCGATACCGAATAAGCGCTTCTTCAGAAAAATAAGGAATAAGACTTGCAGTTTTTGATGCGTATCTGCCGTCTATGGGCGAAATGGCTTGTAAAGCGTTGGTGTACATGGTTTAAAATTTTAAAAGCGCAAAGATACAAAACGCCGCTGAGTTATACTTGCTGGGGTGCATTAATAAGTGGAACCATTTTTTAGTTTGTGTATTAACGAATTGCCAACGAAATTTTGTTTTAATATAATGGATAGTTAAAATTTTAATTGAAGCAACTATTTTATGATTTTCTTAAGCGAAACCAATTTCATGGAAGCGTAATTTTAAAAGTGAAAAAGAAAAATAGTTTTATTAATTTAAACAAAATTTGCTATGAGTACACAAAATGAAAACCAACAAAGAAACCCTCAAAATCAACCACGAGGGTCGCAAAACAGACCTCAAGACCAACGCAATCCTGAAGAGGAAGAAGAATAGACGTTAGGTAAACACAAGTATTTTGTCCAAATGAGGATACGGTTAAACCCCTTGTTCAATGAGTTTTGAAAAAGGGGTTTTTCGTGAAAAAATACGGGTTGAAAAAATATAATGGCTATCTTACTAATTTAGTGTATATGTTTTTTCAGCAGTTACTAAAAATTCATTTTAATTTTAAAAAAACTGAACTATGAGTGATAAAAATGTAAATCCGAAACACAGCACGGGCAAAGGTGCCCAAGCCGAGCAGCATAATACCAGCAGTGAAGATAGCTATGTAGAAAACCCCAAAGAGGAAAAGAACGATGATGGAAACGGCGATGACTATTTAAAAAATAAGTGGAAAAAGATTTCCAAAGATTTTGAAAAGACCTATAATTTGGAAGTTAGTGAAACGGATTATAAAGGAGAGAATTTTTCGGATACTTTAAAGAATCTTGAAAATAAAACCGGAAAATCTCGAGAAAAAATTTTGGACGAGATTAGAAACTGGCAAAATAGTTAGTGCTGTTTTTACGATTTTCGACCCCATGAAGCCGAAAAGTGTTCGTTCCATTTTTTTTGAACAATTTTAAAAAGTAGGCTTTTGGGTTAATAATTAATGGTTTTGCGTTACCGATTATGGGTTACTTATTTTATTTTAGCAATGTAAAGAACTGCTATGAAGAAGAAAACCCCGACTGAAATTTTTTCAGCGGGGTTTTTTTATTTGCCACTGTATTTTTTTCGAAATTCTGAAGGTGATATATCGTATTTTTCCTTAAAGATTTTGGAAAAATAACTCTTACTGCTTAAACCAATAGCATTCACAATTTCTGAAATAGTTAAATCTGTTTTTGTTAAAAGGTTGTACGCGGTATCAAGTCGTTTTTTTTGTACGTAATTATTAACCGTATCGCCGTATAGTTTTTTAAAACCTTCCTGCAATTTGTTGATATTGAGCCCCGCCTCTCTGGCTAAATTTTCTACAGTGGGTATTTGCGAGATATTGTTTTCTATTAAATTTGCTACCAGATGTATTTGTTTTACTTCGGAAGAACGCAATAAAAGTCGGCTAAGTTCGTCCATTCTATCGTCTTGGTACTGTAGTATCTGATGCGTTAAAATTTGATAAGCCATGCCTTCCAAGAAAAGTTTTCGCATAAAATTTTCTGAAGTAAATTCGCTCATTTCATCTAAGATTCCGGCTATATTAAGACTGTAATTTCCGTTATAATAAAAGGATCCGCTAGCCTTTATGTCTTTAAAAAGCTGCAATAGATCTTCGTCCAGGCTGTTTATATCACATTCCATTTTAGCCTGAAATTTTTCCCTCTCTATCTCTAAACTGTTTACTTTCACTCTTTGATTGGCTTTAAAGAATAACACGTGTCCGTTGTGTTTGCTGCTAGCTACAATGGCGTTTTGGTACTGATTTATTTCGTGTAAATCTTCTTCGTTTTCAAAGCGGTGCTCTAAGGTTCCGCTTACGGTATATAGAAATTTAAGTGGGTGAATATTGTTAACGATAAAATGTATTTCCATATCCTCCTTAAATAAGCAATCGTACTGAACGAGCCCCAGGCCGCCTTCAAAGTTAATGCCGCGAATACTGCCCTTGCCTACCGAAGCAGGAAGTTCCAGCAAGTATTCGTCGCAGTTTTCGGTATATGGAATATCTAAAATTGTTGCGATGTCTCTAATAACATCCTTTAACGGAAGTGAGTTTACTTGAATCGAATTCATTTGGTGGTTGCTTTGGGAGGCCAAATTACTATTTTCAATAATAACGCACGCTATATTATAGTTTATCGATTAATTTTTATGCATAATGAGTTAATTAAGCATTCTATGAATTATTTGTTGGAAAATTTTGAATTATAATAAAAGCCGAATAAAATAATTTGCCCGTTTAAGTAACAAAAGTATTTAATTGGTGTATAGTGAGTTGGAGCACACAACCTTGTTCCAACTTACGTAAAACCTTGCTTTTTAGTAAGCTTCCTGTTACAGTGTATGCTTTTACTCGTAATATTTTTTGCTTTTTTTTCTGCGTTCCATTACAAAGGAAATAACCAAAAATACGGTTATAATGTAAAATGCAACTTTTGCAGATTGAATTGGGCCAAACCCTAATCCGAGAAAACCAAGAACAGCTGCCACGATAGCAAGAAATAGAAAGATATAAGTCCAGATCATTGTGAGGAGATTTAGAGTTTGTAAATATTTAAGCATCAGGTTATAAAAATACTAAATTGTGAATATTTTAACTAATACTTTTAGAAAATAATTTAACTCATTTCAAATTACTGTGCTATTGATAAAATATAAGTAAAATTTCTACTGAATTAATAGTGCCAAATCGCTGCTAAAACTGAAGTTTTCTAAATTTTTACAATAAATTGAAGTTCTGAATTAATTTAAAACACCACATTGAATGATTGCTACTCTTTAATGGATGGGAAATTTTACTTGTCGAGCTAATACTATTGTCATCAAAAACATAATAATTGCCAATACAATTAAAATTTTTTCTTTTGCTTATTTAATAGCCCCATCCATTATTTCCTGAACTATTTCTGGATTTAAAAGTGTTGAAATATCACCTAAATTGCTGGTTTCGTTTTCGGCAATTTTTCTAAGAATTCTTCGCATTATCTTACCGCTTCTCGTTTTGGGTAAACCGGTAGTAAACTGAATTTTGTCTAATTTGGCAATTGGACCAATATGTTCCGTAATTATCTGGTTTATTTCGTTGCGCAGGTTGTCGTGCACACGGGTTTCGCCAAATTCCTTTAAAATAACAAAGCCGTAAAGCGCATTTCCTTTTACATCATGAGGAAAACCAACTATTGCACTTTCTGCTACTGCTGGGTGTTCGTTGATAGCGTCTTCAATTGGGGCTGTACCGAGATTGTGTCCGGAAACTATAATAACGTCATCTACGCGGCCGGTAATGCGGTAATAGCCGGTGCTGTCGCGCAAAGCGCCGTCGCCGGTAAAATATTTGTTGGAATATGCAGAAAAATAGGTTTCGCGATAACGTTCGTGATTTCCCCAAATAGTACGCGCCATTCCCGGCCACGGAAATTTAATACACAATCGGCCGCTAACCAAGTTTCCTTTTAATTCATCCCCGTTTTCATCCATGAGCGCGGGTTGAACTCCGGGTAAAGGTAGTGTGGCATATGTGGGTATGGTAGGTGTGGCGTAGGGGATAGGGGAAATCATAATTCCGCCAGTTTCTGTTTGCCACCACGTATCTACTATAGGACAATTTTTCTTGCCAATATTGTCGTTGTACCAATGCCACGCCTCTTCGTTAATAGGTTCGCCCACGCTGCCTAAAATTTTTAATGATGAGAGATTGTATTTTTCTGAAAAATTTAAGCGCTCTTTTGCCAATGCCCGAATAGCGGTGGGAGCCGTATAAAACTGGTTTACTTCGTGTTTTTGAATAACCTCCCAAAATCTTCCGAAATCTGGGTGCGAAGGTACCCCTTCAAATAGCACAGTTGTTGCTCCATTTGCTAACGGACCGTAAACAATATAGCTATGGCCGGTAACCCAGCCTATATCTGCGGTACACCAATACACATCGTTTTCGCGATATTGAAAGACGTTTTTAAAGGTATAAGCCGTAAAAACCATATAACCTGCAATAGTATGCACCATTCCCTTGGGTTTTCCAGTAGAGCCAGAAGTATAGAGTATAAATAACGGATCTTCGGCATCCATAATTACGGGAACACAATCGTGATAGGCATCGTCTAATAAAGGTTGTAGCCATTTATCGCGATTCGGTTTCATCGTTATTTTAGAGTTTATGCGCTTGGCCACCAAAACGGTTTTTACATTCGGGCAGGATTCTAATGCTTCATCTACAATTCCTTTTAAATCTATGGTTTTGTTACCGCGATAGGAGCCATCGCTGGTTATTACGATTTTGCAATCTGCATCGTTAATACGGGTGTGCAGTGCTGTTGAGGAAAATCCCGCAAATACAACCGAATGTATGGCGCCAATACGCGCGCAGGCCAATAATGAAACGGCCAATTCAGGAATCATTGGCAGATAGATACAAACTCGATCGCCTTTTTGCACCCCTTGATCCAACAAAACATTCGCGAATTTACAAACGCGCTCGTGCAGTTGTTTATACGTTATATGTTCAGCTTTTTCCGAAGGGTCATTCGGTTCAAAAATTATAGCAGTTTTGTCGCCGCGACTATAAATATGCCTGTCAATACAGTTTTCGGTAATGTTCAGCTTTGCTCCTTTATACCACGAAACTTCAGGTTTGGAAAGGTCGTATTCTAACACTTTATCCCACCGTTTGCGCCACAAAAAGTTTTCTTCGGCAATTTCTTCCCAGAAATTCTCAGGATCGCGCACTGATTTTCGATAAACTTGAAAGTATTCTTCTAAATTCTTGATGTGGTAATTGCTCATAATGTCGTAGGGTTTGTAATAAACGGGTTACAATTTTTGAATAGATTCAGAAATATATCTAAATATGCTGACTCTTAAAACGAAATTATAAATTTTATAATGAAATTTTTTAAAAACCGCCAAGGATATTGTAGAGGGCGATACAATATATTTACAAGAAAACGAACTTGTTAAAACGCTTTACTGTTTTTTAAAAGTTAATTTGATACTGAAGTATTTATGAATGATTTTTAAATATTCCTAATTCACATATTAACAAATAATTGGTACGACTAAAGGGAAAGAATAACCGATTTTCACTATCTTTGCAAAGATATGAAGTCATTTTTCCATAAATCAATTTCTATTGCTTTGGCGACTTTAGTACTATTTACTACTATGTCGTTTACGGTAGATATGCATTTTTGTGGAGAAGCTTTAGTTGATTTTTCAGTTGTTCACAATGTGAAAACTTGCGGAATGGAAAAATCGCAATCTGAAAATAGTTGCGAAAATACAGTGCCGGATTATTCTTGCTGTTCAGATAAACAAGTTGTTATTGAAGGGCAGGACGAACTAAAATTATCATTCAACTCCTTATCTTTTGAGCAGCAAGATTTTGTTGCTACTTTCTTTTACTCTTATGTAAATCTTTTTGAAGAACTTGATACTAACATCGTTCCTTTTAGAGATTACGCACCTCCCTTTCTCATACGGGATATACAAAAGCTACACGAAACTTATTTAATTTGATTTTAAACAGTTTCCGATAACTATCGGAAAAGATTAGCCGTTTGGTCACCCCCATTCTCGGCTCAACTTATTGTATCTAAATTTCTGATTCAATCAGGATTTTATTCAATGTTTAACTGTTTAACAATCAATTCACATGCTAAATAAAGGCATAAAATTTCTCATAGAGAACAAACTGGTAGCAGTCTTGTTGCTCGCACTTTTCATCGGTATGGGTGTGGTTAATGCACCTTTTAACTGGGATACCGGATTATTACCCACCAATCCTGTCGCCGTAGATGCTATCCCCGATATTGGGGAAAACCAACAAATTGTTTTTACCCAATGGGAAGGCCGTTCCCCACAGGATATAGAAGATCAAATAAGTTATCCACTTACCACATCATTATTGGGTATCCCTGGTGTGAAAACCATTCGTAGCTCTTCAATGTTCGGCTTTTCGAGCATCTATATCATTTTTGAAGAAGAAGTAGAATTCTATTGGAGCCGTAGCCGCATATTAGAAAAGCTAAATTCTCTACCTGCCGGCTTGCTTCCCAATGGCGTTAATCCATCTTTAGGTCCTGATGCTACAGGATTGGGACAGGTTTACTGGTACACGTTGGAAGGCCGCGATAAAGAGGGCAATGTAACCGGAGGTTGGGATTTGCACGAATTGCGGAGTATACAGGATTACTACGTAAAATATGCACTTTCCTCGGCAAGTGGGGTTTCTGAAGTAGCGTCAATTGGAGGGTATGTACAGGAATATCAAATTGATGTGAAACCAGAGTTGATGCGCCAATACAATATCAGCCTAGCGGAAATCGTAAAGGCGGTTAAAGAAAGCAATAAAGACATTGGCGCCCAAACAATGGAGATAAATCAAGTGGAATACTTGGTGCGAGGTCTGGGATATATAAAGTCCATCGCCGATATTGAAGACGCCGTTGTTACCTCAGAAAATTATACTTCAATACGAATCAAAGATATTGCAAATGTAAGTTTGGGACCTGCGCCCCGCAGAGGGATTTTGGACAAAGAAGGCGCAGAGGTTGTAGGTGGAGTTGTTACGGCTAGATACGGCGCCAACCCAATGGAAGTTATCAACAATGTAAAAGAAAAAATAGAAGAACTTAAAGCCGGCCTGCCTTCCAAAGAACTTTCGGATGGTACAATATCGCAACTTACTGTAGTTCCATTTTACAACCGATCGATACTTATTCAGGAAACCTTAGACACGCTTGATGAAGCTTTAAGCTTGGAAATACTCATCACGATTTTCGTGATTATCGTGATGGTTTTTAATTTAAGAGCTTCAATACTTATTTCGGGTCTCTTGCCAGTGGCAGTTTTAATGGTTTTTATTGCGATGAAGTTCTTTAATGTGGACGCCAACATTGTGGCATTATCCGGAATAGCAATTGCAATTGGGACCATGGTGGATATCGGGATTATCCTTACCGAAAATATAATAAGGCATTTAGATGAAGAAGAAGTGCGTTATGGCGAAACCGGTGTAAAACAGCCAATAAATACAGTTGTTTATGAAGCAAGCGCTGAGGTTTCCGGCGCCATTATTACCGCTGTATTAACAACTATAATAAGCTTTATCCCCGTTTTTACTATGATTGGCGCGGAGGGAAAATTATTTAGGCCCTTGGCATTTACCAAAACAATGGCGATCGTCGCTTCCTTAATGGTGGCACTTTTTCTTATCCCGCCGTTCGCTGCTTATTTGTTCCGAAGAAGAAGTTTAAGAAAAGCAACTGCCAATCTAATTAGTGGATTGTTAGTTATTTTGGGGATCACTGCTATCGTTTTTGGTTACTGGCTAGGGCTAATCCTGATTGCCTTTGGCATCACCGGGCTATTAAAAGATGAAAAGTTTGCTTCCAAGATATCGAATAAACTTACCCTATCAGATAAACGTGCTAATATTATAAACATATTTATTTCAGCTTTAGCCGTTGTCTTTTTATTGGCAGAATTCTGGCGTCCACTTGGGGTAGATAAAAGTATATTTTGGAACCTGATGTTTGTGGGACTGATATGTTCGGGATTGTTAGCCATATTCTGGTTGTTCCAATATTATTACACTCGGATTCTTGGCTGGGCACTTCGGAACAAGATTCTATTTCTCTCCGTCCCCACGTTAATTGTCGTCTTCGGGGTAATGATTTGGCAAAACACAGGCAAGGAGTTTATGCCTTCCTTAAACGAAGGTTCTTTTTTATTGATGCCTACTTCTATGCCCCACTCGGGCGTAGAGGAAAATAAACGCGTTTTACAGCAGATGGATATGGCTGTGGCAGGCATTCCAGAAATTGAAACTGTTGTGGGGAAAGCTGGCCGAACAGAGTCGGCTCTTGATCCAGCACCATTGTCCATGTTTGAAAACATCATTCAATATAAACCAGAATACGCTCTGAATGAAGACGGAAAGCGACAAAGGTTTAAAGTGAATGAAGATGGATTTTACGAGCTTAAAGATGGGACACTTGTTGAAAATCCAAATAAAAATGTCAGTACGAGCGGAGTCGAGAACGCTCGAAAAGCAGGAATTGACATCTCGACTGCGCTCGATGTCACAGAAAGAGATTTGATAGAAGATGACGATGGCGAATTTTATAGAAACTGGAGGCCCGAAATAAAATCTCCCGATGATATCTGGAATGAAATAGTACGCGTAACCAGAATCCCCGGCGTAACCTCAGCACCAAAGTTACAACCCATTGAAACAAGGTTGGTGATGCTGCAAACAGGAATGCGTGCGCCTATGGGAATAAAGGTGAAAGGGCAAGATCTTCGGAAGATTGAAGCTTTTGGATTAGAGTTGGAAGAGATTATAAAACATGCTGAAGGGGTGAAAGTAGAAGCCGTTTTTGCAGACCGCATTGTAGGGAAACCTTATCTTTTAATTGACATAAAAAGAGATCGTCTTGCCCGTTATGGCGTTTCTATCGAAGATGTACAGCAAATCTTGCAAGTAGCGGTGGGAGGAATGCCTTTGACCCAAACCGTAGAAGGTCGGGAACGCTACGGAGTTCGGGTGCGATACCCACGCGATCTACGCGCTGATCCCGATGATTTAAAGAATATTTACGTACCAGTAGAAAAAGGTAATCCAGTACCCTTGGACGAACTTGTAAACGTGCGCTATGAACAGGGGCCGCTGATGATAAATAGCGAGGATACTTTTTTATTGGGCCACGTTTTGTTCGATAAACTGGACGGATACGCAGAAGTAAATGTGGTTGAAAACGCCCAAGCCTTAATAAAAGAAAAGATTGCCAATGGAGAACTCACTGTTCCTAAAGGAATAAATTATCACTTTACGGGTACTTATGAAAACCAATTACGGGCTGAGAAAACACTTTCTGTAATTGTGCCTTTGGCATTGGGGATAATCTTCTTGATTTTATATTTCCAATTTCGTTCTGTAGCAACTTCCTTGATAGTATTTTCAGGAATTACGGTAGCCTTTGCAGGAGGCTTTTTGATGATTTGGTTTTACGGACAGGATTGGTTTTTAAACTTCAACTTTTTTGGAGAAAACTTACGGGAAATGTTTCAGATGCACACCATTAATCTAAGTGTTGCAGTTTGGGTAGGGTTTATTGCGCTCTTCGGAATTGCCACGGACGATGGCGTGGTAATGGCCACGTATCTCACTCAAACCTTTGACAAGAACGACCCAGAGAATTTGAAGGAAATTCGCACTTCTGTAGTAGAAGCAGGAAAGAAAAGAATACGTCCCGCCTTGATGACTACCGCTACCACAATTTTGGCTTTGCTACCAATTTTAACATCCACAGGTAGAGGAAGCGATATTATGATACCAATGGCCATTCCCAGTTTTGGAGGGATGTTAATTGCGTTGATCACTCTTTTTGTAGTGCCAATTTTATTTAGTTGGAGAAAAGAGGCTAAATTGAAAAATAAATTAAAAACCCTTAAAGCAAGCTAGAAATGAATTCAACTTTTAAAACAACATTTCTTTCGAGAAAACCGAAATTTTGGATGGTAAGGATATTTCTTTTTTCATTAATATTTTTGAGTTGGACTGGACAAGGCCAACAGTTGGAAACCTTTATTGACGAAGCTATAAAAAACAATCCCAACATTCAAGCTGTGATAAAGCAACACGCTATTGCTACGGAAAAGGTGTCAGAGTCCAACTCGTTGCCAGACACCCAGTTTTCAGGAGGATATACGCTTAGTAAAGCCGAAATGCCGATGATGCAACAGGGTGAATTTTCGATGATGCAAATGCTTCCTTGGTTTGGAACTATTTCTGCGCGCAGTAAATATGCCACAGCAATGGCCAATGCAGATTTTGTGGAAATAGAAATAGCCAAAAGGAAAATCGCAATGGCTGTGTCGCAATCTTATTACCGTTTATACGAAATAGCTAAAAAGCAGCAAGTTTTAGACTCCAACATTCAGCTTTTGCAAGTATATGAACGCTTGGCACTAACCTCGGTTGAAGTTGGGCAGGCATCAGCAGTTTCGGTATTGAGACTGCAGATGCGGCAGAACGATTTAATTGAACAAAAATTAAGGCTTCAGCAGGACTATTCGGCAGCACTCACCGCTATTAATAAGATAATGAATCGCGAGGAAATCACTGATATTGCAATCCGCGATAGCTTGACAATTCCAGAGAAAGAAACTGAAATAGATTTCAGCCAACTTAAGCTACACCCCGAAATAACAAAATATAACGAATTGAATGAGGTGGTTTCACAAGCCGATATTCTAAATAAAAAAGAAAGCGCGCCAGATTTTGGAATAGGGGTGCAGTATATGCTTTTAAATGAAGCGCCTAATATGCTAATGCCAATGGCAACAATTTCAATCCCAATTTTCAAAAAAAAATTTAAATCCGTTGCGCGGCAAAACAAATTGAAATATGAAGAGCTTGAAATTCAAAAACAAGCATCTGAAAATTTATTAATGACGCAGTTACAAACAGCAATTAAAAGTAGAAATGCGGCGCGTATAAGTTTAGAGACGCAGGATAAAAATATAAAACAGGCGCAGCACGCGAATGAAATTTTATTGAAGAATTATGAAACAGGAACAATCAATTTTAATGAAGTTTTGGACGTGCAGGAATTGCAGTTAAAATTTCAAATAAGTCGGATTGAAGCTATTGCCGCTTACTTTAAACAAACTAGCATAATAAATTATTTTACAGACAAGAATTAATTAAACCATAAATTTTAATACTATGAAAAATTCAAACCAAAACTCAAAAAACAATAATTACACAAAGTTTATTTTGATGCTTGCCGCTTCATTTATAGCAATGTACATCACAATGTATTTAAATACGTACGAAATAGACCACGTTTACTTTAGTCTTACAAGGTTTTATATGTCGTGTTTGGGCATTGCGGCAATGGCAGTGATAATGTGG
The DNA here is from genome assembly GCF_038742595.1 of Aequorivita flava. Lineage (NCBI taxonomy): Bacteria > Pseudomonadati > Bacteroidota > Flavobacteriia > Flavobacteriales > Flavobacteriaceae > Aequorivita > Aequorivita flava. Next base: position 55,976 of record NZ_JBANCF010000007.1, on the reverse strand, counting down.
TTCTTTATGCGAAAAATGTATCAAAACAAGAAAAAAAATATTGCAATTCTATTGGGGAGTTTAATTCTATTCGTCAGCGCCCTTGGCTTGGTAAGAGCACAAAGCCCTATTGTTGGCGATGTATTATGGATGAAGGCCATGATTCCGCATCATTCCATCGCTATTTTAACCAGTAAAAGAGCAGAGATAAAAGATCCCAAAGTTCAAAAGTTGGCAGATGATATTATAAAAGCACAAGAAAAGGAAATTGCGGAAATGAAGGCAATGATTAAACGATTAGAAAATAATAAGTAAAATATAAACAGATGAATAAAAATATCATATACATTGGGATAGCCGTTATAGTTGGCCTCTTGGCTGGTTTTCTTCTTTTCGGTGGCGATCCAGCAGGTACAGCGGCTAATAATGCCACAGACATTCATGAGCATTCTGATGAGGTTGCTGCTAATAAAATGTGGACTTGCTCAATGCATCCCCAAATTATGCAATCCGAACCGGGAGATTGTCCTATTTGCGGGATGGACTTAATCCCCGCAGAGTCCGGCGCGGAAGGCCTGGCATTAAACGAAATTAAGATGTCTGAAAATGCCATGGCTTTGGCAAATATTCAAACTGTTATTGTAGGAAATACTTCGGAAACAGAGGGAAATACAATGTCGCTTTCGGGTAAAATTATGCCGAACGAAGAAGCAAATGCCGTACAAGCCAGTTATTTTGAAGGAAGAATAGAAAAGCTAAATGTCAATTTTACTGGAGAAGAAGTTCGTAAAGGACAATTGTTGGCCATCATTTATGCACCGGCACTTGTTGCAGCGCAACAGGAACTTTTAACGGCTGCTTCTATGAAAGAATCTCAGCCCGGATTATATAAAGCAGTTCGTAATAAATTAAAATTGTGGAAACTTTCAGAAAATCAAATCAATCAAATTGAAAGTTCAGGTAAAGTGCGTGAAAACTTCCCCATTTACGCTACTGTTTCGGGAACGGTTTCTGAAAAAATGGCGGAAGAAGGCGACTACGTTAAGCAAGGGCAACCTATTGTAAAAGTTAGCAATTTGGGAACAGTTTGGGCTATGTTCGATGCTTATGAAAATCAAATTTCACAATTAAAGGAAGGCCAAAAAATAACTGTAACCACCAATGCCTATCCCAATAAAGATTTTGAAGCAACCATTTCGTTTATAGATCCAACTTTAAATACACAATCCAGGACGGTTTCAGTACGGGCAACTTTAAACAATAAAGATGGTATTTTAAAACCTGGGATGTTTGTAACTTCTAAAGTGAATATTTCAAAACAAAATGATAGTGCGTCGCAGATAATTGTGCCAGCATCTGCTGTACTTTGGACGGGAAGCCGATCCTTGGTATATGTAAAAACCAATCCTAACAAACCTGTTTTTGAAATGCGCGAGGTAACTTTGGGCGCAAAGAACGGCGAAACTTATACCATTGTTGATGGACTTACTAATGGCGAAGAAGTGGTTGCCAATGGCACTTTTACAGTAGATGCAGCAGCCCAATTGCAAGGTAAAAAAAGCATGATGAATACTGATAACAGTGTAGAGGTGGATGCAACAAATCACCTGACGCAGGTTGAAAGGCTGGAAGTGCCAGCAAAATTTCAAACCCAACTGAAAGCAGTGTTTGACGATTATATGATTATAGAAAAAGCCTTGGTTAATGACAACGCAGAAACACCCAAAATCGCTGCCGGTGCGCTACTTAAAAGCATCAATAATGTTAATATGAAACTGCTGAAAGAGGAGCCTGCCCACAGCCAATGGATGCATTTGGAAAAGGAACTTAAGAATTCTGCGAGCGCAATCTCAAAAACTTTAGACATTAAAGTGCAACGAGAACATTTTGTGCATCTATCGGCACATTTAATAAATGCGGTAAAAACTTTTGGCATTAACCAAAAAGTCTATGTGGAATACTGTCCGATGGCGAATAACGATATAGGCGCGTTTTGGCTGAGTACGAACGAAGAAATCCTCAACCCGTATTTTGGGGCTTCAATGCTGAATTGCGGAGAGGTTACCGATGAAATAAACTAAATATGACCAAATTATTATCGCTAATTATAGCGTTCTGTTAAAATTAGAGCGAGCTATTTGGAAGGTGATGGTTTATAATACATTCCACGTATTAAAAAGAAGAAGTGAATGCTTTCATTTAAAAACGGGAGCTCTTGGCTCCCATTTCTGTATTAAGCTATTAGCCATCAAGTAAAAACTACGCTTTAATGAATTTATGAATTGAATTTCCTCTTTCACTTTCTAACACTAAAATATACAGTCCGTTAGATAAACTGCTAACATCTATAGTCGCAGTATCTGTAAAGTTCGTTTTCTTTGTTATTAAAGCTTTTCCCGTTATGTCCATAATGCTGTATTTGTTTATTGCTACATCAGCACCAATGTTTAACTGTAGGGAATGCGACACCGGATTAGGATATATTTGAACTGCATCGTGTAAACTATTGGGGTTAGTAATGCCAAGGGCACAATTAGTGTCAATTTCAACAACAAACGGAGTGCCTATGCTGCTATCTATAACATTAGGACAGAAATCTGGTGCAGCTTCCACGTAGTATATTCCAGGCTCAGTGATTGAATAAGACGTATCATTTGCACCTGGAATTGGGGCGTAATCTTTATACCATTGTATGTTAGTGTTGTAGGGACTGCCAATTGTATTGTTAAAGCTTTCTCCTTCGCATAAAACAAGATGGTGGGAAACTGGATCAATTCTTACAAACTCATTCATTTCGTGAATTATTATCAAAGGGGTCCAAGCGTAACTATCAATTTGTATTGCATTAGACTCTAAGGTTTCGGTTCCTAAAGTAACCACAACTTTTAATAACGCCTGATCATAGGTAAACCAATCATATGTAAATGAAGCATCCGTTGCCCCAGGAATGGGCTCAAATTCTTCCGATGTAAACCAGTATTTAAAATACCATTGATAGCTATCATAACTTTGATTGATCACTGATGCTGTACCGCTTGAATTTGGGCACAACATTATGTCTCCTTCAATTATAGGTTCTTGCGAAAATGACATGTTTAAACCACTAAAAATAAAGAGGAGTAAAATAATTTTTTTCATAATAGTTTTTGATTTTAATAATTGCAAATCTATGGATGCTATATCATGTTCAATTGTTTTAAAGATGAATAACTGTGACAAATAACGAGGGTCAATTTCGTTTTAATCGGAAAAGAGCATTTTCAAAATTGCAACCGAAGTAGCATCCAAAAAATTAGCAGTAATACGTATCTTTATTGAATTAGTTTTTAATGAACCTTTCGGTTATTGTGTATTCACCCGAAACAACTTTTAAAAAATAATTTCCTTGGCTCCAATACGCAATGTTTATTGAAATCCTAGGATTTGATATAAATTCATCTGAATAAATCTGTTTTCCTAATACATCGTACACGGTTATTTGACCAGATTGAATGTTGTGTGGAATCTCCAAATTTATTACTGAAGATGATGGATTTGGGTAGATACTTATTGAGCTTAAATTGTTATCTTCGACTCCCAAAACCTCTCTAACTGTAATGGTTCCCGACATGTTATTTGCACCGTGAATGCCACAAAAATATCTGTTGTCGCCTACCTCGGTAAAGGTGTAGGCATAGGTTTCTCCCATTCCCGAAATAACTCCACTATTAAAAGTTTCAACAGAATTTCCTACTTCATTTTCTACTGTATGGGGTGCATTATCTCCCCAAGTCCAAATTACGGTATCGCCTTGATCTATAGTTAAATCTACGCTACTTCCAATCCCCATAACCCAGTCAAGGTTATATGTATTTTGTGCATTTACTGAAAATACACCTATTAATGCGAGTAGTAATAATTTTGTTTTCATAGTTATTTATTTAAGTGAATAATACATTGATAAATTAACCATTGGATTAAAAAAACGAAGTTTGGTTACAATTCAGATAAACTAACTGTATTAAATGAAGCATAAAATTTTGAAGAGGCCATAAAGTTTTAGCACGTTTGGAACATCTAACCTAAAATTTTATAGCGGTGTTTATAATGTTGCTTACTTTTGAATAAATATTAAAAAAATGAATAAAGCCATTTATATTGCCACAACCGAACCAGACAGTGGCAAGTCTATTATTTCACTGGGATTAATGCAGTCGTTATTGGGAAAGGCGGCCAAAGTAGGCTATTTCAGACCTATTATTGATGACTTTAAATCTGGTGAAATTGACAATCATATAAACACAGTTTCTACCTATTTTAACTTAGATATAAAATTTGAAGATGCCTACGCCTTTAAACGAAGCGAGGTAATTAAGAAAACAAACGAAAATAAAGACGGCGAAATAATTAGTAGAATTATTGAAAAATACAAAGCCCTCGAAGAACGGTTTGATTTTATACTAATTGAAGGTACCGGATTTACGGGTGAAGGCACTATAAAGGAATTCGATATTAATATATTAATAGCCAAAAATTTAGGTGTGCCCGCGATTATCCTAGCTAGCGGTATTGGCAAAACCTTAGACGAATTTGTCGGCAATCTACAAATGGCGTTCGATTCGTTTAAAGACAAAGGAGTAGAGGTTTTGGCCGTAATCGCCAATAAAGTAGAACCTCAAAATCAAGAATTGGTTATTACCGAATTGGAAAAATATCTTCCTTCGCAAGTAATTGTAAGTGCAATTCCGTTAAACCCAGTTTTGGCAAATCCTTCGATGAAGGAAATTGTAGATACTTTGGGTGCAAAGGTTCTGTTTGGAGAATCCTTTATTAATAATCAGGCTGGTAATTACAGCGTGGGCGCTATGCAATTGCATAACTACTTACTTCATTTAAAAGAAAATGCGCTTGTTATTACACCGGGAGACCGTGCCGATATTATTTTGGGCGCTCTGCAAGCAAATATATCGGATAATTATCCTGCTATTTCGGGCATTGTACTTACCGCGGGTCTGGTGCCTGAAGATTCAATTATTAAATTAATTGAAGGGCTTTCAGAAGTTGTTCCTATTATTTCGGTTCCAGGAGGTACATTTTCCGTTACCAATAGTTTGGGAAGAATAAAATCGCAGATTTATGCCGAAAACACCGAAAAAATTAATACGTCTATTAAAGATTTTGAAAAGCACGTAAAAGTAGATGCTTTGGTAGAACGCTTAATTACGTTTAAAACAAACGGAATTACACCTAGAATGTTTCAGTATAATTTATTGAAAAAGGCAAAGGCCGAAAAAAAGCACATTGTATTACCAGAAGGGCTAGACGAACGTATTTTACGTGCCACCAAACGATTAATTGATTTGGACGTGGTAACCATTACATTGCTAGGCGATAAAAAGGAAATTGAAGAGCGAATTACAGCCTTGGATCTTGCGCTGGACTTACACAAAATTAACATTGTAAATCCAAGTGAATCTATTCATTTTGATGCCTACGCAAAAACATTGTTCGAACTTCGAAAACACAAAAACGTGAATCTTGCAATGGCGAAGGATCTCATGATAGATGTGTCGTATTTTGGAACCATGATGGTATATAAGGGTCATGCAGACGGGATGGTTTCCGGAGCTCAGCACACTACGCAGCACACTATTCTTCCTGCGCTTCAATTTATAAAAACCAAGCCAGAGGCTTCAATTGTTTCGTCTGTATTTTTTATGCTTTTGGAAGATCGTGTTTCGGTGTATGGAGATTGCGCAATTAACCCAAACCCTACTTCAATCCAATTGGCCGAAATTGCCATTTCGTCGGCTGCAACCAGCACGGCATTTGGAATTGAACCGAAAATAGCAATGTTGTCGTATTCATCAGGAACTTCCGGTGTAGGAGCCGATGTAGAACGGGTGAGAGAGGCAACGCAAATAGTACGGGAAAAAAGACCTGATTTAAAAGTAGAAGGACCAATACAATACGATGCGGCCGTAGATATAACGGTTGGCCGGTCTAAAATGCCAAACTCCGAAGTTGCCGGACAAGCCAATGTGTTTATCTTCCCCGATCTAAATACGGGGAACAATACTTACAAAGCGGTTCAGAGAGAAACAAAAGCTTTGGCTATTGGTCCGATAATTCAAGGGTTAAACAAACCTGTAAACGATTTAAGCCGAGGCTGCACAACAGACGATATATTTAATACCGTTGTGGTTACTGCAATACAAGCACAAGCTATTTAAAAACATATAATCCTATGAACGTATTAATAATTAATTCTGGAAGCTCGTCTATAAAATTTCAAATAATAGAAATGCCTTCGGAAACATGGGTGTGTAGCGGATTGGTGGAGCGCATTGGGCAACAGGACGCCGTTTTGAATTATAAAACAAGTGCAACTTCGCTTCAACAGACCGAAAGTATAAAAACACATAAACAAGGACTTCATAAAATAGTTGAATTATTACTTCATTCAGAAAAAGGAGTGATTAAAAGTACTGACGACATTAAAGTGGTTGGCCATCGTGTTGTTCACGGTGGAAATTCATTTTCAAATACTACGGCAATCACAACCCAAGTTAAACAGAAGATAAAAGAATACGCTACGTTGGCACCACTTCATAATCCGGGAAATCTTGAAGGAATTCTCGTTGCTGAAGAAGTTTTTCCGTCTGCGAAACAAGTTGCGGTTTTTGATACGGCATTTCACCAAACCATTCCCGAAAAGGCCAAAAGGTATGCAATCCCCAATCAACTTTACGACGAACAAAGTATTCAATTATACGGTTTTCACGGCACGAGCCATCAATATGTTTCAGAAAAGGCCATTGCGCATTTAGGTCTTGAAAATTCTAAAATTATTTCCATTCATCTGGGTAACGGATGCAGTATGACTGCCATTTTAAATGGGCAAAGCATTGATCACAGTTTGGGTTTTACCCCCTCCAACGGTTTAATTATGGGAACCAGAAGTGGCGATATTGACCACGGTATCATTTATCATTTGGTCAACACATTAAACTACACAGTAGATGAAGTTAAAGAAATACTCACCTATAAAAGCGGTATGCTGGGACTTACCGGCTACAACGACTTAAGGGATATTGAAGCCGAAGCCGAAAAAGGAAATAGAGACTGCCAACTTGCATTACAAATGAATGCGTATCGTATTCAAAAATATATAGGAGCATATGCAGCCACTTTAAACGGTTTAGACGCTATAATTTTTACTGCGGGAATTGGCGAAAACTCCAGCTTAATCCGAAAACTTGTATGCAGGAATATGGATTATTTGGGTATAGAATTGGACGATGAAAAAAACGAAACAAAATCAAAAAGCTTACGCGAAATAAACACACCTGTCTCCAAAGTAAAAATTTTAGTGATTCCTACCAATGAAGAATTGGAGATTGCAAAACAAGTTTTTCAATTGGTTAAATAGGTTTTTATGAGTTGTGTTTAAAACCGAAAACCAAAAAAAGAACCACCCTCATTAAGAGAATGGTTCTTGAAAAATAAAACTATAAAAAAAATTAAGTTATTTTACTTCTTTAATACCTTATAGGTTTGTTCATTACCATCTATAGTAACTTTCATAATATAAGTTCCAGTTTGCAAATTATCCATTTCAATTGTAGGATTATTTGTATTTGGTGATACAGCTAAAACTTCTTGACCTAATAAATTGTAAACTTTTACAGTTTCAATTTGATTGGCAGCATTTAATACCAATTTGTTTTCCACTGGATTTGGATAATAAATAAAGTTTTCAAAAGCTTGATCTGCCACATTGAGTTGCGTACAAGAAATATCTGCCATCCAGCCTGCGCGAGTTGCGCCAAAATCACTTCTAAATACAAATGTTAATGCTCCACTTGAATGAGTAGAAGTAAATGGTCCAGGAATAGTCTGTCCATAATATCCTCTAGCAGGGAAATTAGGTGTTGCATCGTTACCACTATCAATTAATGGGTAAGTAGCGTCTGGTCCGTCGTGAACATAAAGCACGTCCCATCCAAAATCAGTATCGAAAGATATAAAGGTAACCGTAACCGCTTCTCCTTGATTATTTGGCGAAATAATGGTAGTTACATTTTCATTGTTACCATAATCGCCATTTTCTCCGCCCGTATCGTAAAAGAATTGACCGCAAACTGGTGGTATTACCGCTGTTTTAAATGTAGTTGGTCCAGCTAAGAAGCTCATCCCGTCTGTATCACAATCAGATTTTACATAAAAATCGTAGATAGTATAAGCCTCTAAACCGCTAACGTTTGCAGTTGTAGTGCCTTGTGGTGTGGTACCTGTAGCCACTGCTGTAGCAGTTGTTGGATCTGCATTATATTCAAAAATAAACCACTCATATCCATTGCTAGCTCCAGCAACTTCATCCCAAGATAATTCTACGGAGTCTTGTGTAATATGAGTTGCAGTAAGATTTAAAGGCTGCATACAAGTAGGAGCTTCTGCAACCATTACATCATCTACATCTATTCCTCTTGCAAAATTAGACTTACCTTCAAAAGCAATATAATAATCATTACTTGGGTTTGGAAGGTCTAAAATTACTTGCGTCCAAACAGTATGTTCTGTGGTATAGCTTTCACCAATTTGTGTCCATGAACCTCCTGCACTAGTCTTGTAAAATATACGCAGCTCATCTACATCTCCGATCCAATTTGCATTGGCAAAGTAGAAAGTAAGCTGAGGATTTGTTAACGCTGTTAGATCCATAGCGGGTGAAACCAATTTGGTTTTTTCGGTCATAGACTCGATCTTAAATTGAGCCATTAACTCGCCAGTTCTAGGCGTTATAGAATTGTTGCCATTTGTACCAACATACATCCAGTCTGTTGGAACTCCAGCTACATACTCATTGCTCCAGCAATCTCTTGTGCCCGAAGTATTTTCAAACGATTCAAAAAATGGGAAGGCATCTATTGCGCCCCCACAAAGTGTGCTAAATCCTTTTGGGCCGGCTGGAAATGGTGTGCCAGTACCACACAAAGGTGTAACGTAATATTCATAGTATGTAGATGGCGCCAATCCTGTAATTATTTCACCTATAATACCATAAAGTTTTAAAAAAATCAATTAAAACATCCCCTATACCCTTAATATTTGCGGTTTTCTAGGTTTATAAGACTTAAAAATATCTGTATATCCCTCCCATACAGACACTTATAAATTATTTTTTTTAATAATCGGGTATAAAATATTTAGAAGTCATAAAAGCCAATGGAGTATTTTCGCCACTAATATTTAAAATCAATAATTCATTTGCCATAAATTTTTATTCCCAATTCATCAATTTTATCTTTCGTAAGATCACCATATTTCTTCACAAGGCTTTCTAACGGATATCCTTTATTATCATAAAAAAAATACTCTTTGTCATATTTCACAAAAACTTCCCCGTGTTCAGTTATTAGGTTATTATCTTCAGTTTCACAAAAAAAATCAAATCCCTCGGAAAAACACCCTTTGTTAAATGTATAAAAATCTGAACCATAAGTAGAGCCAGATCTTTGATCAATATAATATTTAACTAAAAACATCCCCTCACCAGCTTTTATTATTTGTATGTAATTTCCTTTATTTTTAACATCTTCGCTCAACCAAAAGCCCACACTTTTCAATCCTTCGTCTCGGGTATTACAAGCGAATAAGAATAAAACTAACATCAATAAAGAAATATATTTCATAATCTTAAGGATTAACAACTATAGAAATCTGTTGTATTTGAATTACTAAGGTAAATAAAAAGATTTTCATTAAAATGTGGCTTTTTTCAAAATATTAAAACAAAAAAAAGGGCAACCAGTACGGCAACCCTCTTTTATTTGTTCAAATGGTTACACAGGCAACGTGTAAACAGTTTCAAAGATACGGAATTTATACCCTATTCTTTAAATTGAAATTTATTGAAAGTTGAGGTTAAAAATAATCTACCGTACATTAATCGTACAAATCTATAAACGAAAAAACCGTAAACCTTTATTAATCAAAGGAATACGGTTTTGATAAGCGGAGAAAGAGGAACTATCTTTAAATAATTAAGTTATTGAAAATCAAACAATTAAAATAATATATTTCTAATTACGCACCGAATTACGCACCTGATTTATAATTCATTATATTTAAGTAAAGCTGTAAGGAGTTTTTTTATTTGGAATTTCAATTTTAAAAGTTTTAAGTGACTAATCGGACTAATCCAATTGAAATTATAACTATTAATCCGGCTATAATAAACGGATAGTAAAAACTATCTGCAATCAGCCAAGTACCTACAACAGGACCTAAAATCTGACCTACGCTACCTGTTGAGCTTTGTATGGATATATTTCTACCTGTATTTTCTTTAGATGTCAATGATACTGCTGATAACAAGTTTGGCGTTACCATAGCACCTCCAGCAGCGAAAACAACGATTAACACATATACCAAGTATTCATTCTTAAAAAAGGGAAAGACAATTAAGGATAATCCAGATATAAACAACCCTAATGCAATTTGTTTCTTTGTGGATAAAAACTTCTCTCCGTAAGTAGCGAACAAAGGTTGTAAAACAGCCATTATTGAACCACATAGCATAAAACCAATACCTATTTGGTTACTGTTAAATCCTAATTCATCTTTCCCATATATTGAAAAGACAGTTTCAAACAGCGTTACTACAAATTGGATGACAAACGACAGACCCAGTAATACGACAAAATATTTGGTAAATGTGAATCGCAAGCTCGCTTTTTGTGTTGTGAACGTATGTACGCGAGTGGTGTTTTTTAACCATTTTGCTACTACAAATAAGACTATAAGTCCTAGAAGAGCGGCAAACAAAAAGGGTACTGAAAATCGGTCTAAATGCAGCAGACCTATCGTATATTTTAAATGAAGGTCAGTTTGAGACAGAAAGCCACCAATGACAGGGCCAAAAATAACACCAGAGCTAATGGCAACACCCGACCAACCCATTATTTTTGTTCTTCGTTTTTCAGAAGTAATGTCGCTCAAATATGCGTTGCTAACTGGAATAACTGATGACGTGAAAATACCACCAAAGATGCGAGCAACATATAGCATCGTCAATGATGTAGCAAGACCGGTAAGTAATTGCATAATTACAAAGCCGATTAGCCCAACAATGATAATGGGTTTACGGCCGTATTTATCGGATAGCCTGCCCCAGAGTACAACGAAAAGAAGCTGGAAGAGCGGATAAATACTGGTCAAAAAACCAATATGAAAGTTAATCGAATCAGTATCTAGGTTATCTCCTAAAGCTAATCTTTCGGTATAGTAGGGAAGGGTTGGCAATAAAATACCATAGCCCAACATCACTACAAATAAACTCAACAGGATTAAAAATATCCTGTTGAGTTTTTCTTTTTTGTCCATTTATTTTTTACCGATTTTTCGCTTTAATAATTGCGCATTGATAGCCACTATAATCGTACTTAAACTCATAAGTACAGCTCCAACGGCTGGGCCCAAAACAAAACCGGTAGAATAAAGCACTCCAGCAGCTAACGGAATGGCTATAACGTTGTATCCCGTTGCCCAAACAAGGTTCTGGATCATTTTATTGTATGTAGCCTTACCGAACAAAATCAAGTTAGCAATATCTTGTGGGTTGCTGTTTACCAAAATAATATCCGCGGTTTCAGCGGCTACGTCTGTGCCAGAACCTACTGCAATACCTACATTGGCTTGAGCCAGAGCCGGTGCATCGTTCACTCCGTCTCCTGTCATTGCCACAAACTCTCCCTTACTTTCCAATTCTTTTACTATTTCCACTTTTTGATGTGGCAAAACTTCGGCGTAGTATCCATCCAAGCCGAGTTTATCGCTAACAGCTTTGGCAGTTCTTTCATTATCACCGGTAGCCATTAAAACTTTTATATTATTCTTTTTGAAAATTTTGATGGCATCGGCAGATTCCGGTCTAATTTCGTCCGCCAATGCTATGTATCCTGCCAGTTTTCCATCAATCAAGACAAAAACAACAGTTTCTGCGGCATCGCTATAGGCATCCTCTGGAATAGTTATTTTTTCATCCCTTAAATATCCGGGACTTACAACTTTTATTTCTTTCCCTTCTACGTTCGCCTCGACTCCTTTACCGGTAATTGCGTTAAAGTTTTCAGGGTTCGGAATAATAACTTCATCTTCTTTTACTTTTTTAATTATTCCAACCGCAATAGGGTGTTCAGAACTCTGTTCCAATGCACTTGAAAGCCTCAAAATTTCTTTAGGTGGATATTTCTGATTGACCGACTCAACCCTTGTTACACCAAAATCACCTTTGGTCAATGTTCCAGTCTTGTCGAATAATAATGCCGTTATTTTTCGGGATTCTTCAAAAGCTGTTCTATTTCTAATCAATAATCCATTCTGTGCAGAAACCGCAGTAGAAATAGCGACCACTAATGGAATGGCAAGACCTAAAGCGTGCGGACACGCAATAATCATTACCGTTACCATACGCTCCAAAGCATACACAAAAGGGAAGCCTAAAATTAGCCAAACCGCCAATGTGCCAAATCCAATACCTAATGCGATATAGGTAAGCCATTTTGCAGCTCTATCCGAGAGGTTTTGCATTTTTGATTTGGACTTTTGTGCTTCTTCAACCATTGTGATCACCTTGTTGAGATAACTGTCCTTTCCTGTATGCTCAACCTTTACCTTTATGCTGCCATTACCGTTTACCGAACCTCCAATAACCTTATCATCTATTTCTTTCTTAACTGGTTTGGACTCCCCAGTAAGCATAGATTCATTCAGGTAGCTGGTGCCTTCTGTTATAATACCATCAGCAGGCACCTTTTCACCTGGTTTTACTAATATGACATCATCTTTTAACAAATCTTCCAACGGAATATCTTCTATGGTATCACCCTTTACCCTATGGGCTTCTGCGGGCATCATACTTACCAAAAGCTGTAAGGCCTTTGATGCTCCCAAGACGCTTTTCATCTCTATCCAATGTCCTACCAACATAATAGCGATAAGGGTAGCCAGTTCCCAGAAAAAATCAACTCCTTCTAAGCCGAACACGGTTGCCGAACTATAAACGTAAGCCACGGTAATGGCCATAGAAATAAGGGTCATCATCCCTGGTGCACCTTTTTTAACTTCGGACCAAAATCCGGTAATAAATGGCCAGCCGCCATAGAAATACACTACAGAAGAAAGGCCAAATAATATATATTGGTTTCCGGGAAGCAGGAACTCATACCCAATAAACCCTTGGATCATCGGGGAGATGATGAGGATGGGAATGGTCAAGATTAAGGTTACCCAAAACCGTTTCCTGAAATCGGCAATCATCATTTTATGATGGTCGTGGCCCATTTGACCGTGACCCGGATTGTGACCCGAATGGTCCCCACCTTTGTGGTTCATTTTAGAATGGTCTTCTTTTTTGTGTTTCATCTTCGAATGGTCCATTTTAGAATGGTCCATTTCATCGTGATTGTGGTGTTCGTGATTTTCCATTATTGTCTTGTTTAAGTGTTATCGTAATTTTTTTCTCATAGCTTCCGAAATGTTTTCGGCATAGACGCCATAGGCATCTACCAAAAGTCCTTTAATCCCATTTTTTGATGAAATAGCATAAAGCACACTATTATCGTCGGTACTGCTCATACCCTCAAAACGATGCATCTCGTCAACATTAAAATCTTCTGGGTGTATTTCAATTTTTAGTGAGGCACACTCCAAACATTCTGGTTTTAGGTTAAAATCATATGTATAGCCTTTTCCCTGTAAATCGTTTATGGCTTCAGAAAGTGTATCGTAATTTTTCATCTGTCTTTATTTATAGTTTATTGTAAAATAGCTGTTATCTGCTTCTGAAAATTTCTGAAAAGTCAATAATCCTTTTTCATTTAATTTTTCAATAACAGTATAATTGAATTGCTTGATGCGAATACCCCAGGCATAGGCCTTAATATTTATTTTTGATTTAATAGTGTTTTTGCCAGCTTCTAATTTTCGATCGTAAATTTTTATGATGCTTTTTGAACCGAAAAAATTCAACAAGCCCGAGTCAAAACTCATTTCCAATTCAATATTTTTCAGATTATCCAAATTGTATAGTTCTTTAAATTTCTTTGAAGTGGTGTTGATTTCTGTTTTCTTTGATTTTGGATTGGAAAACGGAAAAGCCATTACCATTACACTTGCCTCATCAGGCTTACAGCGATAGGTTATGGTGTATTTATCGGTCGATTTTTTGTCCTCATCGAACAATTCCGTAACCACCTCAATTTCATAGTATCCATTTTTCTTTATTGTTTCACCAGCTTCAAAAGTTTGTTTGTTTAGAAAAGAGCCTTCTTCATCAAAATTTTCTCGAACAACAACTCTACCTGAAATCTGCCCAATAAGCATTTCAGTTTGTCCAGTCATTGTGATGCTGAATAAAATAAATAGTACTATGAAACTTTGCTTTCTCATATATGGTGCATTAATTTTTTTACCTCTTTTGCCATAATATCACTTAAATCTATTCCATTTGAAGAGTGTGGGATGGTATTACAAGTCACTATTTTTTCTACTCCGGAATCCAATAAATCTTGATAGGCATTTCCTGAAAAAACGGCGTGAATGCCTACACAAATAGGCGGTTTCATTCCTGCCTTTTTAAGATGTTGTACGGTTTCAATCATTGTTCGGGCTGTGGAAATAATGTCATCTACTAAAATAGGTGTGGCATTCTTGTACTTATCCACATCGGGAACAGAGACTTCTACATCACGGTCACCGTGACGTACCTTTTGTAATACTATAAATGGTGCTCCTGCATTTTTGGCGACTTCTGAAACCCATTGTTCACTTTCAGAATCGGGACCGATAAGTACTGGGTTTTCGATGTTTTCTTTTATCCATTCTGAAATGGCATCGGCAGCGTGAATCACTTTATTTGGAATTTGATACACTTCCCCCAACGAACTAATTCTGTGCAAGTGAGGGTCAACTGTGGTAATGCTATCGGCAAAACCAGAAATCAATTTTCCGAAAAAACCAGAAGTCACTCCTTCGCCTTCGTTGAAAACTTTGTCCTGCCGCATATAGGCCAAATAGGGTGCTACCAAACAGGTACACATAGCTCCTAATGATTTGGCTGTGTGGCTTAAAAAATATAGTGGCAACAGTTTTGAATCTGGTTTGTGCAAGGTGCATACCAGTACCACACATTTATCTTTAACATCAGATAATATGCGTGTGTACGATTCCCCGTCAGGGAATTTACGCAAAATGGCTTTGCCCACTTCAGCATCCATTTTTATAGCCATTAGTTCTGTGAGTTCTTCATTTCCGGGAAGACAGAATAATATTGTTTTCATAGTTTTTTAAATTATAGTTATGATGTCGTTATGGTTGTTTTTATATTCCAAAGCATAGTTAAGTTCGCCTTTGGATTCAGCATATATGGTATATAACAATTGGTCTATTTCGATTTTTTCATTAAAATGGACATTCAAAAGAATCCCTGCCGATTTAGATTGTGGTGCTCCAGAAAGCTTGGCAAGTTTTGCGATTTTTCGGTTATCAATTCGTTGCAAAACGCCTGACTTTTCAGCTTTAATTTCAATTTTATAAGGTGCTAAAACTGGTTTTGAAAATTGACCTTGCGCCTTACAAATGGCTATGAATTTTTCATATGCTTTTCCAGATTTGAGAATTTCACGTGCGGTTTCCAGTCCCTTTCCTTTTTCTACTTTTCCAGAAAGTTCTAATAGTTCAGTAGCTAAAAGCAATGCTCTTTCTGTTAAGTCTTTAGGTGCATCTTCCTCATTTTTCAAAACTTTTAATATATCTATGGCTTCTAAAGTTGGACCGATACCCCTTCCAACAGGCTGCGTGCCATCCGTAACTACAACTTTTACATTCAACCCAACAGCAGTTCCAACGGTTTCCATATGATTTTTTAGTTTTTCTGCCATTTCGGTACTGCGAACCTTGGCGGTTTCTCCCACGGGAATATCTATGACCACGTGCGTAGAACCTGCCGCGGCTTTTTTAGAAAGTACTGAAGCAATGAGCTGACCTTCGCTATCAATATCCAAGGCTTTTTCAATTTTAATGAGCACATCATCGGCAGGACTTAACTGCGCTGTACCGCCCCAAACAAAACATCCGCCTTCCTTTTCTACAACGGTCTTTATTTCCTCGGAAGAGAGCGTAACATTGGTCAGTACTTCCATTGTATCTGCTGTGCCTGCTGGCGAAGTGATTGCCCGTGATGATGTTTTTGGCATAGTAAGCCCATACGCAGCAACAATGGCAACTACCAATGGTGTTGTTCTATTGCCAGGCAATCCGCCAATACAATGTTTGTCCACCACGATATCTTTGTTCCAGTTCAGTTGCTTTCCCGAAGCAATCATCGCTTTGGTGAGGTCGGATATTTCATCAATATCCATCCGGTCACCTGCACAGGCCGTAATAAATGCCGAAAGGTGGATGTTGGAATAATCGCCTTCAACGATATCGGTTATGATTTCATTAAATGCTGTATAATTCAGTTTTTGATTATAGATTTTCGCCCTAACGTGGCTCAACGATTCGATAGGCTCTAAATGGGAAACATATAATGTATCGTTTGGGGAAACATTGAGTTTTTTCGCAGCAGCATCTGAAAGTCCGATTTCATTGGGTAACAACATATCTGAATTTATAACGTTGAGGCTTGCAACGATTGAGGCATTTGCGTTGGATATCCTAATGCGGGTCAAAGCTTCAAAACCTTCTGAAATACAAACGTGACAGTCTTCCCGCATATACACGACATTTTCGTTTTGGGTATAGATTCCGAGATGTTTGTATTTTAATATGTTTGAGTGTGTGTCCATATTTTTTTTGATTGTTGTGATTTATTCTATTTCTTCGATGGTGTATAATTGCGGAATTTCTGCATCCCACCCATAAGTTTCCTTGATGCCTTTTTGCAATGCTTCTGCACTTTCTTTTTCACCGTGTACAATGAAAATCCGCTCTGGCGTATTTTTTATTTTGCCCATCCAATCTATAAGTTCTCTATGGTCAGCGTGTGCTGAGAGCCCTTCAATTTCTACAACTTCCATATCAAAGGGCACCCATTTTCCATACACTTTAAGTTCCTTATCGCCTTCCAATAATTTTCTGCCTCGCGTACCTTCAGCTTGATAACCCACAAAAAGCAAGGTGTTGTTGGGGTTTTGTGCTTGGGTTTCAAGATAGTTTAGCATTCTTCCGCCTGTGAGCATTCCGCTTCCTGCAATCACGATTTTCGGTTTATTATCTGTTCGTAATTCCATTGTTTCCCGATAACTGCTTACGACCGTAAAGTGCGAGCACATTTCGTCACATTCGTTATCTTCCAACCTGTGCCAATCTCTTGTGCGATGAAACAATTCTAATACACTTGCTCCCATTGGGCTGTCCATTATCATTTGTATTTTTGGGATTTTCTTCTCTTTCAATAATTTCCAAAAAATCAGCATCATCAATTGGGCACGTTCTACTGAAAAACTTGGAACAAATAGGCTGCCACCTCTGTTGATGGTGTCATTGACCAATTTTTCTATCTGTGGAAGTGCTTCTACTTCATCAGGATGAAATCTTCCTCCGTAGGTGGATTCAATAAATAATACATCTGCCTTTTTTGGCTTTAATGGCGGAAACAGTAATAAATCGTTTGTTCTGCCTATATCGCCAGAAAACACAAAACGTTTCCTGTGTACATCCAACTCAATGTAAGTTGCTCCCAGAATGTGACCATTATATTGAAATCGAGCCCTTATGCCATCAAACAATGGAATCCATTGTGATTGCGGAATTCCTTTAAAATGAGGGATAGTTTTTTCTACATCCTTTAGGTCGTACAATGGTTCAGCAGGATTATGTTTGGAATAGCCTTCTTTATTGGCACGTTCTGCTTCTTGTTCCTGAATTTTTGCACTATCATTCAAAATGATTTTTGCAATGTCCAAAGTAGGATTGGTGCCGTATATTGGTCCATTGAACCCTTTCTTGACCAATCTTGGTAAATATCCTGTGTGGTCTAAATGGCCGTGGGTAAGAAGAACCGTATCAATTTCTGAAACTTCCGCGGGTGGATACTCCCAGTTTTTAAGGCGCAATTCTTTTAACCCTTGAAAAAGTCCGCAGTCTATGAGTATCTTTTTATCTCCTGTGTCCACTAAATATTTTGAGCCGGTTACCGTACCTGCTGCACCTAAAAAGTGAATATTTATTTTATTGTTATCCATCTTTATAGTATTTATTTAGAGTCCACCACAGCAAGAAGGTGTATTTCCTTTATCTTGTTTTGATTTGCTCAATTCCACTATTTCTTTATATAGATTACGAGAATCCTCTTTAATAAAAAGAGCCAATTTCTTTACTGATTTAGGTTCAAAGTGAACCATTTCAAATAATATCTCAAGGGCTTCTTCAAGTAGTTTAGAGTCATCTTCCAATGCTTGGTAAAATGGCTCTAAATCTATACTGTCCTTTTCTTTCAGTTCATCTGTTTTCATTTGATCTATTTTTAAATTAAAAATGTATGTAGTGCTTTATTGAATTCTACATAGTTCTCTTGAATCTTCGAGAATCTTTTTGTGCCTTGACTTTGGCACTCCTACTTGTTCTAAAACTTTTGGGTTTTCGTGAAGCTCTTTGCAGAGCACAAGACCTTTATCCAATAATTTCGTTTTTTCGGCCTTAGTAAGCGTTGTTATTGCTGTTAACGGATGTAGCCCCGACTTATCTATTCTGTCTTTTAACCCGTTATCCATTGGGTAATCCCAACTTGTCAATAATAGCCCAACGCATTTACCATATTGTACCGCATCACTTGTAAATCGTGTATTTGTATAGAGGCCTCCTTTGTGAAGTTTAGTATCGTGACCTTTTTGGCGTTCCCATTTTTTTTCTACATCTAAAAATCTTGAATTGATGTATAATGGAATCTTCACGTTGCAAACTCGTCCTTGATCGCTATGGTATTTGCATTCAATCATATAATGATTATTGTCTTTTTGCGCTATCACATCTATTTCGTGTTGAACACAATTACCTTGGACAATAACATCAACTTCTGTATCAAAACCTTCGTGTGCCAATAGTTTACCTACTAATTTTTCAAATGGAAAACCGGTTGGACCTAGTTCCATTAAAGCTTTTTTGAGCTTGTACTTTGAGGCACTTACCCTGGATTTGGCCTTTAGCATCTTGAATGCCAATTGATAGATTTTTTTGGTTGTCATTCCTTCTTCAATCTGCTCTTGTACTTTCCGGGCTATATCTTGAATAATATCCTCATCTGCCCGTGAACGCCGCAGGGAGTTGATGAGTTTGTTTACATCAAAGGCTTCGTACTCACCAGAGTATTTTTTTATTAAGACTGATTTATTCATTGTTACATTTTAATAGTCATTACTGGTAATTCGGAGTGATTGGTTACACCCTCTGCGATGCTTTTAGAGAATAAGCTTAAAAATCCTGTACGTCCGTGAGTACACATTGCGATTAAATCGGCATTTTTATATCGTAAATAATTGTTTATCCCTGTTTCTACGTCTGGTTCGTTATATACATTCATTGAGAAGTTATCCAAATCGGGGAATTTTTTCAGGAACTCCTTGATGGGATCCAACCCTTGTTCTATACTGTTAAAATCGGTCTGAGTATTGACCCTCAATAAATGGATATGTGCGCCGCATTTTTCAGCAATCGAAATAACCTGCTTAAATGCATCGCTTACATCTTGAAGAAAATCTGAAACAAAAACGATATCCTTAAAAGGAAAGGATACTTCTTCATCCTTGACTACAACAACTGGTACATCAGCTTTCCTAACAATTTTTTCTACGTTGCTTCCCATTAACTCACGTATACCGCCTCGGGTGCCACTACTTCCCGTAACTATAAAATCGTGATGAAAATGCCCCGAATGTTTAAGGATATTTGCCTGACCACCATCAAATTCAAGAAAAGTCCTGCACTCAAGGCCTTGTCGTTCTGCTTTTTTCTCCAGTTCTCTCAGGTAGGCTTTTGCGATGCCTATTTGCTTTACTGTTTCTGGGTACTGTTTTTCTTTTTGTTTATCCAACTTTACCCATTCTACGGGGGTTTTCATCAAATGGAAAAAATGGATTTCGGAATTGTAAAGCTTTGCCATTTCAATTCCGAGTTCTTCTGCTTTATTGCAATTTTTTGAAAAGTCTGTTGGTACGAGTATGTTTTTCATAATATTTGTTTTTAACTATTAATTAATGCTAATTTCATTTCCAGAAGGTTTTTGTTTTTCAAAACAATCCAGATTATATATGGTTGTTTCTGCAATATTGGTCAATGCGGTTTTGGTTAAAAAAGCTTGATGGCTTGTAATTAGTACATTGTTGAAAGTCATTAAGCGTGCAATCACATCGTCTTGCAAAATGTCATCGGAATGGTCTTCAAAGAACAATCCTTCTTCTTCCTCATAAACATCCAGTCCTAAATACCCTATTTTTTTAGTTTTCAATCCTTCGATAACTGCCTTGGTGTCCACCAACCCACCACGACTTGTATTGATGAGCATTACTCCAGATTTCATTAGTGCTATATGCTCTTTATTTATTAAATGTTTTGTTGAAGCTTTTAATGGCACGTGCAGGCTTATTATATCTGCGTGCTTACAGAGCGTCGCACAATCTGAATAGATTACGCCATATTTATCAATTAGGTCTTTGCTTTCTTCTATATCCTGGGCAAGAATATTGCAGCCGAATCCGTGAAGTATTTTTACGAGTACAGACCCTATTTTTCCTGTTCCAATCACGCCAACGGTTTTCCCATTTAGGTCAAAACCAGTGAGACCGTTTAATGAAAAGTTTTGTTCGCGCACTCTATTGTGGGCTTTAATCAGTCTTCGGTTTAATGCAAGTATCAAAGCCATTGTATGTTCTGCAATGGCATAAGGTGAATAGGCTGGGACACGGGCCACTTTTATATTCAATTCAGCTGCTTTTTCTAAATCGACGTGATTGAAACCTGCCGAACGTAATGCGATAAATTTTATGCCTAGTTTGTGTAAAATATCCAAAACTTCCGAAGAGGCATCGTCACTTGAGAAAAGTGCTATGGCCTTTGAACCTTCTGCCAATAAGGCGGTTTCCTTTGTTAGCCTAAATTCCAGAAAATTCAATTGATGTTTTCCTTTATTAGCGTTTTCAATGGAAGGCTTATCGAATTTATGTGTGCTGTATATTGTTGTTTTCATAATTTATGTTCCAAATAGTTCTAAGAGTTCGTGCAATTCTTTATTGACCTGATGTTGTTTGACCACTTCATTAAAAGGGGTTAAGTGCAATTGATTGTTTAAAACCCCGACCATTACATTCTTTTTACTTTGTAAAAGTGATTTTACGGCTTCCACCCCAAGCCTAATACCCAACATTCTATCTAAAGCAGAAGGATTTCCACCTCGCTGTATGTGGCCAAGCTTTGTTATGCGTAAATCGACATTGGGATTGACTTCCTTTATTTTTGATGAAACAAATTCGGCACCAATTTCGTCACCTTCAGAAACTACGATTAGAAAAGCATCCTCGCTATCGTAATTTTTCACTTTATCTAAAAGGTTAATAAAGTCGGTATCGCTCTCTGGGATGAGTATGGCATCAGCGCCAACCATCAATCCTGAATGAATGCCGATATAGCCAGAATCTCTACCCATTACTTCCACGATAAATACCCGATTGTGAGATTCGGCAGTATCCCTTATTTTATCAATGTTTTCAATGGCTGTGTTAACAGCGGAATCGAAACCAAGGGTGTAATCCGTACCCGAAATATCGTTGTCAATAGTCCCGGGAATCCCTACGAATGGGATATCGCATATCTCTGAAAAAGCCAATAGACCTTTAAAAGTACCATCACCACCTATGGCAATTAAAGCGTCTATTTTGTTTGCATTTAGGGTTTGCAGGGCTTTTTTTCGACCTTCCAGTTCGAGAAAACGTTTGCTTCGGGCTGTCTTAAGGATAGTGCCACCCTTTTGGGTCAGTTTTTGTAATTCGTGTGATTTTAATTGAACCAAGTCACCGTCTATCAATCCTTCATATCCTTTTCGAAAGCCGCTTACGTTTATACCATTTACTTCAGCCGTTTTTGTAATGGCGTACAAGGCTGCATTCATCCCTGGACTATCACCTCCAGAGGTAAATACACCTATATGTTTTATAGTACTATCCATAGTTATAAAGCTTCTTTTTTAAGAATTTCAGTATTTTTTATACCATACAACCTATTAAAAACCATACAAGCTGTAAGGTCACCCGTTACGTTTACAGCAGTCCTGAACATTCCCAACAATCTTTCTACACCAATGATAATGATGATGCCTTCGGCTGGAATACCGACACTTCCCAAAACAGAAGCGAGTATCACCACACCACCTCCGGGAATGGCAGGTGTGCCGATTGAAGCAGCAACGATGGTTACGATGACCACAATAATATTGAGCAAACTCATTTCCAAGCCATAGGCTTGGGCTATGAATAGCGTAGTTATGGTTTGATAGAGTGCAGTGCCATCCATATTGACGGTTGCACCTATGGGAATAATAAAATTGCTAATGGTCTTGTCCACCTTCAATTCTTCTTCGGCTGTTTGAAGGGAAAGTGGCATCACGGCCGCAGAGCTTGTGGTTGAAAAGGCCAATAATTGAACGTCCCTTATTTTTTTTAGGAAATGCATAGGGTTTGCTTTACCAAGAAGCACAATTAGCCCTAAATAGAAAATTACCAAAAGTAATAGACCGAGCAGGACGACGCCAACATAATAGGTGAGACCGGAAAGAGAACTTAAACCAACACTAGAGGTAAGCTGCGCCATAAGTCCGAAAACAGCAATAGGCACTAGAAGCATTGACCATTTTACTACTGTCATACAGACTTCCTGAATGGCACTTAGAAGCAGCTTCACTGGGCGCAGTAAGGCATTTTCAAGTGATAGCACAGCTACACCAATAATGATTGTGAAAATTACAATGCTTAACATTTCACCACTTACCATAGATGCCAACGGGTTTTCGGGAAGTAAGTTTGAGATGGCATCAGGAATCGTTTCAATTCCGAAGGAAAGCTCTGGATTTTCCGTTGGAACATCTGTAATTTCATTATGTTCAGCTAGAGCCTGTTGATGTAAAAAGCGACCAGGTCTAAAAAGTTGAGATAGTATGACACCCAAACTTACCGAAACTATCGTAGTACCTAGAAAATATAACAAAACCCCACCACCTAATTTTTTTAGACTGTCCTTATCATTACTTGCTATTCCAGTAATGATGGAAGCCACAATCAACGGAATCATAATCATTTGAACCAGTTTCAGAAACAGGACACCAGGCAATGCCAGCCAATTCCCCGCGATATCTGCTGTTTCTTTAGAAATCCATCCATTTTGTGGGCTCAATAGCAGACCAAATCCAACACCTAAAAACAAGGCAATGATTACTTTAAGCCATAGACGGCTTTCTACCAGTTTAAGGAGGTAGTGGTTAAGTGATTTTAATGATTTTATCTCTGTGTCAAACATTCTGTTGATTATGCTATATTAATTTTATTATCCAGATACACTTCCTGAACGGATTGTAATACTCTCACGCCTTCGCTAAAGGGTTTTTGAAATGCTTTTCTTCCCATTATCAGCCCAGAACCACCAGCCCTTTTATTGATAACGGCAGTTGTTACAGCTTCGGACAAATCTGATTTGCCTTTGGAACCACCACCTGAATTAATCAGCCCTATTTTACCCATATAGCAATTGGCTACTTGCAACCTGCAAAGGTCAATAGGGTGGTCTGTGGTAAGGGTTTTATACATTTCATCATCATATTTTCCAAATCCTATCTCTTTGAAACCAAAATTATTGGTAGGTAATTTTTGTTTGATGATGTCTGCTTGAATAGTAACACCCAAATGGTTTGCCTGCCCAGTTACATCGGCAGCTGCGTGATAATCTTCCCTGTTGGTTTTAAATGCCTCGTTCCGTGTATAGCACCATAAGATGGTGGCCATTCCCAGATTGTGTGCTTCTTCAAAAGCTTCAGCTATTTCTTTTAGCTGTCTGTTGCTTTCTGCTGAACCAAAATAAATCGTAGCTCCTACGGCAATTGCTCCCATATCCCAGGCATTTTTTACCTTACCAAATAATGTTTGGTCATATTTATTTGGATAGGTAAGTAGCTCGTTATGGTTAATCTTGACGATAAAAGGGATTTTATGGGCATATTTTCGGGCGTTCAATCCCAATACACCAAACGTGGATGCCACACCATTGCAACCAGCTTCCATAGCAAGTTTTATGATGTTCTCTGGGTCAAAATAATCTGGGTTTTTATAGAATGAAAAGGCCGCGCTATGCTCAATACCTTGGTCAACAGGAAGGATACTTAAATAACCAGTTCCTGCCAGATTTCCGTGATTGTATAATTGGGAAAGGCTACGAAGTACCTGTGAATTTCTGTTGCTATTGCCAAACACCTTGTCTATACTATTTGTGCTTGGTGTTTGTAACTCATCTTTTGTTATTTTTTCACAAACGTGTTCTAAATAGAAGTCTGCTTTTTCTCCTAAAAGTTCTACTATATTCTTGTCTGTTTTCATCTTGATAGTATTTAATGGATTCCTAAACTTTCATTTGTTTTGGCTATGGATTTTGTGCCATCTGTTTCAATTCCAGTTAATGCCCTAATAGCATCAATTGTTTCCGGGATTACAATAGCTTGATTATCGACTATATAAGCATAGAAAAGTTCGTCGCCATCTACTTTCAGCATATCTTCCCATAGGGCTACTTCATACATATCGCCCCAAGGTCTTCCCATATCCAGAAACATTTCTTTAATGGTGTTGTTAGAAACCAAGCCTTGGTCATATTGAATTAATTTAATACGACTTGAAGTTTTGAAAGCATTTAGCACTTCTTCCTTTGTCGCCTGCTTTTTCAATTTCACATTCCAGTAGTGCATATGGCTCAATGTTTCGGGTACTTTTACCGCTGCGGTGATGACATCCAGTTCTGGGTCAACACTTTTAGCATCTGGACCTTGATGGCTTGGGATATCTTTTTCGGGAACCATTGTATTCATAATACCACCTAAATGACTTTCCCAAGGGTCTGTAGCTCTTCTTAAAAGTGTACCTCTGGCATAATCCAATAAATCGGCTCTTTTTAAAGCGGTCAAGGTTCTTAAAATAGACGTAGTATTACAAGAAACTACTCTTGTCGCATTCAAGTTTAGAGCCGATTTGTAATTATTTTCTGCACTAAAGGAATGCCCTGTGGTTTCGTGTTTTTCGCCACCGTGTAGAATAAATTTGATGTTTTGCTCCTTGTAGATAACGACATTCTGAGCGGCAATTTTTTTGGGTGTACAGTCCACAACAAGATCTGATTTCTTTAAAAGTTCCTGTAAGCTTCCTTTTACTGAAATTCCTTTTGAGTCCATATCATTGGCTGCTTCTTCGGTAGCTGCATAAATATCATACTCCTTTCTTACGGCATTTTGAATGCGCCAATCGCTGATTATATCGCAAACGCCCGAAAGCTTCATATCATCTTGTAATTTGATGGCATCTGCCACTCTTTTTCCTATGACTCCGTATCCTATAACTCCTATTTCTTTCATATAAATTTTGTTTTAATTAGTTATTCTTCTGTATTATCGATTAATGATTTTGGCTTAAAATTTCTAATAATCAAGCGGTTGCTCTTTTCATAAGTGAAATAGCTAACCGCCCAATTAAAACCAACCATCAATCTATTTCTAAATCCACTTATGGACATCAAGTGAACAACGGACCACAGCAACCAGGCGAAATAGCCTGCAAATTTAAATTTGCCCAAATCGGCAACTGCCTTGCGTTTTCCTACAGTGGCCAAGGAGCCTTTGTCTTTATATTCGAAAGGTTGTGTGGGTTTATTATTTATGAGGTTTAATATAGAATTACCCAGATATTTTCCTTGTTGAATTGCTGCCTGCGCCACCTGTGGATGCCCTTTTGGTGTATCTTTAGTAATTATAGCCGCTATATCGCCTATGGCAAAAATGTTTTCGTAGCCTTCTACTTTTAAATTAGCATCGGTTTTAATCCGGTTGCCCCTGACTATGTGTTTTTCATCAATACCATTTGGGAATTGTCCTTTTACGCCAGCCGTCCAGATAAGGTTTTTAGCCAAAATGGTCTTACCACTTATGGTAGTGACTTCCTTTCCATCATAATTGCTTACAGCTTCATTTAATAATACCTTTACATTTAAATCCTCTAAATATTTGAGGGTTTTCGATGATGCCTTATCAGACATTGTGCTTAACAACTCATCAATGGCTTCTATTAAATAAATGTTCATAATGGAAGCAGGATACTCTGGATAATCTTTGGGTAGAATGTATTTACAGAATTCAGCCAATGCTCCTGCCATCTCTACACCGGCAGGACCACCACCTACAATTACAAAATTTGTTGGGGCATCCCGTTCATCATCATCACAGGTAATGGCAGCCTGTTCTAAATTTTGCAACATCATATGGCGAATGTTCAGGGAATCTCGGATATCCTTCATTCCCAAGCTGTTTTCTGCTACTTTATCCATCCCAAAAAAATTGGTGGTTGTACCTGTAGCAATTACCAGATAGTCATAGTGAACTTTTCCTTTAGAGGTTATTAATGTGTTTAATGAGGGCTGAATTTCTTCTACTTCGACCAAACGAAATACTACATTTTTGTAACCATTGAATTGTTTCCTAAATGGAAATACTATGCTATCAGGTTCCAACGCACTTGTAGCCACTTGGTACAGCAAAGGTTGAAATTGATGAAAGTTGTTTTTATCGAACAATACAACTTGTACTTCTTTGTGTTTCAATTTTTCTACCAATGCCAAACCTGCAAACCCTCCACCAATGATAACAATACGTGGGAATTTGGAATCCGGAAGACAGATTTCATCTGCTACCATACAAGTAGAATCCATTGTGTTGTTATGTGCGTGGCTATCCTTCATTTGTTAGTTTATAATTTAATTTACCCTTCATTCTTATCTCTTGCAATCAATACCGAGCACTTGGCGTGCGTGGCTAAGTATTGGGAAACAGAACCTAAAAGGAGGCGCGAAAGCGCACCTTGACCTTGAGAGCCAACTACGATTAAATCTGCCTTCCAATCCTCTGCTTTTTCCAGGATGGCACTTTTGGGTAATCCACTCACAACGGTAGTAGTTATAGTAAGAGCTTCGTTTTTACTCTTTAGGACATCGCTGGCTTCCGAAACAATTTTGTCGCCCAATTTTTTGGCACCGCTTATGAATTCTTCAAAGTAATTGTTCAAGTTTCCACCTGTAGCCATTAGTTCAGGGCCAAGCGTCGCTGGATATTCATAAACATTTATGATGCAGATTTCAGTATGTGATGTTAATGTCATTTTATGGAGCTCTTCTACGGCAGCTTTGCTAAAGCCTGAACCGTCTACTGCCAATAATATTTTCATAATTTGAATGTTTTAGTTGGTTGACATTTCTTTCGATTTTATAAGTTTTCTCCAATACAAGTGTTCATATAATCCAGACCAATACATACCAAAGGTGAAAGCGAACAGTAACTCTTCAATTGGGATTCCCAAAACAAGAATATGGGTCAGGTTGTCCAGATTCCAGTACAACTCCACATATTGGGGATAGAACGGAAGGATGCTTCCGAAATAAATGAAGTACAGTATGGTAAACAAGATTCCTCCAACCCATATCTTTCCTTTTAAATCTGGGCGACAGTACAATGTTGCCAAACCAC
Source organism: Aequorivita flava (assembly GCF_038742595.1). Classification (NCBI taxonomy): domain Bacteria; kingdom Pseudomonadati; phylum Bacteroidota; class Flavobacteriia; order Flavobacteriales; family Flavobacteriaceae; genus Aequorivita; species Aequorivita flava. Next base: position 28,201 of record NZ_JBANCF010000007.1, on the reverse strand, counting down.
CTAAAAACATTGCAATGATGCCACAATAGATGTGGTTAAGCGTGGTGAAAAGACTAAATATGACAAATACAATGGCTGGAACAAAAAGTATATAAATATGTAGCTTATGTCTTTGGTGGCTCCGTTCGGTATGAGGCATATCTATATAGCCTTTTTTGAATATCAGATTATACAATACCGTCCCTATTCCGCCAATGGCAAAAGAGAAGATAAGGCTTTCAATATCAAAGCCTGTTCTTTCCGCTAAATGGAAGAGGGAAGGTGGAAACCAATATTCTGGAACAAACAAGGGTTCTGTTAGGCCAAAGGGCATAGTGATAAGGCTCATTTTGAGCATTTCTTTTCTATACCCCTTTTTTGACAAATAGATTATTGCCCAAAGCGCAAGAATTATAAGAGACCATATGAACCAGACATATTGCATAAATTTTATATTACTCTCTTATTTTTTGACTTTTATTTGCGCATTATAAAAAGCCGCAATACAGGCACCTATTAGCCATCCTAAAATGAATATCTGTACTATTCCCAAACCAGCTTCCCATAGTGGCACATCCATCCTGATAATGCTTGTGGTATCTAAACCGTGCAATAGGCTGTTGAAAAAATCGATAGTGGCTTCTCGACCTGCTGTTGACATAACTATCATACAGCCTAAGTAAATTAGTGCCCCCGTAAGACCGAAAGCAAATCCGAGTTTTTTTACGTTTAATCGATACATAATTTTAAAGTTTTGAGTTAGTTGTCTGATTTTAATATCTTTTTTGATTCCTCAAATTCTTCCTTGGATATTTCGCCTTTTGCAAAGCGGTTTTTAAGAATATCCAGTGGGCTGTCCTTCTTTGTTTTTTGATAAGGGATATCTGCTGGGATAAAGAATATCCAAGCCAATAAAATAATCCATATAATCCACCATATTAGGTGCATACCTCCAAAATGTCCTTCGTAAAAATGCATAATTTTTGGTTTTAAGTTGTTGTTAATTTAATTCTGTAATTGTATAACCATTGAGCCCATCAAGTTGCTTTTGTAATTCGGCAACAGAAAGTGCTTCATTCATCGTGATAAGTGCAGCACCTTTTGGTGCCAAAAAGATCTCTGCTTTTTCTATATTGGGATGTTCTTCTAAAGTCTTTTTTACTCTTGATACACATCCACCGCAGCTGATTCCGCTTATTTGAAATTTTTGTTTCATCATTTAGTATTTAATGGTGATGATGCCCTTTGTGTTCATCTTTTGGTTCTGTTTTTGAAACATCTTTACCGTGTTCGTTTTCTCTTTGTCTATTCTGTGAATGATTGTGCCCACCGTGGCGATGTGAACCGTGAGGCATAAATAAGTGACAAGCAAACATAAAGAGGATGAAGATGAATAGAGACGAACTGCTTCCTATACCTAATGATGGTGCAAAAAAGATAAACAGTAATGGTAATCCACAACCGATGACCATCCATATCCAGTGATTATTTTTCATTGTTGTTTATTTTAAAAGTTAAAATTAATGATGCTCGGTATGCTCACCTTTGGTTGGACTATCCATATCGTCCATCTTGTCCATACCCTGCATATCCATTCCTTTTTCGCCCATCATCTTTGAGCAGGATTCCATACAGTCTTCGCTCATCATCCCTTTTTCGTGCATCATTTTCATCATAGTGCCCATCATTTTGCCGTCATTCATCATTCCGTCCATCATTGAGTGCATCATTGTACTGTCTTTCATCATCATTTGCATTCCTTCTCCTTGCATCATTGAGCTCATCATTTTTTTGTTGCCCTGCATCATTTGCATTGCGTGATGGTTGTCGTGCATACTTTCCATAAATTCGGTCATATAGTCGTGATTTTTGGAAATGGCATTAAAAACTTCTGTGCGAGTTTCAGGGTTTTCCATTAGTGCCTGAGTGTTTGTTTCTTGTTTGCAACTGTTTAAGCTTAAAAGCCCAACTGCCGATAAAACAATTAGTAGTGTTTTCATAATTTATTTTTTGAGTTAAACATTTATTTTAATTTTTATAAACCCATTCCCAACAATCTAAATGTTTATAGTTGAGGGAATGGATTATCAACTATTAATTCGCAGATTTTAAAAAGGTTATAATCTTTTTGAATTTCTTATATGTTATGTGTATTTTCAATATTATTAGATTTTTTTTATACGCCACTTCTTATTATTACCTTTAACTGCCACCAAATTTTCCGAAATCAATTTTGATGTGATGGCAGGTGGATTTTTATCATTCTTATCTTTTGGCGAGACGTGAATGGCCAATTGCGTTAAATGGTCAATGGTATTACCATTCTCATCTATAACAAGCTCAAAATAATGGTAGTTTACCACGTCTTTTTTGAAAATGTCATTATAGCCAATGGTTTCTTTTTCAACTTTTAACACCAAGGCTTTGCCATATTGAAAGTTGTTGGCATTGAGGAATTGTGGAGTGATGACAGTTTTTCCAGTTTTATCGATATAGCCATAATAGAGCACGCCATCTTTTTGGTTTGCAATCAGGCATTTTCCGTTACTGAATATAGGGTAGCTTGCATTGTCTGTTTTGGTTGCCACCAAATCATTTCGAAAATCAACGATTAAATTTCCTTCTGGGTCAATAAAACCCCATTCGTTCCCTTTTTTAATGGCAGCGACGCCATTGCTAAAAGGCGAGATGTAGTCTAAATTTTCAAAGGTTTGTGCAATTCCTATAAAGGGAATTAATACTAATGTGATAAGTAGTTTTTTCATTTTGTTTAATTTAATTTGATGAAATTAACCATTGCCTTAAGCTTTTGTCTGCATAACTTTCGTTGATATCTATATAATTTCATCATAGAAATTCCGTTTCCAATTTCCTGTGTTTTTGTAATCGGTCATACTCATTCCCACCACTTCCTTAAACTGTCTAGACAGGTGGTTGACACTACTGTAGTCCAATAAATATCCTATATCTGAAAAGGAATGTTGTTTAAGCTGAATGAGCTCTTTGACTTTTTCTATTTTTAATTTGATAAAGTACTTTTCAATGGTTGTCTGTTGATTTGCTGAAAACAATCTGCTCAATGTCTTGTAATCTTTATGAAGTCTTGAAGCCAATAGTTCAGATGTTTTTACCTTAATATGTAACGGTAGCTCTTGCAATTGTTCTATTAGAATAATCTTGATTCTTTCTGTGAGCATTTCTTCTTCATTCTGAACAATTTCAAAATTATTGGCGTGAAGTACACTTGTAACGGTATCGATAATTTCATTGTTCGTTTTTTTTTGTGCTTCTACCAGCAACCTTCCTAATTCCAAGGAAAGCACTGTAACTTCAAGTTCTTGTAATTCTTGTTTAATTACTTTTAAGCAGCGGTTACAGACCATATTCTTAATCCAAAATTCTTTTGGTTTGTTCATAGTATATAATGTATTGTCATTGAGTTTAGCTCAATGGTCTGATAGGTTTAGCCTAACAGGATTAATATTGTGTAGCGTTGTTGAGAATAGGGTACAACAAATGTTAGCCAGAAGTGAAATATTGGCTATAGAGGCAATGCAGATTCATTTTAACCTGCGAAGTAGAAAATCAAATTAAAAAGGACTCGTTGAGGATTACAAGGTCTGTGGATAGCAAAGGTGGCCTATAAGCCTTAAAAGAAACTGTGTTTTTCTCTAAACCTTCAAAAAGGTTGATATAAGAATAGACGAAGTTGTTTAAGAAAACTAAAGTTTCAATCTCTGAAATTGTATTGGCCTTCTTGAAGGTGTCATCTCCTTCTTTCAAGATGGTCTTATTATCGCAACAGTCTTTCTCTTGTATTGTAGTACATTGCTTGGAATTATTATCTTTTTTCTGTGCAGTCTCCATACAAGATTCTGCTTTACTAAAAAAAGCCAAATCCACCATTTTATTACAGCAAAAGTGCATATTTACCGTAAAGGATGTGGTGGAAAACAGTATAAAAACTGCTAAAAAGAAGGACAGTATTTTAGTAAAAAAAGATTTCACACTATAAGATTAATAAATTTTGATTAACATTAAAGGATTTTGGAAAATAAAATTCAACTGTTCAATTATTTTATTATCAGTTTTTTACAAAAAAACAACAAAATTAATCAGTACAAATATAATTCTAAAAGTTCAACAGAACTATGATTTATATCATATAAAGGAAGCTGCAAAAGAATTTTATTTGCAAATAATATTTAAGCGGTTTCGTGCAAAATAAACATTGATAAATCAAAAAAAATTGTTAAATAAACAAATTGAGATAAATTTTTTATAAATTTGCAACATTAATGAAAAAAGTTTTTCATAAAATATCATCCGTTTGTTTGGCACTTATCGTGCTATTGTCAACAGTTTCTTTTACTATTGATAGTCATTACTGTGGCGATACTTTAGTGGATTCTTCTTTATTTGGGCACGTTGAAACTTGCGGAATGGATAAACAACTATCCAAAAATGATTGTCAAAGTGAAGTTCAGGATGATTCCTGCTGTTCAGATAAGCAATTAGTTGTTGAAGGTCAGGACGACCTGAAGATGTCTTTTAACACCTTAAATTTTGAGCAACAAGTCTTTGTTGTCTCTTTTGTACATTCTTATATCAATCTCTTTGAGACTCTTGATTCACACATTGTACCATTTAGAGATTATGCGGTTCCCTTTCTCATACGGGATATACAAAAACTGCACGAGACGTATTTAATTTGATTTTAAACAGTTTCCGATAAATATCGGAATAATTAGCCCTATGGTCAATACTATTTTGGGCTCAATTTCTTGTGTTTAATGTTTTGATTTTATCAAGATATTATTCGATGTATAACTGTTTAATAATCATTGTAATGCTGAATAAAAGCATCAAATTTTTAATCGAGAACAAGCTAGTAGCCGTTCTACTACTTGCACTTTTTATTGCTTGGGGAGTCGTAAACGCCCCGTTTGAATGGAATACAGGCTCACTTCCTCGAGACCCTGTTGCCGTAGATGCCATACCAGATATTGGCGAAAACCAACAAATTGTATTTACTAAATGGGATGGTCGTTCCCCTCAAGATATTGAGGATCAAATTACTTATCCTCTAACCACATCGCTTCTTGGTATTCCAGGGGTTAAAACAATACGTAGTTCATCTATGTTCGGGTTTTCGAGCATTTATATCATTTTCGAAGAAGATATTGAATTTTATTGGAGCAGAAGCCGAATACTTGAAAAATTAAACTCATTACCAGCCGGACTTCTACCAGAAGGCGTTAATCCAGCTCTAGGTCCCGATGCCACAGGATTAGGGCAAATATATTGGTACACCCTTGAGGGACGTGATAAAGATGGTAATGTTACAGGTGGATGGGATTTACAAGAATTAAGAAGCATTCAAGACTTCTACGTGAAATATGCGTTGTCATCTGCGAGTGGCGTTTCAGAAGTGGCTTCCATCGGCGGATATGTTTTGGAATATCAAGTGGATGTTAATCCCGAATTAATGCGGCAATACAACATAGGCTTGAGTGAGGTTGTAAAAGCAGTAAAACAAAGCAACAAAGATGTTGGTGCACAAACGCTTGAAATCAACCAAGCTGAATACCTTATAAGAGGATTGGGTTATATTAAGAAACTATCTGATTTAGAAAACGCGGTAGTTACTTCAAAAGATTTTACATCCATCCGTATAAAGGATATTGCGAAAGTAACACACGGTCCTGCTACAAGAAGAGGCTTATTGGACAAGGAAGGAGCCGAGGTTGTTGGTGGTGTTGTAGTGGCTCGTTATGGGGCCAATCCTATGGAAGTCATCAACAATGTTAAAGAAAAAATAAACGAGTTAAGTTCTGGGCTTCCATCAAAAACATTAAGCGATGGGAGGACTTCGCAATTAACCATCGTACCCTTTTATGACAGAACAGAACTAATCCAAGAAACCTTGGGCACACTTGATGAAGCGCTAACTTTAGAGATATTGATAACCATTTTTGTGATTATCATAATGGTCTTCAATTTAAGGGCTTCCGTATTGATTTCCGGATTATTGCCTGTTGCGGTTTTGATGGTCTTTATTTCTATGAAACTGTTCAATGTAGATGCAAATATTGTCGCCTTATCTGGTATTGCAATTGCTATTGGAACTATGGTCGATGTGGGCGTTATCCTTTCGGAAAATGTCTTGCGGCATATTGATGAAAATGAAGAAAAGCTACCTATGAATACGGTAGTTTATAATGCGACTGCCGAAGTTTCTGGCGCCATCTTAACGGCAGTAATGACCACTATTATTAGTTTCATTCCTGTATTTACTATGATTGGTGCAGAAGGGAAATTGTTTAGGCCATTGGCATTTACAAAAACGGCAGCACTCACCGCAGCTCTTATTGTTGCCCTATTTTTAATTCCACCATTTGCGGCCTATTTATTTAAAAAGAGAAATTTAAAAACTTCTTTTAGTTATATGCTAAATGGAGCATTGATTGTTTTTGGCGTTTTATCTTTAATTTTAGGCTATCCGCTTGGATTAATATTAGTTGCATTTGGCGTTGTTGGCTTCCTTTCACTAAAGGAAAAGATTACGTCAAAACGCGCCAACATCATCAATATATTTGTTTCGGCTTTTGCTATCATATTCCTATTGGCGGAATATTGGAGACCACTGGGAGTAGATAGAAGTATCCTTATAAACTTAATCTTCGTTGGTCTTATCTGTTTTGGTCTTTTGGGTGTATTTACACTTTTTAGAAATTATTATGTTCGAATTTTAAATTGGGCATTGCGCAATAAGCTGTTATTTCTTTCGATACCAACTGCCATTGTAATTTTTGGAGTGATGATTATGCGTAATACTGGTAAAGAGTTTATGCCTTCACTCAATGAGGGTTCATTCCTGTTAATGCCCACTTCAATGCCACACGCAGGTGTGGAGGAAAATAAACGCGTCCTACAGCAACTCGATATGGCCGTTGCGAGCATTCCAGAAATTGAAACTGTAGTCGGTAAATCTGGGCGTACAGAATCAGCATTAGACCCTGCACCGTTATCGATGTATGAGAATGTTATTCAATATAAATCTGAATATATTTTAAATGAAAATCGCAAAAGACAACGCTTTAAGGTAAACGAAGACGGCTTATTTGTTTTAAAGGATGGCAGTTTAGTAACCAACCCTAATAGCGAAATTGAAGTAGAAGATGATGACTATAAAGCCTCAAAAATTACAGACCCATTCTCTGTGACAAGTTCACAGCTCATTCCAGATGACGATGGAGAGTACTTTAGAAATTGGCGACCTGAAATTGAATCGCCAGACGATATTTGGAAAGAAATCGTAAGGGTTACAAAGCTTCCAGGTGTTACTTCAGCACCAAAGCTACAACCCATAGAAACACGCTTGGTGATGCTACAGACTGGTATGCGAGCACCTATGGGAATTAAGGTGAAAGGACAGGATTTAAAAGAAATTGAGGCGTTTGGGGTACAATTGGAAGATATCTTAAAACAAGCAGAGGGTGTAAAGGATGAAGCAGTTTTTGCCGACCGTATTGTGGGGAAGCCATACCTACTTATAGATATTGACAGAGAACGACTTGCGCGCTATGGCATAACCATAGAGCAAGTACAGCAAGTTATACAGGTTTCTGTTGGTGGTATGGTGCTTTCACAAACAGTAGAAGGTAGGGAGCGCTATGGTATTCGTGTACGCTACCCAAGGGAATTACGCGCAAATCCAAACGATTTAAAAGATATTTATGTGCCTGTAGAAAAAGGAAGTCCGGTTCCGTTAAGTGAGTTGGCTACTATAAGATACGAACAAGGGCCGCAGGTCATTAAAAGTGAGGATACTTTTTTAGTTGGCTATGTACTTTTTGATAAATTAGATGGTTTCGCCGAAGTAGATGTGGTGGAAAATGCCCAAGCCCTTATTCAAGAAAAAATTGACAATGGCGAATTGACCGTTCCAAAGGGTATCAATTATCAATTTACGGGAACGTATGAAAATCAGTTACGAGCAGAAAAAACATTGAGCGTGGTAGTACCTCTGGCTTTGGCTATTATTTTTCTAATCCTATATTTCCAGTTCCGTTCTGTTGGAACGTCATTAATGGTCTTTACTGGAATTGCTGTCGCCTTTGCGGGTGGTTTTTTAATGATATGGTTCTACGGCCAAGATTGGTTCTTAAACTTCAGCTTTTTCGGAGAAAATTTACGAGACCTCTTTCAAATGCACACCATTAATTTAAGTGTCGCTGTATGGGTTGGTTTTATTGCTCTATTCGGTATTGCTACCGATGATGGCGTAGTAATGGCTACCTACCTTACGCAAACCTTTGACAAAAACAAACCTAAAGATAGAAAAAGCATTAGGGCATCCGTAGTTGAGGCAGGAGAAAAACGTATCCGTCCGTGTTTAATGACAACGGCGACAACTATTCTTGCTTTGTTGCCTGTATTAACATCAACAGGTCGAGGGAGTGATATAATGATTCCAATGGCTATTCCTTCTTTTGGTGGGATGTTAATTGCACTTATAACCCTATTTGTTGTGCCAGTTTTATTTAGCTGGAAAGAAGAATTTCAATTAAAACGAGCTACAAAATGAGATATATAATTTTAATAGCACTTGTTTTTTTCGCTTTCGCGGAAGTAAATGCACAAGATTTAGCATCCTATATTCAGGAAGCTGAAAAGAACAATCCAGAAATCCAAGCTTTTGAATTGCGGTACAATATCGCCGAAGAAAAAGTAAATGAAGTTAACAGCTTACCAAATACTGAATTTAATTTTGGCGTTATGGCTATAGCTCCTGAAATGGATATGCCTATGGAGCAATTTAGTGCCTCTGTAATGCAAATGTTACCGTGGTTCGGGACCATTTCAGCAAGGGAAAATTATGCATCATCTATAGCAGAAGCGCAATATGTTGATATAGCAATTGCGAAAAGAAAACTTTCATTGTCAGTATCCCAGTCATATTATAAACTTTATGCCATACGTGCAAAACAGCTTATTCTGGATGAGAACATTGAACTTTTACAAACCTATGAACGCCTAGCATTAACTTCATTGGAAGTTGGTAAAGCATCAGCTGTTGATGTACTTCGCCTTCAAATAAGGCAAAACGAATTAGTTCAACAAAAGGAAGTGCTAGAACAGGGTTTTCAGGCAGAACAGACGCTGTTCAATAACCTTTTGAATCGTGAAGAAAATATGTCGGTGGATGTTGTGGAAGAAATGATGATTCCGGACGTTGACCCTCTGGTTTTAAATGAGAACCTTCAAATAAACCCGGAACTTATTAAATATGATAAGTTATATGAATCTGTTGAGCAGTCAGAGCTGTTAAACCAAAAGGAAAGTGGTCCTATGGTAGGGTTTGGAGTGCAGTATATTAACCAAGAAAATAGTCCAATGATAACTAGCTCTTTTAAAGATATGGTTATGCCTATGCTTTCTATTTCTATTCCCATTTTTAATAATAAATATAAGTCTGTGACAAGACAAAATGAGTTGAAACAACTAGAAATAAAATTTCAAAAAGAGGATAGGTTGAATAAGTTAGAAACACTTTTGGCGCAAGGGCTTTATAATAGAAATGCGACAAGAATTAAGTTCAATGTACAAACCGATAATTTGAAACAGGCCATTGATGCCGAGGAAATTCTTATGAAAAACTACGAAACTGGAACTATAGATTTTAATGATGTGTTAGATGTACAGGAATTGCAGTTAAAGTTTCAAATCAATTTAATCGATTCCATTAAAGAGTATTTTACAGAATATGCTTTAATAAATTATTTAACAAGATAAAAAATTGAACTAGGCCAAATTGGCTTTTGAACACTAAAATAAAGAATTATGATTAGAAAGATAACAATACTATTTGTACTTCTCGTTTCATTTGAAAGTGTTGCACAAGTAGGAACCAACGGACAAGATAGAAAAGAAGAAGGACGACCTATTAAAGAGTATAACCTTACCATTGAAGAAAATAAAATGACGCTTGGTGGTGTTACTGCTAATGCAATGACTATCAATGGAGGTATCCCTGGGCCTGTTTTGGAATTTAATGAAGGAGACCTTGCTATAATCAACGTAACCAATAAAATGGATGAAGAAACTTCAGTGCATTGGCACGGATTGATACTTCCCAATTTTTACGACGGGGTTCCATATTTAACTACCCCACCGATTGAGCCAGGAACAACTTTCCAATACAGGATTCCAATCAACCAATCGGGAACATATTGGTACCATTCCCACACAATGCTACAAGAACAAAAAGGTGTTTATGGGTCTATTATCATTCATCCAAAAGAGAAAACCTTGGAATATGATAAAGATTTAGTCGTGGTATTATCAGATTGGACCAATGAAAAACCAATGAATGTATTACGAAACCTTAAAAGAGGTAACGAGTGGTATCAAGTTAAAAAAGGCACAGCAGTGCCATTAAGTAGGGTCATTTCAGAAGGTGCCTTTGGTGCTCAACTTAAATTTTGGAGAGACCGTATGGAAGGGGCTGATATTGCAGACATTTATTATCCCGCATTTTTGTCCAACGGTAAAAAACTGGCAGAGTATCCAGAATTTACGGCTGGCGAAAAAGTAAGGCTTCGCTTCATTAACGCATCGGCATCTACCTATTATTGGATGGACTTTGGCGGAGGTAACCCAATGTTGGTTTCCAGTGATGGTGTTGACGTGCAACCCGTTTCCAAAAGCAGATTTCTCTTTGGCATAGCCGAAACGTATGATGTAATTGTAACTATTCCAGAAGGAACTATTGAAATTACCGCAACCGCTCAAGATGGTTCAGGTCATACCTCTATACAGTTAGGTAATGGCACTCTTTACCCAGCCAAAAGAATTGATAGACCTGATAAGGTAGCGATGATGAAGCAAATGGCTAAAATGGATATGAAAATGGGAGCACCTGCAATGGTTGGAAACAAGAAGAAGAATACACCCGAAGTTTTAATGCAGAAGTACGGAATGAAGATGAATATGAAGGACGGCGAGATGAAAATGGGGAACGATAAGATGTCGATGAAAGATGGCAAAATGAATGACCAAATGGATATGAAGATGGATGATACAATGGGAATGAAAAAAGACTCGATGTCAATGAGCCATAATGGAGCATCAAATAAAATGGAAGGTCATATGCACAATATGCCAATGATGCAGAAGGATTCTACTTCTTTTGATTATGAGGAGCGAAAGACATACTTCAACTATGATTTTTTAAAGGCAAAAGAAAACACCACATATAAAGCAGATTTACCGGTAAATGATATTTTACTAAACCTTACTGGTAATATGCAACGCTACGTTTGGAGCATGAATGGCGCACCACTATCGGAAACCGATAAAATCAAGATTAATGGTGGTGAGGTTACAAGAATTACCTTAAACAATTTGACAATGATGCACCATCCAATGCATTTACACGGGCATTACTTTAGGGTAATTAACGAATATGGAGAACGTTCACCGCTAAAACATACCGTAAACGTGCCACCGATGCAAAAAGTTGTTATTGAGTTTTATAACGAAGAATATGGCGACTGGTTTTTTCATTGCCACATATTGTATCATATGATGGGTGGAATGGCAAGGGTTTTCAGTTATGATACGCCAAGAGACAAAAGGATGGAAGAATATCCAGTTCAAAAACTTATTGATGAGACAGACCATTATTATTCGTGGGGATTGGCTCGTATAGGTTCAAACTTTAATGAACTCTTATTAACATCGAGCAATATCCGTAACGAATTTGGATTAAGGGCAGAGTTCGATTACGACAAAAACCTTGAAGCAGAAGTAAATTACAATAGATACCTAAATGATTGGGTACGTGTTTATGTAGGAGTAAATACCGAAACTGAAATTCCAAATTCGTACGATGAGTTCAATACCGTTGGACTGGTTGGGGTTAAATACTTTACACCTTACCGATTTAATGTAGATGTGAGTATAGACCACCAATTACGCCCAAGAATACGTCTGGACAGAGAGTTATTGATTTTTCCAAGAATTTTTTTGGAAGGCGAATACGAATACAGAGCAGATTTTGGATGGGTCAATGATTTAGAGAATAATAAATCATTTGAAAGCGAAACACAATGGTTGGTAGGGGTTGCATACATTCTTTCGCGCAATTTTTCAATCCAAGCTAACTACAATAACCGATATGGATTGGGTGGTGGACTATTAGCAAGATTTTAAACAACTAAAAATTAAAAAAAGATGAACTATTATTTTAATAAAACAATCAATGGAACCTTCGAAGAGGTCATAGAGAAAGTGACACAAGGATTAAAGGAAGAAGGTTTTGGAATCCTTACAGAAATTGATGTAACAGAAACACTAAAGAAAAAACTGGATATAGACTTTAAAAAGTATAGGATACTCGGAGCTTGTAATCCGCCCTATGCACATAAAGCTTTGCAAGCAGAAGATAAAATTGGAACGATGTTGCCCTGCAATGTCATAGTACAGGAAATCGAAGCAGGTATCATTGAAGTTGCGGCCGTAAACCCAATGGCTTCAATGCAAGCTGTAAAAAATGAAAAATTGAATGAGGTAGCCAGCGAAATAACTGCAATGTTGGAAAACGTCATTGAAAAATTATAAGACACTATAAAAAGGCAGTAATAATAATTAATAAACACAAACTTAAATTAAAACAAAATGAGCAAATTAAAATCAACATTAGGTATAGTTGCGATAGCATTCATAACCTTAACAGTAATGTCTTGTAAAGACAACAGCAAAGAACAAAATAGCACGGATGGAGACCATTCAGAAATGAACCACGATAACAGTGATGGTCATCACGACGGCGAAAAGAGGGAAATGGCAATGGGTGGAGATAGTAATACACAAGCGGTATTAAATGACTATTTCAACTTAAAGAATGCCTTGGTGGGAGATGATAATGGCAAAGCCAAAGAACTTGGGGCAACCCTAGCAACATCCTTAGGAAATTTTGACGCCTCACAATATAACGATACCCAGCAATCGGAATTAAAGGATATTGTAGAGGATGCAGTTGAACACGCAGAACACATTTCAGAAAGTGATATAGCACACCAGCGCGAACATTTTAAAGTTTTAAGTAAAGATGTTATAGATATGGTTGCTATAACAGGAGCAGAGATGAAGCTTTACGAGCAGTTTTGCCCTATGTATGATGGCGGTACAGCTTGGCTAAGTACTAAAGAGGAAGTGCGCAATCCATACTATGGTAGTCAAATGTTAAAATGCGGCAAAGTACAACGTGAAATTAACTAAATGAAAATTGTAAAGATTATAGCAATAGTACTACTGGTAGCGTTCGTGGGAATTCAATTTATTCCGACTACACGCAATCAAAGTGATACTGTACCGTCAACTGATTTTATGCTGGTCAATAATGTACCAGAAACTATTCAAAAAAAGTTACAGGTATCCTGCTATGATTGCCACAGCAATAATACGCAATACCCTTGGTATAATAAGATTCAACCTGTTGCTTGGTTTTTGGAAGACCATATTAAAGAAGGAAAAGCTGAACTTAATTTCAACGAATGGGATTCATTATCCAGCCGAAGAAAAGCAAGTAAGTTAAGGTCTATTATCAAGCAGATTGAAAATGGCGAAATGCCTTTGGATTCTTACACTTTGATACATAGTGAGGCAGCCTTTTCAGAAGAGGAAGCGAAAGAGGTAATTAATTTTATGACACAATTAAAAGACAATTTATAAACTATAATTAAATATAATAAAAATGAAAAATTTAAAAATGAGTATAGCAGCAGTGCTATTGTTAGCAGTTTCTTTTACCAACGCACAGGAAAAGAAAAAAATGAACCACGATCACGAAGATATGAAAATGGATCATAGTAAAATGACAACTATGAAAAATGATGCAAAAACAGAAACAATTTTAAGTGATTACTTTAATTTAAAAAATGCTTTGGTTGCAGATGACACCAAAAAAGCAGCCCAAGCTGGGTCTAAATTGGTAGTTTCTCTTAAAGCTTTTGATACGGACAGTTATTCAAAAGAAAATCAAGAAGAATTAGAAGATATTATAGAAGATGCCGTAGAGCACGCCGAGCATATTTCTGAAAGTGCCATAGACCACCAGCGCGAACATTTTAAGACCTTAAGTAAGGACATAACAGATTTGGTAGCTATTACGGGAACAAAAAACACGCTTTACCAACAATTTTGCCCAATGTACGATAAAGGTAGTGCGTGGTTGAGTACCAGCAAAGAAGTAAAAAACCCATATTACGGTAGCAGAATGCTTAAATGTGGAAAAGTGCAAAAAACTATTCAATAAATAATCCCCTGCCTTTAATACTCTTTTAAATATACTGGTTTATTAGTTAACAGTAGCTTAGGAGATGACAGGGTTACCTGAATAGTTGTAAAGTCCTGTCGTGGGAAGGAAAACAATGTTGATGATTAGTGTTAGTTCCTTCCCAAGTCAGGCACAATGAACTTTTGAAAAAGAGAAGTTGATTTGGTTAATAGCAGCCTGAACTGGGAGAGAGATTAAATCCCTAAATATAGCGTCTCTCTTCCTAGGTCGGGCAAATTAAAATTTCGCAGAAAAGAAGTTTAGTGAAGATGCTTGATTTTGAGGGGTAAAAATTTGGTTGGTTCATTAAAGTTTACCTCTCATCTTCAAGTATTATTTATATGGTTTTGCAAATAACAATAAAGAAAAGAATTTATAACAATGAAAGAATGTTGCAAGAACGGTTGCCAACAAATAATAGGTAAATCTGTGGTTAAAAAATGGCTCAATTATACAGTATATACAATCCTAATATTAATAGTTGGTGGTGCATTGGCACTTCAATTATTTAGTTAAGAGCTTAAATTAAAATGGTTAATGACAACAAGAAAAAAATCTGAAAACACAGGGTTTTACAAACAACTATTTAGGGTTCTTTAAAAATAAGGGTGTTGAAAGTACGATGAGCGGGATGGCACCTAAAAGCCCATTGCTTGAAAAGATTTTAAAGTATGTTGCCTATATCTGTTACGTCTGGTTGGTAGGTGGAATAATTGTCAAATATTTTGTGAATTAAATTATAGAAAGTATGGTCAACAGAAAGACAGCAAAATGGATTCGAAAAGCGCACCGATACTTGGGTATATTCCTCGGCATTCAGTTCTTGATGTGGACTATCAGCGGAATGTATTTTAGCTGGACGGACATTGATGAAATACACGGCGACCAGTTCAAAAAAGAAAAGCCACGGCAAACTGCTTTTTCCAACCTATTGGGGACTGAGCAATTAGCGAGTGAAGAACCAATCCAAACACTAAAATTATTGGAAATAGCCAATGAGCCGTACTATTGGATTAACGAAGCTAATTTATTTAGTGCTAAAACGGGAAATGAAAAAAATGGTATTACTAAAGCTGAAGCAAAACAGGTAGCCAATAGATATATGCTGCCCGATTTGGAAATAAGGGGTATAAAACGAATTGAGAAAGTAGATGCACATCACGAATACCGTGGTCGTCCATTACCAGCCTATGAGATTTCATATAAAACCCCACAAAACTTGAAGGCTTATGTCGCCATAGAAAATGGTGCATTTCAGACCGTTCGTCATAGAAACTGGCGCTGGTTCGATTTTTTGTGGATGAACCACACTATGGACTATCAAGGCAGGGACAACTTTAATACCATAATCCTGCGGGCGTTTTCATTGTTAGGGTTAATTACAGTATTAAGTGGGTTCTTACTTTGGTACATATCGTCGCCCACAATTAGAAAATTGGTTAAAAAGAAACGAAAATAAGTAACACTAAAACCAACATAAAATGGAAAATTCAAATCAAAATTCAAAGAAAAACAACTACACAAAATTTGTAGGTATGCTCGTGGCATCCTTCATAGCAATGTACGTTACAATGTACTTAAACTCTTATGAAATTGACCACGTCTATTTTAGTCTTACCCGATTTTATATGAGCTGTTTGGGTATTGCCGCTATGGCCATTATTATGTTTGTAACAATGCGTAATATGTACCAAAACAAAAAGAAAAATATAGCAATTGTTCTTGGAAGTATTGTTCTATTTGGTGGCGCGTTAGGCCTTGTGAGGGTACAGGCCCCAATTATTGGCGATGTGCTCTATATGAAAGCTATGATTCCGCATCACTCTATCGCCATTTTAACCAGTAAGCGAGCGGATATACAAGACCCGGAAGTGAAGAAATTAGCAGATGATATAATTAAAGCACAAGAAAAGGAAATTGCAGAAATGAAAGCAATGATTAAACGATTAGAAAATAACAAATAAAAACAAAGACAATGAAAAAAAACATCATTTATATAGGTATTGCCTTGATTGTTGGCCTTCTAGGTGGCTTTCTACTGTTCGGTGGAGATTCTACTGATAAGGCAACAAATAGTGCTAAAGACAATCACGAACATTCAGAAGAAATTGCTACTAATCAAATGTGGACCTGTTCTATGCACCCACAGATTATGCAACCAGAACCTGGCGACTGCCCAATATGTGGAATGGATTTAATTCCAGCTGAATCGGGTGCCGATGGCCTCAATGCCAATGAAATCAAAATGACCGATAACGCAATGGCTCTAGCCAATATTCAAACGTCACTTGTGGGACAAGGACAAATAGGAAATAATTCCCTAAAATTATCTGGAAAGATAAAAGCAAATGAAGAGTCAAATGCCGTACAGGTCACATATTTTGGAGGAAGAATTGAAAAACTATACGTTAATTCAACAGGAGAACGTGTTGGCGCAGGACAACGCTTGGCAACTATTTATTCGCCAGAATTAGTTGCGGCACAACAAGAACTGCTTACCGCTTCATCCTTGAAAGAATCGCAACCAGAATTATATAAAGCTGTTAGAAACAAGCTCAAACTTTGGAAACTTTCAGAAAAGCAAATCAACGCCATAGAAAACTCTGGGAAAGTACAAGAAAACTTTCCTGTGTACGCAACCGTATCAGGAACGGTAACACAGAAAATGGTAGAAGAAGGTGACTATGTAAAACAAGGACAACCCTTATACAAAATTGCCAATCTCAATACAGTATGGGCAGAATTTGATGCTTACGAAAACCAAATTGCGTCCTTAAAAGAAGGACAAACCATTAAAGTAACCACCAATGCCTATAGAAATGAAGTGTTTGACGCCAAGGTCTCGTTTATTGCCCCCTTATTAAACTCTGCTACAAGAACGGTGGTTGTGAGAGCTGTTTTACAAAATAAAAAAGACCTCTTTAAGCCGGGAATGTTTGTGGAAGGAAAAATCGAGGGTGCTCGAACGAGCACAGAGAACACCGTTTCTGTACCGTCAACGGCTGTTATGTGGACGGGCGAACGTTCTGTGGTCTATGTCAAAACAGACCCTAATAAAGCTGTTTTTGAGATGAAAGAAGTTTTATTGGGCAATGCCACTGGCGATAGTTATACCGTTCTTGAAGGTTTAAAAAATGGAGATGAAGTGGTAACTAACGGCACGTTTACAGTAGATGCCGCGGCACAGCTTCAGGGTAAAAAATCAATGATGAATCAAGAAGGAGGTAAAACTATGACAGGACACGAAGGACATTTGGGAATGCAAGAAGATGGTTCTGGAGAAAATATGGATGTAACCAATCATTCTCAAATGAAGGAAAGAATTAGGGTTTCAAACAAATTTCAGAATCAGTTAGAACAGGTTTTTGATGATTATATTCTTTTAAAGGATGCATTGGTAAACGATGATACCAAGGGTGCTCAACAAGCAGGAGAACAAATCAACCAGTCCTTGAAAAAAGTGGATATGAAGTTATTATCTGATAAAAAGGCGCATAACCATTGGATGACCATTCAAAAGGAACTAAAATCATCTGCAAATGCTATTGAGAACAGTTCAGACATAGCAGCACAAAGAGGGCATTTCAAGCATCTTTCGGCACATATGATAAGTGGTGTACAGCTTTTTGGGGTCAACCAAAATGTATATATCCAGTTTTGCCCAATGGCCAATAACAATAAAGGTGCCTATTGGATAAGTTTGGAAGAAGAAGTGCGAAATCCATATTATGGAGAGGCTATGTTAACCTGTGGAGAGGTAAAAGCAACTTTAAAATAAAACGAATTACGGATTAATCAAGTAATCTACATAAGGCCAAAAAATAATCTTGGTTTTATAATGGCGAACGATAATGAGTGAAAGCAGAAGAAATAGACGAAAAAATGAAAGGAAGAAGCATCAACCTAAAAGTAATATCACAAAAAAAGATAAAATTATAGCTTTTGTTGTGATAGTATTGATTTTTGTAATTGCTGCGATAGCTGCTGTTTACTATTCTCTACACAAATCTGGGTTAACCTTGTTTTAAAGACAAGTATTATATGAGAGAGATTATCTATATTAAAAATATGGTCTGCCCAAGATGTATCTCGGCAGTATCCAATATTTTAAAACAACTTGAAATATCCTATGCTTCTATTAAATTGGGAGAAGTTAAATTAGTGTCAACATTAAATGCAAACACCAAAAAAGAGCTTTCCGAAGCCCTTCAAAATTCAGGTTTCAGTTTGATTGACGACCGTAAAAGTCAACTTATTGAGCAAATGAAAACTTTGGTTGTTGAGAAAATACATCATTCCAACGACGAAACCGATTTAAAATGGGCAGATATTATAAGTGGTGAACTTAATTTGGATTACAAATATTTAAGTTCCCTATTCTCGTCAGTAGAAAGCATCACGTTTGAGCAATATATCATCAACCAAAAAATTGAACGTATAAAAGAACTCATAGTTTACGATGAACTAACCTTAAGTGAAATAGCTTTTCAACTACATTATAGTAGCGTTGCATATTTAAGCAATCAGTTCAAGAAAATTACTGGGATGACACCATCACAGTTTAAGAAATCGATGGGCAAAAACCGAAAATCCTTGGATGAGATTTAAATTTAATAAAAGAAATAAATGCTAAAATCAATATTTGAAATAACCCAAATGGATTGCCCTTCGGAAGAAAATCTAATCCGAATGAAATTGGATGGGGTTTCGAGTATAGCGAATCTCGATTTTGATATTACTAACCGAAAACTGACCGTTTTTCACAAAGGTCAAATTGATGAAATAGAACAATCAATTTTACAACTTAATTTAGGCGGAAAATTACTCACAACAGAAGAAACAGACCAAATCGAATTCAAAGAACATAAAAACCAAAAGAAATTACTCTGGACGGTTCTCGGAATAAACTTTGCTTTCTTTGTTATTGAAATGGCAACAGGACTGATTTCTGAATCAATGGGACTTGTTGCCGATAGTTTAGATATGCTAGCAGACAGTTTCGTTTATGGAATTAGCTTATTTGCAATAGGTGGCACATTAATCAAAAAGAAAAGAATAGCTAAAATTGCAGGATATTTTCAAATACTACTTGCTACAATAGGATTTTTGGAAGTTTTAAGGCGTTTTTTCGGAGCGGAAAAACTTCCCGACTTTTCCACAATGATTATCGTTTCGATATTTGCACTTATAGCAAACGGAATTTGTCTTTACATTTTGCAAAAGTCAAAGAGTAAAGATGAGGCACATATGAAAGCAAGTATGATTTTTACTTCAAATGATGTAATTATAAATACAGGTGTAATTATTGCTGGACTTTTAGTTTACTGGTTGAATTCCAATAAACCAGATTTGATTATAGGAACGATTGTCTTTGTTTTAGTAATTCAAGGTGCTTTAAGAATATTAAATTTGAGTAAATAAACATATTAAATTCAGATATTCTTTTAATCAGCAAATTCTACAAATCATTCAGCATATAATGTAACACATTAAAGTCCTTTAATCCTGAAATTTGCAGTGTACAAATAAGAATGGGTTTATGGAGACAATCAACATATTTGAAACCGAAAAAAAGAATGTTAAACAGGGAATAAAAGAATCATTCCCAGTTATAGGTATGACCTGCGCATCTTGCGCAGCAAGCGTTGAATCCGTTTTAAAACACACAGATGGCGTATTTGATGCTAGCGTAAACTTTGCGAGCAGTTCTGTTCTTGTAGAGTACGACAAAGAGTTGAGTCCTAATCAACTTCAAAACGCGCTTCGTGAGGTCGGTTACGATATTATAATTGATGCCGAAGACCCTTCGGAAGTACAGCAAGAACTTCAGCAAAAGCATTATCAAGACATAAAAAACCGAACCATCTGGTCGGCGATACTTACGCTACCCATTTTTGTGTTGGGAATGTTCTATATGCAATGGGAACCAGGCAAATGGATTTCATTGGTATTGGCCTTTCCAATTCTTTTTTGGTTTGGGCGCAGTTTTTTCATCAATGCCTTCAAGCAGGCCAAACACGGTAAAGCAAATATGGATACCTTGGTGGCGTTGAGTACCGGAATCGCCTTCCTCTTTAGTGTATTCAATACCTTTTTTCCTGAATTTTGGTTAAGTCGTGGCATCGAGCCTCACGTATATTACGAAGCGGCTACCGTGATTATCACCTTTATTTCCTTGGGGAAACTATTGGAAGAAAAGGCAAAGTCAAATACATCTTCAGCCATTAAAAAATTAATGGGACTACAGCCTAAAACGTTGAAAATTATTGAGAATGGTGAAGAAAAGGAAATTCCTATTTCGTCTGTTCAAGTAGGTCAGACCATTTTAGTGCGTCCAGGAGAAAAGATTCCTGTGGATGGAGAAGTATCTAAAGGAAGCTCGTATGTAGATGAAAGTATGATTACGGGAGAACCTGTTCCTGTTGAAAAAATAAAAGATGAAAAGGTATTTGCAGGCACGGTAAATCAAAAAGGGAGTTTTCAATTTACTGCCGAAAAAGTAGGTGGAGAAACCTTATTGTCCCAAATCATTAAAATGGTTCAGCAAGCGCAAGGGAGTAAGGCACCCGTTCAAAAACTGGTCGATAAGATTGCCGGTATTTTCGTTCCTGTGGTATTGGGTATTTCCATTGTAACCTTCATTGTCTGGATGTCTTTAGGAGGCGATAATGCCTTTTCACAAGCCTTATTGACCTCTGTAGCAGTATTGGTAATCGCCTGTCCTTGTGCTTTGGGATTGGCAACACCTACCGCCATTATGGTGGGAATTGGTAAAGGCGCAGAAAATAATATCCTTATAAAGGATGCCGAAAGTTTAGAACTCGGTCATAAAGTGAATGCTGTTATCCTTGATAAAACTGGTACTATTACCGAAGGAAAACCATTAGTAACTGATATGCTTTGGAAGGATAAACTTGAAAATAGCAATGAATACAAAAAAATTCTTTTGGCTATCGAAGCACAATCAGAACATCCCTTGGCAGGGGCTGTAGTCAACCACTTAAAAGATGAAAATGTTGAACAAACTGAAATGGCTTCCTTCGAAAGTATCACAGGAAAGGGGGTAAAAGCTCAAACAGAAAATGGTTCACCATACTATGTTGGAAACCATAAACTAATGGTTGAAAAGAATATTCAAATCGATGCTTCCTTGATGCAAACAGCAGAAAGTCTCGAAGAGCAAGCGAAAACCGTCATTTTCTTTGGCAATGAAAAGCAAGTGCTGGCGATACTCGCCATTGCTGACAAGATTAAGGAAACTTCAAAAAAAGCCATAGCAACGCTTCAAGAAAGAGGCATTGAGGTCTATATGCTTACTGGAGATAACAATAAAACCGCATCTGCTGTCGCAAAACAAGTAGGAATAACAACAAATTACCAAGGAGAAGTGATGCCTTCGGACAAAGCTGCTTTTGTTGAAAAATTACAAGCAGAAGGAAAGATAGTAGCGATGGTTGGTGATGGCATAAACGATTCGCACGCCCTGGCGCAAGCCAATGTGAGTATTGCTATGGGCAAAGGTTCGGATATCGCAATGGATGTAGCAAAAATGACCTTGATAACATCAGATTTGCAATCTATTCCCAAAGCTTTGGAACTATCGAAAAGAACGGTGTTGGGCATACGTCAGAATTTATTTTGGGCATTTATTTACAACATTATTGGCATTCCAATTGCAGCGGGAGTTCTTTATCCTGTAAATGGGTTTTTGTTGGATCCGATGATTGCAGGTGCAGCAATGGCATTCAGTAGTGTATCCGTAGTTGCAAATAGCTTAAGACTTAAACGAGTAAAACTTTAATAATAAATAAATTCAATACTATGAAAACTTTAAAATTTAAAACAAATATCAATTGTGGTGGGTGCGTATCAAAAGTCACCCCTTTTTTAAACAAACAAGAAGGTGTAGAAAGTTGGGAAGTGGATACCGCTAATCCTGATAAAATCCTAACCATTGAAAGCGATGGTGTAACCGAAGAAGATGTAAAGGCTACCTTGCAAAAAGTTGGCTTTAAAGCTGAATCTGTAGATTAATACTTTCCTTTTAATATGGCTTATATTTTAATTTCAGTTGTGGTTATTCTCTTTGCTGTTCATTTTTACAGAAAAGCGAAACGCCATAGTGTAAAGCCATTTCCAGAACATTGGCATAAATTATTGACGGATAATGTGCTGTTTTATAGAAATCTATCAAAAGACGCACAGCTAATTTTTCAGCAAAAAATGATGCAATTTTTAAGTGAGGTTTATATAGATGGTGTGCAGTTTGAATTGGAAGAATTGGACAAGATTTTAATTGCGGCAAGCGCAGTAATCCCTGTTTTTGGTTTTAAAGAATGGCATTACACCAATTTAAGCGGTATCCTTTTGTATCCAGATAATTTTAATGAGGATATGCAATTTAGTAGTAAAGATAACTCAAGAAATATTGGTGGAATAGTTGGGAATGGACGTTTTGAGAAGCAAATGATTTTATCTAAAAAAGCATTGTACCACGGTTTTCAAAACACAACCGATAAAAGTAATACTGGCATACACGAATTTGTTCATCTTATTGATAAAATAGATGACCAGACAGACGGCGTGCCAGAGCGATTATTAGAACATAAATATGCTATACCTTGGCTTAACTTAATCCATAGAGAAATGGAATCGATAAATGATAATCATTCCGATATCAGAAAACATGGAGGTACCAATCAAGCTGAATTCTTTGCCGTTGCATCAGAGTATTTCTTTGAACGTCCGGACTTGCTTAAAAAGAAGCATCCTGACCTATATAAAATGTTGGTTAAATGCTTCAATCAAAAGCCAATTAGTTGAAATATGGTAGGTCTTTCAACCAATGTTATATGTCGTAATAAGAAACAACCTAGTTACACTCTTATAACATCGTAAACCTACTACTGATTTTCAAGGCTTTTATGTAATTGATGATAAGCAAAACAGCAAACCGCCAATTTATCGTCCACCCAACAATTAATTCAATTCTTACCTCTCATCCCTCGACTCCCGAGGCCCACCATCTTTAGGTTAATCGTTTAAGCGCACCTGTCTTTATGATAGGGATTCTACTATACATTAAGATTAAACCTAAAATTTTAAACAATGAATAAATTCATCGTGTCCGCTATTTGCGGATGTCTGTTCTTTGTTAATGGTTTCTCACAGGATAAAAACATAGATTTGGTTTTCGGAGAAAGATTTAGAAATAATATTAAAAAGACATATTCTAAATAAATAAGCATTTAGATTTATTTTTGTACACTGCTTCCAAAATAATTACGATTTTGCACTTCAATATGGAAACCGAAGTTTTCACGGAATAAGAATAAGAATAAATAGGAAAATATGCAACTAGCACAACGAGTACCGCAGCACATTTCTGAATCTGCGTCATTTAAAATATTTGCAAATCACATTCCAGATAATTGGATTGTCCGTCACAGAAAGAGATTATGGGATTGATTGTTATGTGGAATTGGTAAATGAAAAAAATCAACTGACAGGGGATTTAGCATCCATACAACTCAAATCTAAAGATACTATAGATTGGAATTTAGATAATACACTAACCATATCCAATATAAAAATATCAACGAGTAATTATTGGTATCGCTTTCCAGTACCAGTATTTCTATGTGTGACGGACAACCAAAAAAAGGAAATGTATTTCGTTTCAGTGAAAAATTTCATAAAAAAGAATTTTTTAACTTTTGCAAAGCAAAAAACCTTCAATTATTCCATATCAAAAGATATGGACTTTTTTGACAAAAAATCGGGACCATCACTTTTTAGATTGAGATATGCTTTTCAAGATTCAAGAAATCTCTTTGAAAATGAAATGAAAACATTCTTATCAACCTTGGAACGTTATCACAATTTCCAAGATGAACATAGTTACAGGGATTATCATTTGCCCATAGAATCTGTGGATTTAATCTTTTTTGAAGCGATGTATCGAAATTACTTTTTTATTGCTGATTATTTATTAATTGAGCATCCAATTCTGTCTTTAAGAGAGTTGAAATTAAAAAGCAAACAGGTTTTTAAAGATGACTATTACGAACTCTATGAACACGATTTAGCTCAAGTAGTAGAAGATTTTAGAAATTTATTCTTAAAAATAATCAAGGGTCTTAAACAAAAAGTTGAAGCTGAAAAAGAGTATTGGATTACCATCGATTTAAACCTATTTAATTACGTTACTAATATAAAAGATAACGGCGAGCTGCCACACTATTGATTTTTTAATTAGAGTATCTGGTAATTTAAATTAACCTTGAAATACTGTACTAAAGAAAATTAAAAATAAATAACCAAAACAATTTCAATAGCTTTGTGAATCATCCATAGTTATCACAATAGTTATGTTAAGCACCGCTGAAATAAAATCCTTGATTGCATCTGGAGAGGGCTATAATGTGGAATTCAAGAGAAATATTCCAAACAAGGTCAAAGAGGTCACAGAAGAAATCTGTGCCTTTGCCAATGCAGCAGGAGGCACTATTTTATTAGGTGTGGATGACAATAATGTTATTCAAGGAATTACTTTCAATAATGCAAAGCACTCTGCACTTCAAAATTCAATAAACGAAATAACACCTGCATTACATTGTGAAATCTATCCGTTAGAGGTTGATGGTAAAGAGTTGGTGCTAATTGAAGTGCCTTCGGGCGAAAGCAAACCTTATGTACTTTCGGGTGCTATTTATGTACGCCAAGGCCCTAATTCCCAAAAACTAACAACGGTTGAGGAAATGAGGGATTTTTTTCAACAGGCCGATAAAATATATTTCGATGAAGCACCCTGTAAAACCATTGATATAGTACAAGATATTCCTGATGCCAATATTATTCAGTTTAGGGATTTGGCAGGTTTAAATTCCACGATTTCCAATGAGCAGGTTTTTCAAAATCTTAAACTGATTACAAAAGAAGGTTATCTTAAAAATGGTGCCGCTTTGTTTTTCGCAAAAAACCCCGAAACGTTTTTTGAAAAAGCAGTAATTCGTTGTATTGCCTTGGATGGTATTGACAAAAGATACATTGTTGATGATAAGACAATGGCAGGAACGCTATATCAACAATTCCTTCAAGCGATGGCTTGGCTTAAAACAAAGCTTAATGTTCGATATGATATTGAGGGTGTAGGTTCACAGCCACGTAAGGAACTCTGGGAAATTCCCGAAACAGTGTTTAAGGAAGCAATCATCAATGCGCTGGCACATAGAGATTATTATGATAAAGGTGCGCGTATTTCCATTGAAGTTTTTACTGATAGAGTTGAAGTTTCAAATCCTGGCGGACTTGTTAGTGGCATTCCTAAAAATGAATTTGGAAAAAGAAGTTTAAGTAGAAATCCTTTGATATTTGGTCTATTTGAAAGAATTAGAATGGTAGAACAAGTAGGTTCTGGTATCAGTAGAATGAGGGATTTAATGGTAGAAGAAGATTTAACGCCACCTGAATTTAATACTGAAGGTATATTTACTGTTACATTTAGAAGACCTTTTGATTTTGATAAGTGGGTAGATAAGTGGGTAGATAATCTTACTGATAATAGAGTTGGAATTATTAGAGCTATTCATAAAGATAATAAAGTTTCTAAAAGAGAACTTGAAGATATAATAGGCTTAAGTCCTACTGCCATTGATAATAATATTGATGCTCTAAAAGATATTGGTCTTATTGAAAGAATGGGTGGAGCAAAAGGTGGCCATTGGAAAATTAATTACATACTTCCTTAAGTGGGTAGAAAAGGTGGGTAGAAAATCTATTGTTAAATTAAAAGTTAGAAATGAAGGTATGTTTTATAGAATATGGGTGTAACAATTAAAATGCCATTAACTTTCGAGGTCTGCTTTCCTGAAGAAGAACAAAAATCCATAGACCATTATTTGAAGGATTTAGGCAAGGATATGCGATTGTTAATGGGTTCTTTTCTATTGGGAATTAAAAATAGCGGTTCTAAATTTTCTGGTCTTACAGGCTTTTTGCCAGAATATTTTTCAGAAGCCAATTTTCAATTTGCAGATAGTGTTTATAAACGGATGGTAATTTTTGCAAGGGAAAATGATTTCGATATAGAAAGTTTTGAAGTCCTATATCCAATGAGTAGTCTTACCTATTTTGAGTACGTTTACGATAATCCAGCCGAATTTGATAATAAGGAATATAGCAGAGAGGAATTTTTAGATATTGAAATCAATTTTTTCAAGGCCTACACTGTTTTCAATCAAAAAACAATTACGGAACGAGGTAAGGATTTAGCACAAAATTTTAAGGAATATGATATTAATGGCAATCTCACGAATTTTTTCATAGGAAATAATCTGCACAGTTTCGATATTACAGACTACCAAATAAATAAGGTGTTTTACTGTCAATTTTTGAAAGCCTACAGTTTCTTTGAGTTTTTAGAATCATTTCAAGGTAGCGAGCATCTAATCAAGGCATTTTATAATTATTATGATGTCCCAAATTTCAAGAAGTATCTTCATAAATTATTGGGTATTGTTTTTCCCGTGCTAACCGCAAAAAGAGAGGCTCAAACTGAAATACATCTGGAGGCTGACAAGCAGGAAGAACTCTCATTGTTTATTGAGAAACATATAAAACTGGATGATGAAAGGTTAACCGATTTTGATTTTACCAAAACTCGAAGTTATCCGCTCTATAAAATAGATGAAGGAAAATATAGAATTATCTATCCATTATTTGTTGTAGAAATGATTTACAAAGGCTTGTATTTTCGTTTTAAGGACATCAATGCCACGCTTCCGGAAAACCAACAGTTAAAAAACCTTTATGGCATTAAAAATTTGGAATTTTCTGAACAATATTTATTGAATCAAACACTGAAGAAGATATTTGGTAATAGATTTATACAAAAGTCCGGTAAGGAATTGGATGCAGAATTTGAAGGAGCACCGGATTATTATGTGCGCAATGGCAAAAGAATATTTGTGTTTGAATCAAAAGATGTTCTTTTAGGAAAGGAAATAAAGCAATCTACCAATTATAATGAAGTATTGGAAAAGCTTAAAATTACCTTTGTAGAAAATGAAAAAGGCAAGTCAAAAGCAGTGTTACAACTTAAAGACACCATAAGAGAGATATTGACCCAATCACTTTCATTTGATAAAAACGCACCCTCTGAAAAAGCACATATATATCCAATATTAATTGTCCATTACAGAATGTTCAATACGCCAGGAATGAATAAGCTAATTGATGGATGGTTTAAAAATGCACTCACAATTTTAATGAAGAGGGTTTGAATGTAGAAAATGTAAGAAGTCTTATCATTATAGATATGGACACTCTAATTTATAACAGTCACTTTTTTGAAACCCGTAAACTTTCTTTTGAAGATTGTCTGTTGGAATACCATTCCAAGTATTTGAATATAAATTTGAAAAACCACCGCTTCAAAAACCAACAACAAGTTGACGATATTATCAGTGAGAGCTATGCCTCTTTCGCCCATTACCTCGATAACAAAATTGACGACAAATATAGAAGGCCAAAACCAACAGAATTATTGGAGAAAATGATAAGTGTAGTCACAAAATAAAATTCTCATTATGAATTATGAATACCGTATTTGTTGCTTTATTGGATAGGGCGGACAAAGTGAGCCACTTGCGGCGGATGAAAGTGAGCATAGCAAAGTAAGTGCTCAAAATCGATTCATTTGTGGTTAAATTTAATATTTATTTTTCATTTTTTTGCGCATCGATTCCCCTTTGATATGTAATACTCCCTTAAATTCGGACCATAAGTTAAGTTGAAAATTTTTAACTTTAAACTTATGAATATGAAACGAACGAAACGAAAATTCACAATTGCTTTTAAGACCAAGGTTGCCATTGA